>JAWOIN010000089.1:0-78196 GCA_046484665.1 Gemmatimonadota bacterium
CCTGATGAGGAGCGTGGACGGGCCCGAGGGGATCTTCGCGGGCTCCGCCCCGGTGGCGACGGGCGGCCGCATGATCCAGCGCACCCCCGACGACCCGGCCTGGGACCGGGGCGGTCTCTATCACGACGATGAGCCGTTCGGCGTCCCGAGCCTCTGGTTCATGTCCTGGTACGACGTCTCGATCGGCCCCAACCTCGCGTTGTTCAATCACGTGCGGGAGAACGGGGTCGACGCCGAGACCCGCGACAACCAGTTCGCCATCGTGGCGCCGGTCGGGCACTGCGCCTACGGGAGCGCCGAGGAGAACACGGTCGTGGGAGAGCGGAGCGTCGGCGACGCCCGCTGGGACTACGAGGAGCTTGGCTGGGCCTGGTGGGACCACTGGCTGAAGGGCGAGGCGAACGGCCTCACGGACACGCTCCCCCGCATGCGTTACTACACGATGGGCGCGAACGAGTGGAACGCGTCGGCTACCTGGCCGCCGGAAGGCGCCGAGACCCTCGTCCTCTTTCTGGCCTCGGACGCGGGCGCCAACACGTCGAGCGGTGACGGGGTCCTGACGGCCGAGCCGCCTGCCGAGGACGAAGACTTCGACGAGTTCGTGTACGACCCGGCGGACCCCGTGATGTCGTACGGAGGAAACGTCTGCTGCACCGGCGGAGCGATCGAGGCAGGCTCCTTCGACCAGCGGGAGATCGAGGCCTCCCGGGAGGACATCCTCGTCTACACGACCGAGCCGTTCGAGGAGGGGCTCGAGGTGAGCGGGACGATCGGGATCACCCTGTACGTCTCCTCCGACGCGCGCGACACCGATTTCACCGTGAAGCTGCTCGACCTCCATCCCGACGGCCGCGCGTTCAACCTCGACGAGACGATCCAGCGCGTCCGCTACCGGGAGGGGTACGACCGGCAGGTGTTCATGGAGCCGGGCGTCGTCTACGAGGTGGAGGTGAGCCCGATGTCCACCTCGAACTGGTTCGCCCCCGGACACCGCCTGCGGATCGAGGTCTCGAGCTCGAACTTCCCGCGCTTCACCCGCAACCTGAACACGGGCGGCCGGAACTACGACGAGACGGAGGGCGTGCCGGCCCGGAACCGCGTGCACCACTCCGTGGCGTACCCGTCCCAGATCCGCGTGCCGGTGCTGCGGCGGTAGGCGGCTGCCGGGTTCGGGACGCGCGTCCCGTCAGTCCCAGTCCACGTCGAGCAGGTCGATGACGACCGGGCAGTGATCCGACACCCGCCGGTAGTCGTGCGGCATGGTCTCGGGATCCAGGGGGCGGCACGCCGCCTCGGCGCAGTATCCGAGGACGCGGGCAACCGCGTGGGCCGGCACCTCGCGCATCGGCGCGGCGACGAGGATGTGGTCGAGCAGGCTCCCCCGGCCCCGGTAGTACTCCGTGCAGGCGGGCGTCGGGACCAGCCTCGCGAGTCCCATCTCCAGCGCCTTTCGGTCGAGGATGGCGAGCTCCTCCTCCCCGGTGACCCGTCGCAGGCCGCCCTCCTCGAAGTGCCCCATCGTGTTGAGGTCTCCGAGCACGACGACGTCCGCCTCCTCGGACCGCCGCGGCCCGAGCTCGCCGGCGAGCGCGTCGAGGAACCCCATGCGGTTCGAGTAGTCGCGGAGCTTCGTGCCGGAGTCCGTGTACGCGGTCAGGATCAGGAGATCCAGTCCTCCCCGCAGGCTCTCGACCCGCGCGAGCAGCGCCGGGCGGAGGTCCCGCGTCATCTGCAGGCTGGCGAGGGTCTCGACGCCGGTCAGCCGGACGGACGTCTCGTCGTAGATGTAGCCGACGAAGAGGCCGCCGCCTCCGCCGGTCTCCGCGAGGACGTGCCGGTAACGGCGCGGAGCCCCATCCGTCGTACGCCGGACGAGCTGGTCGTTCACCCGGCGCAGGAGCTCCGGGACCGCGTCGGGGTCGACGATCTCCTGCACGGCGACGACGTCCGCGTCGAGGTCGGCGAGGATCCGGGCCACGCGGTCCACGTCCGTGGACGGTTCGGGATAGCGGCGGATGTTCCAGGTGACGATCCGGACGTGGCCGTCCGACACGGTCGGGACCTGCTGCGCGCCGGGACTCGCGGCCGGTCCGACGGGCACCCCGAGCAGAAGGCCCATGGCGACGAGGACCCCCGCACCCGGCCGCGGCGCGCTGCGGAGGGCTCGTCTCACGGGAGTGGTCCTCGGTGCATGGTAAGGCCCCTCGCCTCCCTCGCTGTCCTCGTCTCCGGAATCTCCCAACCTGCGCCGCGCCCGCTTAGAGGCCCACGGGCGCCGGCGCCGGAAGCCGGGTCGCGATGCGGCGCCCATGAACGACGAAAGGGCCGCCCCCGCAGTGGGAGCGGCCCTCTCGGGTCGGTCGTCGACTCGTGACTCAGCCGACGCGGACGACGTTCTCCGCGGCCGGGCCCTTCTGGCCCTGGCCCTTGTCGAACTCGACCGCGTCGCCCTCGTTCAGCGACTTGAACCCCTCGCCCTGGATGGCCGAGTGGTGCACGAAGTAGTCCTTGCTGCCGTCCTCGGGCGTGATGAACCCGAAGCCCTTGTCGGCGTTGAACCACTTCACAGTTCCCTTGGCACGCATACATCCTCCTCCTGGTTGAAGTCCTCGTCGGAGTGCGGATGATCCGTACCTGCCGACTCATGACTCTGCGCGGCATTCGCCCCCGCGTCGGGCCACGTGCAAGAGCCACAAAAAAGGGAGACCGACTCAGACCGGTCTCCCGTACCAGATTCTGTCGCTGGTGCTCGCGCTGCCCGGCTCCTTGCCGAACGGTGAAAATATCACCGGTCGGGGGCCGAGTGTCAACCGCGTTTGACCGCGCGGCTCCCGGGGCCGACCTTTCCCGGCATGGTACGAGAGCTCCGCTCCCGCGGTTCGACGGTGGCGAGACCGTTCCGATCGCGGCGGCGGACCGCGGCGGCGGGGGCGGCGCTGCTGGCGGCGCTCGTCGGCTCCGCCCGCGCCGGTGCGGCGCAGGACCTGACGTCCGTTCCGCCCCGGGGGACGGCGCCGATCGGCTGGACGTCCTTCGCGCTCGAGGCCGGCCCCGACGACCTGACGCCGGACCCGGGGGACCGGCGGCGCCTCCTGGTCGAGGTCTGGTTCCCGGCGCGCGCGCCGGGGACGATCTCGAAGCCCTGGGCATCGGACGCGATGGGCGAGGCGCTCGTCCGGCGATTCCCGGTTCCGGAGGGGTTCCACGCCGAGATCGGGACCCACGCCTGGCTCGACGCGGAGCCCGTGGAAGCGGCGGTTCCCGCCGTGGTGTTCAGCCACGGCCTCTCGTTCCCGCCGGCCCTCTACCAGAGTTTTTTCGAGGATCTCGCGAGCCGGGGGTACGCGGTGTACGCCGTGAGCCACCCGCACGGCGCGGCGATGATCGAGTATCCCGACGGATCGACGCGCGACATGGCCCTGTGGCCGGAGATCGAGGACGAGCTGGAGCGACAGCGGATGCTCGCCGACGCGGCCGGCGTCTGGGCGGCCGACCTCCGGGTTGTCCTGGATGCGCTCTCGGACGAGGCTCCGCCGACCGGGGTGTCGATCGACGCCGTCCGGATCGGCCTCGCGGGGCACTCCCTCGGGGGCTCGGCGGTCGGGAAGCTCTCGCGCGACCCGCGTGTCCTGGCCGTCGTCGCGATGGAAGGGGATGTCCGCGAGCCGGCGAGCGAGGATGCGCGCGGCTCGCTCGAGATCGGGGCGCCGCTTCTGCACCTGATCGGCGGATACAACCGGCTCGAGCTCGAGCGTCGGGGCTACCTGCCGGGTCCCGGAGCGCCGGTGTTCACGGCCGTGGTGCGAGGCACCGGGCACGCGTACTTCTCGGATCTCATCCACCTCTACCGGCACTACGCGGACCGCGACTGGCGCGAGCGGCACCGCTACGAGCTCGATCCCGACCGGGTGATCCGGATCGCCGGCGACTACATGGCGGCGTTCTTCGACTGGCGTCTCCGGGGCGAGCCGCTCGGAGTGCTCCTCGGGCGCCGCACGCTCTCCGAGGAGCTGGCCGGGCCGAGGCAGGGGGGGTACCCCGAGGTCGATCTCACCATCGCGCTCCGTTGACGACGATCCGAGGTCCGGGCGCACCCGGGCCGCTGACGCTCCTCGTCAGCGTTCCCGCCGGCCCCTCGCGGCCGGGCGCCGGGGAGATGCAGGTCGAGGAGTTCCTGCTCGATCGCCACGAGGTCACGAACCGCGAGTGCTTCGAGTTCATGGCGGACGAGGGGTACGAGATGCCGAGCCTGTGGCCGGACACGACGGTCGTGGGCGGGGAGCGGCTGGCCCGAGCCGCCGCCCCGACCCGGCTCTTCGATGCGAGCGGCACTCCGGGACCGCGCACGTGGTCAGGGGGCGGTCGTTCCCGTCGCAGATCCGCGTGCAGGTGCTGCGGCGGCAGGCGGTCCGGCGCGGTTCGGAGGACAGGGGCCCGTCAGGCCAGCCGTTCCAGGAACCGCTGGAACCGCGGGTCGTCGCGCAGGGAGTCGAAGTCCGGGTCGTTCCGCACCCAGTCGGCGGGCAGCATCGATCCCCGCTCCACCCGCTGCTCGAGGATGTCCATGGCCCGCTCCGACTCCCCGAGGCGCGCGTAGAGGCAGGCGACGTTGTAGGCGACTGCGGGATCATCCGGGTCCGCCGCGATGGCCCGGTCGATCCATTCCCGCGCCTCCTCCCGGCGCCCGAGGTAGAGGTGGACGTGTGCGCCGAGGTAGAGGGCGCGCGCGTCGTCGGGGTTCAGTTCCAGGTTCCGGCGAATCACGTCGAGGGCATGGCGGGCCACCTCCTCGCCACCCTCCGCGCCCGCCGCCTGCATCGCCTGGACCTGGAGGACTAGGCTCTGGTAGTCCTCGGGCCGCACCTCGTGGGCCCGCGCGAACATCCCGGCCGCCTCCGCCGCGCGGCCCTCGGAGAAGAGGGTCCGGGCGTACATGTAGCAGGCTTCGAAGAAGCGCGGATCCAGCCGGATCGCTTCCTCGAACGCCGCGTGCGCCTCCGCGAAGCGTCGCTCCAGCGCGAGGACGGCGCCGTGTGCCGTCAGCGACTCCGCGAGGTCGGGGCCGTTCGCCAGGGCCTCGCGGCTTGCCCGCGCGGCCTCCTCCATCACCTCGGGCTCGCGGCGGAACCAGGTGTACTCGAAGGTCAGCGCCTCGGCGAGGCCGGCCCAGGCCCGCGCGAACGTCGGATCGGCCTCGATCGCGCGCCGGAACATGGCGATCGCCGTCTGGACCGAGCGCTCGCTCGGACTGCGGAGGTGCCAGCGACCGAGCAGGTAGTGCTCGTAGGCGGCGACGTCGGCGGTGGGGGCCCGCCCGAGCGCCACGTCCTCGCGTTCGCTGAGCTGGACGCGGAGCGCGTCGACGATGCTCCGGGCGATCTCCTCCTGCACGGCGAGCAGGTCCGACATCTCGCGGTCGAACCGCTCCGACCAGATATGGAAGCCCGCGGCCACCTCCACGAGCTGGGCCGAGATCCGGACCCGGTCGCCCGCGCGGCGGATGCTTCCCTGCAGGATCGTGTCGACACCGAGCTTCGTGGCGATCTCGGAGAGGTCCGGATTCCGGCCCTTGAACGCCCAGGAGGCGGTCCGTGCGGCCACGCGCAGGGAGGTCACCTTCGCCAGCGCGTCGAGGATCTCCTCCGCCACGCCGTCCGAGAAGTACTCGTTCTCGGGGTCGGGGCTGAGGTTCGCGAACGGGAGGACGGCGATCGAGCGCGGGGCCCGCGGACGGTCCGCCGGTAGGTCGCGGTCGGCCGCCGGGGCTACGCCGCCGGCCTCCGGCGTTCCAAGGACCCCTTGCCCCTCGCCGGCGGAGCTCCCGGCTCCCGTCCGGCTGCCGTCCTCCGGCGGGGCCTCCGCGCGGGGGCCCGACGGCGTCAGCTCGTAGGCCCAGGCCAGCACCACCGCGAGCGGGAACCCCGCGATCGCGAGCACGAGCACGAGCCGCGCCGTCCACTCGGGGAGCCCCAGGAGAGGGAACGTCGTCTCGGCCACCTGCACGATGACCCACGCCACGACGGCGTAGACCGCCGCCGCCTGGAAGACCTTCCGGCGCCGCAGCTCGGAGATCAGTCTCATCGCGCCGGGACCCGTGGACGGCCGCCTCGGACGGGGTCGGGAGTCATGGCCGACGATAGACGGGGTGCCGCGGAGGAGCAAGTGAGCAAGGGTCTCCTTCGCCACCGGCGCTCCTGACGGTGGACCGATGGCCACGGAAGCATGTGTTCAGGCCTCGGAAGAAAGTAGTCGGCCCGGCGGTCCCGGGACTCCCGGGCGGAGTCCTTCACGGCGACGGTCGGGACCGGGAGACTGCAATTGATGCATGGTGTTACGGAGACCCGGGATCCGGTCCCCTGATTCCCGTCTCCTCCGCGCACGGTTCGTGCTCCACTCCCCGCTGCCGGTACCTCACGGGACCCGCCCGGCCGGCCCGCTCCCACAGCGGCGGGTCCACGACGGCAGGAGGGACAGCGTGCGTAGAAGCCTCGTTCCACTCGGCCTGGTGGCACTCGCGATCGGCCTCGTCGCGTGCGGCGACTCGCCCACGGCGGCGACGTCGGACGGCACCGTGGAGTTCGACCCCGTCTTCGACTTCACGCTCCCGCCGGACGGCGGAACCTGTCCGGACGTCTATTACGAGTCGAGCCAGCTGCTCGACAACGGCGTCACGGTCACCTGGACCTCCGCCCTCGGTGGTTTCGATTACGTCGAGGGAGCCGACTACGTCGGTACGGTCGACTGGTCCGTGGACCTGGGGAGCACGGCCTTCGTCGGGTTCACCGAGCGGTCCGGCCCGAAGACGTGGACTCCGTGGGGCCGCAACGCTCCGGACGTCGAAGGGACGATGACCCCCGGCACGGCCGGCGACGGCACGATCGACGTCACGGTGAACATGACGCCGATGCACATCTCGTCCGAGGACTACGAGCCCGACGGGACCATCGACTGGGAGGGCCTGATCGGAAACGGTCACTTCTGGCTGCTCCTCGACGTGGACGACGGCGAGGGCAACGTCGAGAGCGTGAAGCTGGGCGTGAACTTCCACCTCGAGGACCCGGCGGACGGCTACCTCACGCGCTGCCCGAGCTGAGCGCTTCGGACCGTCGGTGCGATCCATTCGCCCCGGAGCCAGGAGGACCTGGCTCCGGGGCGTTCCCGTCTCGCTACCGGTTCCCCGCGGTCGGCACCATGAGGTGCACGTAGGGCGTGCCCTTCCACATCACGTACGGCCGCGACCGGCCCGGGTCGTCGCTGATCCCGTCGAGAGACTCGGGGCTCGGCACGAGGATCATGAGGTGCGGCCCGGCGTCGTCGAGCCACTCGTTGTCGGGGGTCGGCTTCGTGGCGTACGGGTCGGTGTTGCTGGTGGGGAAGTCCCCCTGGAGCATGTACGCGAAGGATACGCGCTCTACGGCCGGCGGCTCCTGCCTGTTCATCCAGGCGTGGGCCCAGGCCAGCCACGCCTCGTCCAGGCACATGGGAGAGTTGCCCGGCACGTCGGGGTTGTCCGGCATGCAGGTGTACTCGTTGGACCCCTCGCGGAGAACGGTGCCCTGCGCGTCCACTACTGACGCGTGGGCCGCGATCTCGGCCGGAGCGGCGCTGAGGGCGTTTGCGATGAGCTCCTCCCGGGACTGGGCGGCGAGAGGACCGGCGGTCAGGAGAAGGACGCCGACGACGAGAGCGAGCGAGGGAACGCGGTACGACATTGCCACCTCCATGTGAGTTCCTTTGACCGACTCACGCACCGAGCGGGGAGTCCTGTCAAGGTCCCGCGCACCGGAGTCCTGCACCCCCTTGGCGCGTCGAATCCGAGACCGGCTACAATGTGGGCATGCCGCTGGAGACCTTCTTCCAGATGCTCGAAGCCGTGGCCGTCGTGTTCGGCGTCGGCTTCGCGGTCGTCCAGGTGCGCCAGCACCAGCGCCGCCAGGCGCGCGAGTCCGCGATGGAGCTGCTGCACTCGTTCCAGACCCCGGAGTTCGCGAAGGCGCTCACCCTCGTGTACCGGATGCCGGACGGCCTCACGAAGGCCGAGGTCGAGCGACGGCTCGGGGATGACTTCCATCTCGTGTACGCGATGACCACGACGTGGGAGAGCCTGGGCGTGCTCGTGTTCCGACGAGAGCTCTCGCTGGACCTGGTCGACGACTTCTTCAGCGGCCCGGTGAGGATCTCCTGGCGCAAGCTGCAGGGCTACTTCCGGGAGGAGCGGGCGGAGCAGCGGCGCGAGACGATCGCCGAGTGGTTCGAGTGGCTGGCGGACCGCCTGGCCGACCGTGAATCGCGGAAGGCGCCGGTTCCGGCTCACATCGCCCACGGGAACTGGAGATCGGCCTGAGGCGCCAGGGCGAAGCGCCCCTGCCCCATCGAGCGGGCGCTTCCCCGCGCGGCCCGGCCTAGAGCAGCTCGATCAGCTCCGCGTTCTTGAGGTCGCCGAGCGTCCGGCCCGGCGGGAGGTCGACGACCTTCGGCCGGTGGTCGAGGCTGTGCAGCGAGACCCGCCGCACCGGCTCGCCTCCCCTCGTGCGCCCCTCGTTCACCGGGTGAGCGATCCACAGCGTTCCGGACCGGTCCTGGAAGCGGCGTCGATGGGGTGTGCGCGAAAGGTCCTGGATGGATCCCTCGGCGAGCTCGCCGCCGTCCGGCTCGAGCGCCAGCGACATCGTGTTCACCGCGTTGGCGGGGTCCGCGAACCGCAGACGCCTGCCCGTCGCGTTCGACTTGGGCCACGAGCGGACGGTCTTGACCTCCCACTCCCACGTCCCCGACCGGGTCTCGATGGTTCCCCGTTCCTTCTCATCGCTCACCATTGCACGGCCCGTTCTTCAGAGTTGGCGTACCCACCAGGATGACGGCGCGGACGAAGCCGCAGGCTTCGCCACGCCGTCCCGGCGAGCGACGGGTTCCCCTCCATCCTATCTTGTCATCACCCTCTTCTACTCCGGTCGGGTCACTTCGTTGCACGTCCGCCGGGGCTTCGCGAAAGGAGACTGACCGCCATGCGCAGGTTCGTCGCCCCGCTGCTCCCGCTGCTGGCCCTCGCCTGCCAGCCCGAATCGTCGGGCCTCGCCGATCGAGACGTCGCCGCGATCCGCGCTCTTGGCGATTCCTACGCCCGGGCCGTCGTGGCGCAGGATGCCGACGCGGTGGCCGCCGCGTACGCCCCCGACGCGATCGAGATGCCGCCTCGCGAGCCGGCCACGGCCGGTCGCCAGGCGATTCGTGACCGGTACGCGGCGGGGCTCCGGTCCGGCATGACCACGCGGGAGTTCACCTTCCGGTCGGAGGAGATCGACGGCCGTGAGGGGCTGGCGTACGACCGCGGCGCCTGGAGCTGGACGGGGACGCCGCCCGGGATGGTCGGGCCGGTCGCGGAGACGGGCAAGTACGTCGCGATCGCGCGCCGGCAGGAGGACGGGTCGTGGCTCTGGAGCGCCACGATCTGGAACTCGGACGTCCAGCTGCCGTCGTCGGAACCGGCGTCGCAGGGGGACCGCGTCGAGTAGGGGCTCGCCGCCCGGCCCGGGGCGCCACCCGGAGCCGAACGGACGCGCCGGCTGCCGGGTAGGAGATGTCATGAGACTCCCGACCATGCTGCTGCTCGCCCTGCCGCTCTTCGCCGGCTGCGCCACCGGCGGCGACCCCGCGCGCCCGTCCGACGACGAGGCGGAGCTCGACCGGATGGCGGAGGAGCTGGACGACTCGTGCAGGCGGCGCGCCGCGGTGACGGTCCACGTCGACAATCGCAGCTCGTTCGACGTCTCGATCTCGTTCGGCTCGTACGCGCCGGCGCGGCCCGCCCTCGGGTTCGCGCGCACGACGTACGCCGTCCCTCGAACCTACCTCGAGGGCCGGAACATCCTGCTCCGGATCGAGCGGGGCGGGCTCTCGGTCGAGAGGCCGGCGGTGATCCAGACGGAGTACGTCGTCTGCAACGATGCGACCCTGCTCATCGGGTCCCGCCCGCGCTACAGCTTCTTCTACGGCGATTTGTTCGAGAAGCCGACCCCGGGGACGGAGGACGACGCGGGCGACGGGGCTTCCGATTCGTCCTCGGTCCCGGAGCCGACCAGGGGTCGGTGACGCGCCCCCCACGACGCTGGCCTCCCCGCGCGGGTCGCTTTCCGCGACGGATTCGGCGGCGTCGATCACGAGATGGTCCGAAGAGACGGGAGCGCCCGGAGGCTCTACGGTCTGCGGGTCATCCGTCACTTGCCGGTATCGATCCTACCATAACTCTGGCGCTATCCGCTGCACGCCGGCAGAATTGGATCCTGGCATGCGTGCTCGCCATGCGCGCCATGACCCGCGACGAAGTCGCGAGGATGTTGCACGTCCACCGAGGAGCGAGTCATGACCTGTTGGAAACGAGTGTCGGGCTTCGCGCTGGTGCTGTTCCTGGCGGCCTGTGCTCAGCAGCCGGCGACCGAGTCCGCGGAGACGGCCACACCCGACCCCGAGACCGTCCGTGCGGTCGTTGCCCAGTTCGTGTCGAGCTGGAACGCGGCAGACTTCGCCACGATGCGGGCCATGGTGGCGGAGGACGCGGTCCTGATGCAACCGGATGGGCCGGCACTCGAGGGGCGCGAGGCGATTCTCGCGACGATCTCCGGAAACTATGACCCCGCCCTGTTCCAGCAGACCGCGACGGTCGACGAGATCGCCTTCGTGGGCGAGCTGGCCTACGCCCGGGGCACCTGGAAGACCGAGCCGATTGCCGGCGCCGGCCCGGACACGGGATCGGCGAACGGCAAGTGGTCGGTGCTCTATCGGCCCACGCCGGACGGTGGCTGGCAGGCCTGGCGCTGGATGTGGAACCAGCCCTCCGGGCAGGCGGGGAACGGCGCCGCTCCGGAGTGACCCGGGCCCGGCGAGCGGCGGCCCCGGGACGTCATTCCCGGGGCGCCAGCTCCCAGAGCACGTTCACGATCTTCCACTCGCCGTTCCAGCGGGCCACGTGCAGGTAGTCGACCCAGGGGCCGGCGTCGATCCTGACGCTCGCGGCGTTCCGGTAGATGTCGAGGATCTCGACGTCCTCGCGGCGCGCCTCCTGCGGGATCTGCCCGGCCCCGCCGCCCGCCGTCGCCTCGACGAGCTGCTCGGCGGTCATGTTCTGCAGGCGGCTCTCGCCGTCCCGCGTGACGACGATGCGCTTCGCGAGCTCCGGATGGAGCGCCCTCTCCATCCGGGCATCGTCGCTCGTGTAGTAGCCGTCGATGTAGTCCAGGGCCGTCGCCACGATCGCGGCCGAGTCGGCGGCCGTCTGCGCCACCGCGGGCTGCGCCCACAGGCCCGCCGCGCAGAGGGCGATCATCAGGGGTGCTCGATTCGACATGGCTTGCTCTCCTCTCTCTTCGCGGCGCGGCCGCGGACGGGTCGCCCGTCCCGCCGCGCCGGTTCTCAGTCTCCGAGTCGACCCAGGGCGAGTGACGCGCTCCCCACGACGCCGGCCCCCCCGCCCAGCTCGGAGCGCCGGACCTCCAGGTTCTCCGCGAACACCGGAATCACGCCCGACCGGATCGCCGCGTTGACGGTTTCGACCAAACCGGGGTTTCCCTCCACCACGCCGCCCCCGAGCACGATCCGGCGGGGGTTGAAGGCGTGGACCATCCCGACGACGCCGGCGCCGAGAAACCGGCCCGTCTCGGCCATGATCTCCTGCGCGAGGGAATCTCCCTCGGCGGCCGCCTCGGCCACGTCCCGGGCCGTGACGTCTCCTCCCGCGGCTCGCGCCGCCAGGACGCGGCCGGCCTTCGGGTCCGCCGCGACCGCCTCATTCGCCCGCTCGGCGATCGCCCAGCCCCCCGCGTAGGCCTCGAGACAGCCCCGGTTTGGGCAGCTGCACTGCCGTCCGCCGGCCACGATCGTCAGATGGCCGAGCTCCCCGGCCAGGCCGCGGTCACCGGTCAGGACCCGGCCGCCGCTCACGATCCCGCCTCCGACGCCGGTTCCCACGAACAGGACGACCAGGTCTTCGATCCCGCGCCCGGCGCCGTGGCGCCACTCGCCCCAGGTCGCGGCGCGCACGTCGTTGTCGACGAACACCGGGAGGCCCAGCGCCCGCTCGAGCGTCTCGCCGAGCGGTACGTCCTTCCACTTGAGGTTCGGCGCGGAGCGGACGAGCCCGACGGCCGAGTCGACCTGCCCCGCCACGCCGACGCCCACGGTCCGGATCCCCTCCGGGTCGAACCTGAGCAGCGTGCGGACCGAGTCGATCAGGTCGTCGACGACCGCGAACGGTCCGGCGGCGACGTTGGTCTCCCGCCGGTGCGAGGCGAGCACGCCGCCGTCGCGATCCACCACCGCCGCCTGGATCTTCGTCCCGCCCAGGTCGAGGCCGATCGCCATTCCGGGTTTCGCAGAAGCCATGTCGTCTCTCTCGGGATGGGTGCGTCCGGCCGCGAAGCAACCTAGAATCAGGGTGCCCGTCCGCGCGACGGCACCGGGCTCCGGCGGGTCGGGCCCGGGCACGCCACCCTCACTCGTTCAGGCAGCATCCGCCCATGCGAACCGCACCCGTTCTGGCCGTCCTGCTCGCCGCCGCGGCCTGTGCCGGCGAGGAGTCGCCTCCCGCGGAGACCGCCTCCGACTGTTGCACGGCCACGATCCGGGCCCGGGTCCCGGAGGGCACGGGCACGGTCTATCTCGCCGGAAACCTCCCGCAGCTCGGGCCGTGGAGGGCCGACGCGCTCGCGATGGAGGGGTCCGGCACGGAGCGCGTGGTGGAGCTGCACGTGCCGATGGGGACCGAGCTCGAGTACAAGTTCACGCTCGGCTCCTGGGACCGGGAGGCGCTCGGCCCCTCGGGCATGGTCCCGCCCAACGCCCGGCTCGTCATCGACGGGGACGTCGAGGCGTCGCACGAGATCGTCGACTTCAAGAAGGACCCGGTGGAGTACATCGCCGACTGGGAGGGCTCGGGCGTCGAGGGGCGCCTCGTCTACTGGACGGACGTCCTCTCCGAGCACCTCGGGCCGGCGCGCCACGTCGAGGTCTGGCTCCCGCCGGGCTACGACGAGAACCCGGACGCGCGCTACCCCGTCCTCTACATGTCGGATGGGCAGAACCTGTTCGACCCGCGGATCGCGAACACGGGCGTCGACTGGGGAGTCGACGAGGCCGTAGTCCGGCTCGCGGGGAAAGGCGTGATCCCGCCGGTCATCGTGGTGGGCGCCTGGAGCACGGCCGAGCGGGGGCCCGAGTACTCGCCCTGGCACCGTGCGCCTGACTACGCGCGGTTCCTGATCGAGGAGCTGAAGCCCCGGGTCGATGCCGAGTTTCGGACGCTGACGGGGCCGGAGAAGACGGTCGTGATGGGCTCCTCGATGGGCGGGCTGCTGTCGTTCTACCTCGTGACCCGCCACCCGGACGTGTTCGGGGCCTGCGGCTGCGTCTCGACCCACTTCCCGCTCTCCGAGAAGGTCTGGGCCGGCCTGATCACCGGGGAGGAGCCGGAGACGCCACCGGACGAGACGCCTTTCATCCTCCAGGACATCGAGGAAGGACTCGAGGTTCCGACGGGCGCGCGCTACTGGTTCGACTACGGGACCGAGGGCCTCGACGCCGAGTACGGGCCCACGCACGCGGCCGTCCGGGAATGGCTGCTCGGACAGGGCCTGGTGGAGGGCCGGGACTTCGTGGTCCGCGAGTACGAGGGGGCGAATCACAACGAGGCGTCGTGGCGGGCGCGGCTCGACGACCCGCTCGCCTTCCTGTTCGGGACGCGGGACGGGTAGCGCCGTGCCCCGCCCGGGTCCGGGCCCGCGATGCCGGGCCGGCCGCGCGCTCCGCACGCGTCCGGTTCCCGCGCTCCGCGCGTGCGCGGCCCTCGCGCTCGTCGCGACCGCGACGCCCGGCGCGAACGCGCAGACCGTCGACGCGGGCGGCTCCGACTGGCGGGACGGCGCCGTCTGCTACGAGATCTTCGTCCGCTCCTTCTTCGACTCCGACGGCGACGGGGTGGGCGACCTCGCGGGCCTCGTCGCGAAGCTCGACTACCTGAACGACGGCGACCCGGAGACGCGGGACGACCTCGGCGTCCGCTGCCTGTGGCTGATGCCGGTCATGGCTTCGGCCAGCTACCACGGCTACGACGTCACCGACTTCTACCGAGTCGACCCCCGCTACGGGACGAACGCCGACTTCCGGCTCCTGGTCGAGGAGGCGCACGTCCGCGGGATCCGTGTGATCGTCGACATGCTGGTCAACCACGTCTCGAGCGAGCACCCGTTCTTCAAGCACGCGCTTCTCCAACCGGACTCCCCGTACCGGGACTGGTTCCGCTGGAGGGACGAGCCGGGCCCGCCGAACGAGTGGGGCGGCAGCAACTGGCACCGGGCTCCGACCCGCGACGAGTACTACTACGGCTTCTTCTCGCGCACGATGCCCGACCTCGACTGGGAGACGCCGGCCGTCCGCGAGGAGCTGAAGCGGATCACGGCGTTCTGGCTCCTCGAGATGGGCGCCGACGGGCTCCGCCTCGACGCGGTGCGCCATCTGATGGAGGACCCGGAGACGGGGCGTTCCACGAACCTGCCGCGCACGCACGACATGATGCGCGAGTACGGCGCGTACGTCCGGTCGATCGCCCCGGACGCGTTCACGATCGGCGAGGTGTTCGACTCGACGGGCGCGCTCCTCCCCTACTATCCGGACCAGCTCGACTCGTACTTCGCGTTCGAGGTGTCGGACGCGATCCTCGACGCGGTGCGGTCGGGCTCGTCGGACCGGCTCCTGGCCACCGTGCTCCGGCTGCAGGAGGCGGTGCCGAACGACCGCTGGGCGCCGTTCCTCCGCAACCACGACCAGGTGCGCACGCTCACCTGGCTCGAGGGCGACGTGGCGCGCGCGAAGCTCGCCGCGAGCCTGCTTCTCACCCTCCCGGGGCTCCCCTTCGTCTACTACGGGGAGGAGATCGGGATGACGGGCGACAAACCGGACCCCCGGATCCGGACCCCCATGCACTGGGAACTCGCGCCCGCGGCGGGGTTCACGACCGGCACTCCCTGGGAGCCGCTCCCGACCGACTCGCTCGTCGCGAACGTCGAGGCGCAGGTCGGAGACCCGGGCTCGCTGCTGAGCCACTACCGAACGCTGATCCACCTTCGCGCCGGGAGCTCGGCCCTCGGTGCGGGGGCGCTCGTCCCGCTGGAGGCGGGCACCGATGCGGTCGCGGCCTATCTCCGTGTCCGTGGCGGCGACGTCGCGCTCGTGGTCGCGAACCTCGACGAGGAGCCGGTGGCGGGCGTGGCGCTCTCCTCGGCGCCCGGAGCGCTGGAGCCGGGACTTCACCGCGTGACGGCGCTGCTCGGAGACGCCCCCGCCGCGTCCCTCGAGCTCGGGGCCGACGGACGGTTCGGCGGGTTCGTGCCCGTCCCGACCCTCGCGCCCCTCACCGCGTACGTGTTCGAGGTTGAGGGTCCATGACGAGCTGTCGGTCACGACTTCGGTGGATTTCCGCTCCGATGCTCGCCTGGGCCATCGCCTCAGTCGGGGCGCTCCGGGCGCAGACGCCGGACTCGGCCGTAGTGCCCGTCACGGTCGATGAAGCCGGCGTGATGCGCTGGACGGCCACGGGGGACGAGGTGGCGCTGTTCGGCGTCAACTATTCCACGCCGTTCGCGCACGCGTACCGGGCCCACGGCTACCTCGGCGTGGACCGGAAGCGGGCGATCGACGCGGACGTCCTGCACCTCGCCAGGCTCGGTCTCGACGCGTACCGGATCCACGTCTGGGACCGCGAGGTGAGCGACCGAGAGGGGAACCTGCTCGAGAACGAACATCTCGACCTGCTCGACTACCTGCTCGCGCGTCTCGCGGAGCACGGGATCAAGGCGATCCTCACGCCGATCGCCTGGTGGCCGCCGGGCTACCCCGAGCCGGACCCCCCCACCGACGGGCTCTCGGACGGCTACGACAAGGGGCAGATGACGACCGACGCCGTCGCCCGCCGGAAGCAGGCGAACTACCTGCGGCAGTTCGTCCGCCACCGGAACCCGTACACGGGGCTCACGTACGCCGAGGACCCGAACCTCATCGCCGTCGAGGTGATCAACGAGCCGGAGCATCCGGGCGGGCCCGCGGAGACGACGGCCTACGTCGACGCGATGGCGGAGGCGCTGCGGGAGGCCGGCTTCCGCAAGCCGGTCTTCTACAACATCAGCCAGGACTACTCGGACGGGCACGGCCGCGCCGTCTGCGCCGCGCGGATCGACGGCGTGAGCCACCAGTGGTATCCGACGGGCCTCGTCCGGAACGGCGCCGTGGGCGGCAACATGCTGCCGAACGTGGACCGGTACACGATCCCGTACGCGGACTTCCCGGGGTGCCGCGACAAGGCGCGGATGGTGTACGAGTTCGACGCGGCGGACGTCGCGGGCTCCTACATGTATCCCGCCATGGCGCGCGCCTTCCGCGGGGCCGGCTTCCAGTGGGCGACGCAGTTCGCGTACGACCCGCTGGCGATCGCGCACGCGAACACGGAGTACCAGACCCACTTCCTGAACCTCGTCCACACGCCCGCGAAGGCGATCAGCTTCCTGATCGCCGGGGAGGCGTTCCGGCGGGTCCCGCGCGGCGCCTCGTACGGCACGTACCCCGAGAGCGAGCGCTTCGGGGCCTTTCGCGTGAGCTACGCGGACGACCTGAGCGAGCTCGTCACCGACTCGGCGTTCTACCACTCCAGCCATACGGAGACCGTCCCGCCAGACCCGGCCGCGCTCCGGCGCCTGGCGGGCACGGGCGGCTCACCCGTCGTCGGCTACGAGGGGACGGGGGCCTGGTTCCTGGACCGCCTGGAGGATGGGGTTTGGCGGCTCGAGGTCTACCCGGACGTGGCCTGGGTCGTGGACCCGTTCACGCGCCCGTCCCTCGCCCGAGAGGCGAGCCGCGTCGTGTGGCGGACCCGCGCGATGCGGATCGCCCTCCCCGATCTCGGCCCGGACTTCTCCGCCGAGCCGATGAGCGAGGGGAACGGGCACCGGCCGACGGTGCGGGAGGGGACGCTCGAGGTCCGCCCCGGCGTTTACCTGCTGGTGCGGGCCGGGACGCCGCGTCCGGACTGGACGGCCACCACGGTCGTGGACGGCCGGCGCCTCGGCGCGTTCGTCGCTCCGCCGTCTTCGGACGCGCCGGCCGTCGTGCTGCACGAGCCGCCGGAGGAGCTGACGGCGGGGCGGCTGCACGTCGTACGGGTCGAGGTCGTCTCCCGCGAGGCGCCCGACTCGGTCGCCCTGTTCGCGCGGCGGGTGGGGGCGTGGGGACGGATGCCGCGGCTCCGCATGGAGGCGACCGGTCCGTTCGGCTACGAGGCGGCGGTTCCGGCGGAGCTCCTGCGGGAAGGGCTGCTCGAGTACGTCGTCGCGGTGTGGGAGGGCGGGAAGGCCCGGAGCTTCCCGGGTCCCGCGCCCGGGGAGCCGCACCGCTGGGACTTCACGGGCCGCGACGGGTGGAGGGTCCCGGTCGTCGCCGCGGGAGCGCCGATCCTGCTCTTCGATGCCCGCCGGGACCGCGACCGGCTGCTCGTTCCGCACCCGTGGGAGTACGTCCCGTTCCGGCTCGACCTCGTCGCCGGGAGCGGGCCGGGGCGGCTCGCGCAGGCCGGGGTGGTCGAGGACCTGTCGCCGGCCCCGCGCCACCTCGCGCTCCGCAGCTTCCTGACCGCCGGGCAGCGCCTGCGGCTCGGCGAGGTCCGGGACGACGCCGTGCTCCGCGTCCGCGCCCGGGCCGCGGGACGCGAGAAAGACCGGATGGAGCTCGCGCTCGTGGAGCGGGACGGTACGGCGTGGGGCGCCGTCGTCGAGCTCACGGACGAGTGGCGCGAGGTCGATGTGCCCCTGCGCGAGCTGCGACGCGTGCCGCTCGCGCTGCTCCCGCGGCCCTACCCCCAGTTCCTGCCGTACCTGTTCGAGTCGGCGTTCGGCCGGGACGCGCCGCGTCCCGCCGAGCTCGACGGCCTGCAGTTCGCCGTGCACGCGGAGCTGTTCCCGGCGGACGAGGTCCGGGGGGAGCACGGCTTCGAGGTCGAGAGCGTGGTGCTCGACCCGGGGCCCTGAGGACGGGGACGATCGCGATGCGGAGACGCGAGTTCGTGGGACGCACGGCGGCGGCGGGCGCCGCCCTCACGGTGCTCCCGGCGTGGACGACGGGCTGCGGCTCGGCGGGGTCGCCCGGGGGGCGAGGGCTCGTCGACCTCTCCCCGGGGTGGCGGTTCCTGCGGGGAGACGCGGAGGGCCCGGAGCGTCCCTCGTTCGACGACGGCGCGTGGAGCCCCGCGACGCTTCCGCACACGGCCCGCATCGAGGCCCTGGTGACGGGCCCGCCGGGCAGCGACACCTGGCAGTGGCAGGGGACGTGCTGGTACCGGAGGGCGCTCCGCCTCGAGCCGGAGGACGCCGGACGGAGGGTGTTCCTGCACTTCGACGCGGCCATGAACGTGGCGGACGTGTGGCTGAACGGCGAGCCGCTCGGCCGCCACATGGGCGGCTGGATGCCGTTCGGCTTCGACGTCTCCGGCCGGGTGCGGGGCGGGGAGGAGAACCTGCTCGCCGTGCGGCTCGACAACCGGGACGACCCGGTCACCGGGCCGAAGCCGCTCGCGCAGCTCGACTTCAACCCGTACCACGGGCTGTACCGGGGGGTGCGCCTCGTCGTGAAGGACCCGCTCCACATCACGGACCCCATCCTCGCGGAGCGGCCGGCGAGCGGAGGCGTGTTCGTCACGTTCCCGGAGGCCTCGCGCGAGGCGGCGACCGTGCGGGTGCAGGTCCACGTCCGGAACGACGACACGGCGCCGAGGGAGTTCCAGCTGCGGGCGACGCTGCTCGGGCCGGAGGGACCGGCCGTGGCGCAGGACCGGTCCGCGGCCGTCCGGCTCGGTCCTGGAGAGGACCGGGACCTCGTGCGGGAGCTCCGGGTGGAGCGTCCCGCGCTGTGGAGTCCGCGCCGCCCCGATCTCCACCTGCTGCGGACCGAAGTCGTCGAGGACGGGCGCGTCGTCGATTCGGAGGTCACCCGGGTCGGGATCCGCCGCATCGAGATCTCGGCCGCCGGCTTTCGGATCAACGGCGAGCCGACCTTCCTGCGGGGGACGAACCGGCACCAGGAGTACCCGTACGTCGGCTACGCCCTGTCGGATGCGGCCCAGCACCGCGACGCGAGGAAGATCAAGGACGCCGGCTTCGATTACGTCCGGCTCTCGCACTACGCCCACGCTCCGGCCTTCATGGACGCCTGCGACGAGCTCGGGCTCGTCGTGATGAACTGCATCCCGGGCTGGCAGTTCTTCAACCGGGAAGACCCGGAGTTCACCCGCATCCAGTACGACAACTGCCGGCGGCTGCTGCGGCGGGACCGGAACCACCCCTGCGTCATCCTGTGGGAAGTGTCGCTCAACGAGACCGGCATGCCGGAGGAGTTCATCCGGAAGACCCACGCGATCGGCCACGAGGAGTATCCGGGCGACCAGTGCTTCACCTGCGGCTGGACCGACGGCTACGACGTGTTCATCCAGGCCCGCCAGCACGGCGGCTGCCGGGAGGTGACGGATCGCGCGTGCGTGGTGAGCGAGTACGGCGACTGGGAGTACTACGCGCAGAACGCGGGGCTGGAGCAGGAGGCGTGGGCCGACCTCGTGCCCGACGAGGCGAACAGCCGTCAGCTGCGCTGGCACGGCGAGAGGGCGCTGCTGCAGCAGGCGACGAACTTCCAGGAGGCGCACGACGACAACCGCAGGACGATCGCGTTCGCCGACGGCCTGTGGGTGATGTTCGACTACAACCGCGGCTACGCCCCGGACATCGAGTCGTCGGGCTGCATGGACATCTTCCGGCTGCCGAAGTTCTCGCGGGAGTTCTTCCGCAGCCAGCGGCCGCCCGACGAGATCCTGCCGCGGGCCGACTCCGGTCCCATGGTCTTCATCGCCAGCCACTGGACGCCGGATTCGAGCCTCGAGGTGCGGGTGTTCGGCAACTGCGAGGAGGTGGAGCTCCGCCTGGACGGCGAGCCGCTGGAGCGACGCCGGCCCGACGCCGACAGGATCTCCACCCACCTCGCGCACCCTCCGACGTCGTTCCGGGTGAAACGCTTCCGGCCGGGTACGCTCGAGGCGATCGGGTACATCGGCGGCCGCGAGGCCGCGCGTCACGCGGTCCGGACGCCCGGCGCCGTCCGGAGGCTGGAGCTGTCGATCGACGAGAGCGGCCGGCCGTTCGGCGCGGACGGCGGGGACGTGGCGTTCCTGTACGCGTCGCTGAGGGACGCCGCCGGCACCGTGATTCCGGACGCGTGGGAGAACGTCTCGTTCGGCGCCACGGGCGACCTCGAGCTGGTCGGGACGAACCCGTTCTCGTCCGAGGCCGGGATCGCGAGCATCCTCGTCCGGACCGGGACACCGCGGCCGCGGGGCTCCGTCTACGCCCTCTGCCTCGCCGGGGACGGGGAGCGGATCGAGGTACTCAGCGCCGGGCTCGGGGTCGGCGGCGAGGCGGAGGCGTTCGAGCTCCGCGCGACGACGGACGGGAGCGACCCGGCGGGCGGCGCCGTGCACCGCGCGGGCCCCGTGCTCGGCGCGGCGCGCGTGCGGGCCGTGCTGCTCGCGGGCGGCCACCCGGTCGCGGCGGCGGACACGAGCGAGCCGAAGTTCCGGATCGCCGGGAGCACGGCTCCCGTGCAGGGGCAGTGACGGGGAACGCCATGCCCGACCCGTGATCCGCTACGGCGGCGACGCCGTCCCGGCGGTGCCGGAAAGGGGCGGGACCACCGCCGGAAGAGGAACCGGGTACCGGTCGCCCGGCGCCATGCGGAGGTTCACGCTCCTGAGCCAGGCCTGAAAGCGAGGATCGTCGCGAAAGGGTTCGAAGGCAGGCTCCGTCGCGAGTCCCGCTACCCACGCGTGGGGCGGGTCGTGCGCGAGCCAGCGGAGCGCCTCGTCGCGATTCCCGAGGACGGCGTGGAGGCGTGCCAGGCCGTGCGCCAGCCAGGGCGTGGGCGGCTGGGCCTCGAGGTCCCGCAGGATGCGCATGGCGTCCTCCCTCCGACCCGCCCGCGCATACGTCATGGCCAGTGCGGCGCGATTGGCGGGGTTGACTCTCGCCAGCTCCTCGTGCGCGGCGATGGCCTCGTCGTGCTGCCCCAGCTCCGAGGCGATGAAGCCCAGCACCTGCAGGGCGATCGGGTTCCCCGGGTACTCCTCCAGGTTCGCCCGGGCCTCCGTCAGGGCCCGCTCGGACTGCCCCGCACGCTGGTACAGCCGCGGCATCCACGTCGTGTTGCCGGGAACCAGAGGGTCCAGTCGCCGCGCCCGCTCGTGCTCCGCGATCGCTTCATCCAGGCGCCCGAGCACGGCCAGGTACCACGCGTAGTGGAAGTGGTTCATCGCCAGGCTCGGGTTCAGCTCGTCGGCGCGCCGGAACGCCAGCTCGGCACGCGCCCAGTCGTGCCCGGAGTAGGCCTCGTAGTCGGCGAGAGCCGCCCAGGCCTCCGCCAGCGTCGAGTCGAGGCGCAGCGCACGTTCGGCCGCCGCGCGCGCGCGCTCCCACACCCCCGGGGGCGGGTCCTGCCCGTGACCCATCGTCACGTAGCCGAGCGCCAGGCCGGCATGGGCCAGCGGATCGGCCGGGTTCAGCTCCACGGCCCGGTGGAACCAGGCGATGGCCGAGTCGAAGTCCGCCCGCGTGCGGATGTTGTTCAGGATGTGCATCCCCCGCAGATACGCCTCGTAGACGGCGGGGTCCACCGGGGCGGTTTCCGCGAGGCGTGCCTCGTCATCCGGCCGCAGGCTCAGCCGGACCTCGCCCGCGATGGCGCGGGCGAATCCGCGGTAGAGCGCGGTGACGTTGAACAGCACGCCATCGTAGGAAGCCGTCCAGATCTCGCGCTCCTCGGGGTCGTAGAGGCGCGCCGCGATCTCGAGACTGTCGCCGCTGCGGAACAGCGAGCCCTCGATGACCGCGTCGACTCCCAGCTCCCGCGCGATCTCCCGAATCCCCTTGTCCGTGTCCCGGTAGCGGGACATCGTCGCCCGCGCCGTGACCGAGAGCCCCAGCCGCCCCAGCTCCGCGATCAGAGCTTCGTGCACGCCCGCGACCAGGTACTCCTGCTCCGGGTCGCCGGTGAGATCTGCGAGCGGGAGGACCGCCAGCCGTTCGATGCCGCTGCCGCCGAGGGCCGTGACGAGCCACCACGCCGCGAGACCGACCACGGCCGCGCCGGGTACCGCCCGGGCCGCCACCAGCGTGCGCCGGCTCCGGCGCCGCCTGCGCACCCGTGCGACCACCGTGCCGGTGGTCAACGCCTCGGCGAAGTCCCTTGGAGTCTGGAATCGTTCGCTCGGTTCCTTGGCCAGCGCCCGCTCCACCGCCCGCTCGACGAACAGCGGAACGCCCGGATCGGTGGTCCGCAGGTGCGGCACGGCGTCCACCGCGTGCTTCGTCAGCAGCGCCTGAGGCGTCGGACCCTCGAACGGCGGTGCGCCCCCGACCATCTCGTACACGACGCATCCCAGCGCGTACACGTCGGTCCGGGCGTCCACGGCCCCGGTCCCCAGCGCCTGCTCGGGGCTCATGTAGGCGGGCGTCCCGATCGCCAGGCCCGTGCTCGTCAGGCGATCCCCGCGGGCCGCCTCGACCGCCCGCGCGATGCCGAAATCCGCGACGATCGCCTGGTCCCCCGCCAGCAGGATGTTCTCCGGCTTGATGTCGCGGTGCACCACGCCCTGCTCGTGCGCATACGTGAGGGCCGACGCCACCTGCTCGGTGAGCCGGATCGTCTCGTCCACGGCGAGCTTCCCCTCACGCCGAAGCCGATCCCGCAGCGACTCGCCGTCGATGTAGGGCATGACGTAGTAGAGCAGGCCGTCGGCCTCGCCCGAGTCGAACAGCGGCAGGATGTGGGGATGTGTGAGCTGCGCGGCGATCTCGATCTCGCGCACGAAGCGGTCGGCGCCGAGCGTGGCCGCCAGCTCGGGACGCAGCACCTTGACGGCCACCCGACGGCGGTGCTTCAGGTCCTCGGCGAGATAGACCGTCGCCATGCCTCCGGCGCCGATCTCCCGCTCGATCGCGTAGCGCTCGCGGAGGGAGGCGGCGAGGCGGACCGAACTGTCGTTCGGCATGGCCTGAATATGGCGCCCGCCTCACCGCGGAGCGAGGGGCCGTGAGTCGTGGTGCTTCAGCTGTGACCTCCGCGCGGCAACTCCGCGGGCCGCGCGAGGATCGCGACCCGCGGAGGCAGCGTGACGCCCACGAGGCGCCGGTATCCGCGCCCCCGGCGTAACCCCGGCGAGGCACCTGCCGCGGGTTAGCCCTGCGCCTGGCGCTTCGCGGCGTCCTTCAGGTCGTCGCTCGCCCAGATCGCGACCTCGACGCGCCGGTTCTGCTGTCGGCCGTCCACGGTCTCGTTGGACGCGATGGGCTGCAGCTCCCCGTAGCCGATCGCGTGCAGGCGGTCGCGGCTCACGTTCCGGACGGCGAGGAACGTGCCCACGGAGGACGCGCGCCGGACCGACAGGTCCATGTTGTACTCGTCCGACCCGGTGGAGTCGGTGTGGCCCTGAACCTCGATGTTGGTGTCGTCGTACTTGTTGAGGATCTCGGCCAGCCTGATCAGCTCGGTCTGCGCCTCGGGGCGGAGGTCGGCGTGATCCACGTCGAACAGGATGCCGCCGCCGAACGTGATCTTGATGCCCTCGCCGATCCGTTCAATCCGGGCGCCCTCGAGGTCCCGGTCCATCTCGGCTGCCTGCTTGTCCATGTAGTCGCCGATGATCGCGCCCGCGGCCCCGCCCACGGCCGCGCCGATGATCGTGCCCGCGGCGGTGCTGCCCGCGGCGTTGCCGATCACGGCCCCCACGACCGCCCCGCCCCCCGCGCCGATGAGGCCACCGGTCTGTGCGCGCGTCGCACAGGCTGCGCTTCCGACCACCAGCGACACCATGGTGATCACTGCGACCGTGCGTTTCATGGATCCCTCCATTGTCGGGTCCTGGCTCACGTCCATACATAAAATATAACCTCCCTGGCACGAGACACGGGCATCGCCTTCGCCCGGCGGCAACTCGACCGGCCGGTCCTGGAATGACACCCGGCGTGAGGCCGGTCTGCGGGCAGCTCGCCGCCCGTCCCGTCCCTTGCCGGTCGCGGCGCCCTGTCGCCATCCTGCACCCGTGCGGCCGGGACGTCCGTCGGGACCCCCCCTGCCGTGCGACCGCCCTCGCGGCGACCCCGTCAGGGAGCCCGACCGTGAGCACGATGCGCGCTTCGATGGTCCTCCTCGCCGCCCTGTTCGCGGGTGGGCGGCCCGTCGTGGTGGCGGACACGGACGCGCCGACGCTCCGGATCGCCGGGAGCGGGGCCTTGGAGTGAAGCAGGATTCCTTCCCCGCCCGGACGGAGCAACGGAGCCGGTGAACGGTACTGGAACGGTCCCGAAGACCGTGCTCCTGTTCCTGCTCGCCGCCGTCTTCACCGCGGGCCTCACCTTCGCCACGGTCGAGCTGCCGGAGCTTGTGGACGGCTTCCTCCAGCGCGCCATCCCGACCCCCGGCGGAGACTCCCACGCGGACGAGGTGGCCCTTCTCAAGACGGAGCTCTTCATCGCGCACTTCCACGTGCGGATGCTCGGCTACGCGGCGTTCTTCCTCCTCATCGCGCTCATCGCGGCGGGGCTCGCGACGCGCCGGACGGGTCTCGCGGCCCTCGGCGCGTTCGGCGTCATGCTCCCCGTGTTCGCCCAGTTCGCCGGCGTGATGTTCTTTCTCGCGGGACTCGGCGTTCTGAACGCGGTCTGGATGCCGATCCTGGACGTCTCCTGGGAGCTCCAGAACCTGGGGCTCGTGATCGAGGCTCCGAACGACCTGCTGCGCTGGCTGCTGGCGCGGGTCGGCGTGCATTCGATATGGCCCACCACGCTGTTCTTCATCGGTGCGGGAATCCTGCTCTTCCTGGCCGGCGTCTACGCCTGGCTGTCGGCGCGTGCGGGGGAGCGGGAGGTGGCCGACTCCCTCGCGTACCGGCTGAGTCGGCACCCCCAGTACCTGGGGTGGATCCTCTGGACCTACGGGGCCTACCTTCTCCTGCAGCGGATGCACTACCCGAGGCGGTCGTGGGGGATCGGCGCGAGCCTCCCGTGGCTTCTCTCCACGATGGTGATCGTCGCGGTCGCGCTCGTCGAGGAGCTTCACATGCGGGAGCGCCACGGCGAGGCCTGGGAGCGCTACCGCCGGAGTGCGCCGTTCCTGGTCCCGCTCCCCCGGTTCCTGCGGAGGCTGTTCGCGGCGCCTTTCCGCCTGCTGTTAGGGAAGGAGTGGCCCGATCGGACGCGCGAGGTCGTCGTGGTCGTGGGACTGTACACGATGCTGCTGATGGGATGCTCGCTGCTGTTCTACGACGGGGACGTGGGGGCGGTCGTGGCGCGCCGCGGCTCGCCCGCGGCCCGGGAGGCGGCGATGCAGGACCTCGTCGCGCAGCTCCGGGAGGCGCCCGACTATCGCGGACGGTACCACCGGATGACGCAGCTCGCCTCGTTCGGCGAGGCGGCGGTCGACCCGCTCGTCGATCTCCTCCGGGGGGAAGACGCGGGTCTCAGCCGCATCGCGGCCGAAGGTCTCGAGCGAATCGCCTCCGGGAGGGCGATCGGACCGCTGAGCGCGGCCCTCGCGAGCCCGGACGAGGACCTGCGGAGCGGGGCCGTCGCGGCGCTCGGTGCGATCGGCTCGCGGGAGGCGCTTCCCGCCCTCCTCCCGATGCTGGACGATCCCGTCCTCCACGTTCGCCTGCGGGCGCTCCGCGTGCTCGCGGCGCTCGGCGCCCGGGAGGTGCTGGAGCGGGCGCCGGAGTACCTGGCGAGCGAGTCGGAATGGGTGCGGAGCGCCGGCGTGGCCGCCGTCGGCTCGCTCGGCGCCCCGGAGGGAGTGCCGCTCCTCGCGGGGATGCTCGACGACCCGTCGCCGCAGGTGCGTCGCGAGGTGGTCGTCGCGCTGCTGCGGAGCGGGCAGGCGTCGGCGCGTCCCGCCCTCGAGCGGGCGCGACGAGACGAAGACTGGGAGGTCCGCGTGTACGCGGCCGAGGCCCTGGAGCGGCTGCCCCGGGCGGATGAGACGGCCCGGTCCGACCTCCGGCACGAGCCACGAAGGAGCCTGACATGAGCACGGCCCGATGGCCCCTGATTGTCCTGTTGTCGCTCGCCGTCGCGGGCCCGGTTGGGGCCCAGGAGCCCTCGCCCGACGGCCGCCAGCGGCTGCTGATGGACTACGGGTGGACGTTCACGCGCGGCGATCCCGCCGGCGCGGAGGATCCGTCGTTCGACGACGCGGGCTGGCGACAGCTGGACCTGCCGCACGACTGGAGCATCGAGGGGCCGTACGACTCGGCGGCCGCCACCACGGGAAGCGGGGGATACCTGCCCACCGGCATCGGCTGGTACCGCCGCTCGTTCCGGCTTCCGGCCGGGTCGACCGGACGGCGCGTCGGCATCGAGTTCGACGGCGTCTTCGAGAGGAGCGACGTCTGGGTGAACGGGGTGCACCTGGGACACCGGCCTTACGGGTACATCGGATTCCGGCACGACCTGACGCCGCACCTCGCCGAGGGCGAGAACGTCGTCGCCGTCCGCGTGGACAACTCGCACCAGCCGAACACGCGCTGGTACTCGGGGAGCGGGATCTACCGCCACGTGTGGCTGACCGTCACGGATCCCCTGCACGTGGGGCCGTGGGGGACGTACGTGACGACGCCGGAGGTGGACTCCGCGAGCGCCGTCGTGGCCGTCAGGACCCGGGTCGAGAACGGGGACGCGAGCGGGCGGAGCGGAACCCTCGTGTCGGTGATCCTCGACCCCGCGGGCGCGGAGGTGGCCCGGTCCGAGACTCCGTTCGCGGTGGCCGCCGGCGTCGGAATCGACCTCGAGCAGGAGCTGCGCGTGACCGCGCCCGGGCTCTGGTCGCCGGACACGCCGGCTCTCCACACCCTGCGGACCACCATCCGGGACGCCGCGGACCGCGCCGTCGACGGGACGGACACTCCGTTCGGGATCCGCCGGATCGAGTACGACTCCGACCGCGGGTTCCTGCTCAACGGGACGCGCGTCAAGATGCTCGGGGTGAACCTGCACCACGACGGCGGGCCCGTCGGCGCCGCCGTTCCCGAGGCCGTGTGGGAGCGGCGCCTGAAGCTGCTCAAGGAGATGGGCGTCAACGCGGTCCGGACCGCCCACAACCCGCCGGCGCCCGAGTTCCTCGACCTCTGCGACCGGCTGGGGCTGCTCGTGATGAACGAGGCGTTCGACGAGTGGACGCACGGCAAGGTCGAGTACGGCTACCACGTGCACTTCGACGAGTGGGCCGAGCGCGACCTCACGGACTTCATCCGCCGCGATCGGAACCACCCCTCCGTCGTGATGTGGAGCCTCGGGAACGAGATCGGCGAGCAGCACGCCCCCGGCGGGCACGAGGTGCTGCGGAAGCTGGTGGAGATCGCCCACCGCGAGGACCCGACGCGCCCCGTCACCACGGGCAACGACCACATCTACGCGGACGACGGGGCGACCACCGAGGAGTTCATGGAGCTCCTCGACATCGTCGGCTACAACTACGTGGACCGCTGGCACGAGCGCCGCGAGCTGTACGCCACGCAGGACCGCCACGCCCACCCGGACTGGAAGTTCGTCGGCACCGAGAGCTCCCCGGTGTGGAGCGCCCGGGGCTGGTACTCCCTCGGCGACGACCCGGGGCGTCCCCGTCCGAGCTGGACGTGGGGGATGATCCGCGCCGAGCAGCTGTGGAAGTTCGTGGCGCTGAACGACTGGTTCGCCGGCGACTTCATGTGGACCGGCGTGGATTACCTCGGCGAGTCCCGCTGGCCCCGGAAGGCCTCGACCTCGGGGCAGCTCGACCTCGTGGGCTTCCCCGACGACGGGTACTGGTTCTACCGGAGCCGCTGGACGGACGAGCCGATGATCCACCTGTTCCCGCACTGGAACTGGGAGGGCCGGGAGGGGCAGGTGCTCCCGGTGCTGGCCTACACGAACTGCGAGGCGGTGGAGCTGTACCTGAACGACCGGTTCCTGGGAGAGAAGCGGCTCGAGTTCCCGCGCCAGGGGACGACGGGCAGCTGGAACGGCTACGAGCGCCCGCAGGTGCTCCCGACCACGGCGGACCTGCACCTGTCGTGGGACGTCCCGTACGTGCCCGGCGTTCTCCGGGCCGTGGGCACCCGACGGGGCGAGCCCTGCGCCACGGCCGAGGTGCGGACGGCGGGGCCGCCCGCCGCGCTCCGGGTGAGCGTGGACCGGGCGCGGATCCGCGCCGGGGAGCGGGACGTGGCCCACGTCCGCGTCGAGGTCGTGGATGCGGCCGGCACCGTCGTACCCGCCTCCGACGACCTCGTCCGGTTCACGGTCGAGGGCCCGGCGCGGCTCCTCGCGGTCGGGAACGGGAACCCGACGGACCACTCGTCCTACCAGGCGAGCGAGCGGCGGGCCTTCCACGGGCTGCTGCTGGGCCTGGTCCAGAACGCGGACGGGGTGGGCCCTGTCCGGGTGACGGCGCGCGCCGAAGGCCTGGAGCCGTCCTCCGTCGACATCACGGTGGTGCCTGGCGAAGCGCCGCCGCGGCTTCCCTGACGGTCGCCGATGCGCGAAGCGCCCGGCGCGAAGGGCCGGGCGCTTCGAGAGACGATCCGACGCGGGGCCTGCCGGCCCCGGGCCGTCAGTTCCCGTCGGGACCGAAGTTCCAGATGTCCCGGTGGATCATCCACCCGTCGGCGGTCTTCTTCAGGGCGTTCATCCAGCGCCCGGAGATCTTCACCGCCTCCCCGTTCTCGTCGGTCCCGGTGAGCTCGAAGGTGCCCCACTCGCTCGCGACGCTTCCGTCCAGCTGTCCGCCCACCGCTCGCAGGTCGATGCTGAGGCCGGCGTAGTTCGCGACTTCCGCCGCGATCGCCTCCCGACCCTTCAGCAGATCGCCTTCCGGCGGAAGCCGGACCCCGTCCTCCGTGTACATGGCCGCGACGGCAGCGCCATCGCCCGCGTTGAAGGCCGCCTCCCAGGCCGGGATGAGCTCGGCCAGCGGCTCGGGTACCTGGGCCTGCGCGGGCTGCGACCACGTCCCGACGGCCACCACGGAGAGAAGGGCCAGAACCGTTCTGCGCATCACGTGCCTCCTGCCAGTTGCAGTGCGAAGGTGGCCGCTGCCACCGTGCCGGTCGTGCCGCGTCTGCGCGCCTGGGTGTCGCGAGTCGAGCCGCCCGGAGAATGCGCCAGTCAAGCCCATCCGCCGGGATTCGTCAACCCGCAGCCTGGCGTCGCCCCCCGTCGGTGGCCGATCGCCGGAGCACCGCTCGAGCCGGTCGAGCGGCGGGCCGGCGCTGGCCGTGATCGTCGGCGTGCCCGAGATTGGCACGGTCCACGGAGAATCCACGGAGAGCCCATGCGACGTTCCGCCGCGCGATGCTTGGTCCCGATCGGCCTGCTGTTCGCAGTCGCGTGCGCGGGCGACGATCCGGAGCCCGCCGCACGGACCGAGCCGGACCTCGAGGTGCCGGAGTGGGCCGTCGATGCCATCTGGTACCAGGTGTTCGTCGAGCGCTTCCGAAACGGCGACTCGTCCAACGATCCCACGTTCCACGACATGAAGGGCGCGTGGCCGGACCTCGAGCCGGAGGGCTGGGCCCCCACCCCGTGGGGATGGGACTGGTACCGGCAGGAGCCGTGGGCCGAGGCGACCGGCGAGGACTTCTGGTTCACCGTGCAGCTCCGGCGCTACGGCGGCGACCTGCAGGGGGTGCTCGACCGGCTCGACTACCTGCAGGAGATCGGCGTCACGGCGCTGTACCTGAACCCCGTGAACGACGCGCCCTCGCTCCACAAGTACGACGCGCGCAGCTACCGCCACGTCGACCGGAACTTCGGCCCCGACCCGCGCGGCGACGAGGCCCGGATCGAGGCCGAGGATCCGGCGGACCCGTCCACCTGGGTCTGGACTTCCGCCGACAGCCTCTTCCTCGCGCTGGTCGACGAGGTCCACCGGCGCGGGATGCGGATCATCCTCGACTACTCGTGGAACCACACGGGCGTCGCGTTCTGGGCGTGGCGGGACGTGCTCGAGAACGGCGTGGCATCCCCGTACGCGCAATGGTACGAGATCGAGAGGTTCGACGACCCGGCCACGCCCGACACGAGCGAGTTCGCGTACCGGGGATGGGCGGGCGTGCCCACGCTTCCCGAGTGGAAGAAGGTCGGTCGTCCGGAGGGCCTCACGCAGGGCCCCATCGACGGGACCCTCGTGCCGCCCGTCCGCGACCTCGTGTTCGCCGTCACCCGCCGCTGGCTCGACCCGGACGGCGACGGCGACCCCTCGGACGGCGTGGATGGCTTCCGGCTCGACGTGGCCGAGCAGGTGCCGCTCGGTTTCTGGCGGGAGTACCGGCGTTTCGTGCGGGGGATCAACCCCGAGGCGTATCTGGTGGGCGAGGTGTGGTGGGAGGAATGGCCGGAGACGATGTACGATCCGGCGCCGTGGCTGCAGGGCGACGTCTTCGACGCGGTGATGAACTACCGCTGGTACGCTCCGACCCGGAGCTTCCTCGCGGGGGCGCCGCCCCGCCTCACGGCGACGCAGTACGCCGCCGCGCTCGACTCGATCGCGGCGGGGATCGGGCGCGACCACCTGCGGGCGATGATGAACCTGACGGGAAGCCACGACACGCCGCGCTTCGCCACCTCGATCCACAACCCGGGTCGCTACAAGTACCGGGTCACCCCGCGCGAGAACCCCGAGTACCGGATCGACCGGCCGGACCGGAGGACGCGCGAGATCCAGGAGATGGTCCTGGTGCAGCAGTTCACCTGGATCGGCGCTCCGCACGTGTGGTACGGGGACGAGGTTGGGATGTGGGGCGCCGACGACCCGGACCCGCGCAAGCCGATGATCTGGGCCGACCTCGCGTACGAGGCCGAGACGGCTGATCCGTTCGGCCGGCCGCGCAGGCCCGATCGCGTCGCCCCGGACACGGTCCTGCAGCGGACCTACCGGGATTTGATCGCGCTGCGGAAGGACCACCCGCGCCTGTTCGCCGACGGCTCGACGGAATGGCTCCTCGTCGACGACGCGAACCGCGTGCTGGCCTACGAAAGGGTCCTCGACGACGAGCGGACGATCGTCGCGCTCAACGCCTCGGAGGACGTGCAGGAGCTCGAGATCCCCGCCGCGGACGGGATGTGGCGGCTCGCCTGGCCTGCGGCCGGACGGGCCGAGGTTCCGGTCGCCGCGGGCTCGCTCCGCGCCCGGGTCCCACCGCTCGCGGGCCGGGTGTGGATCCTCAGCGGGGGCGGGTAGGGCCCTCTCCCGCGCCGCTGAGCTCGATCGCGCCGGCGATCCCGTCGAGGTCGGCGCCGCTGAGCTCCAGCGTCGCCGCGCCGATCCAGCCGTCCACCTGCCCCGCCGAGCGGGCGCCGACGATGGCGCCCGTGACGCCGGGCCACGCGAGGGTCCACGCGACGGCGACGTCGGCGATCGTGGCGCCGTTCCGCTCCGCGACGGGCCCGAGCGCGTCGCGCAGGGCCAGAATCCGGCTCAACTCGGGCTCCTGGAACCGGAACGAGCGGCGCCGCCAGTCGCCCTCCGCCATCCGGTCGATCCGGTCCCGCGTGAAGCTGTCCGTGAGGAGACCGGACTCCATCGGGCTGTAGACGATCACGCCCGTGTCGTGCTCCGCGGCCCAGGCGATCTCTGCGGTCCCGGTCTGGCGCCGCACGAGGGAGAACACCGGCTGCAGGGAGTCCACGTGGCGAACCGCCTCGCAGCGCTCCAGCATAGGGACGTCGTAGTTCGAGACACCGATCGCGCGGACCTTGCCCTCGTCGACCAGGCGGGCCATCGCGGCCCACGATTCCTCGAGCAGCGTGCCCTCCTGGTCGGGCCAGTGGATCTGGTAGAGGTCGATCCGCTCGACCCCGAGTCGGCGAAGTGACGCCTCCACCTCCCGGCGGATCGATTCGGGGCGGAGGCTGCGGCGCTCGTCGGCCGAAGGGTCCTTCTCGTCCCACAGCACGCCGCATTTCGTGAACACGAGCGGCCGGTCGCGCTCCGGGATCTCCCGCAGGAAGCGTCCGACCACCTCCTCGGAGTGACCGTGCCCGTAGATCGCGGCCGTGTCGATCCAGTTGACGCCGAGCTCCACCGCACGGCGCATCGCGGCGAGCGAGTCCTCGTCATCCTGCGGGCCCCAGCCGAACGCCCAGTCGCCGCCGCCGATCGCCCAGGCGCCGAGGCCGACGCGCGTGATCTCCATGCCGCTGGATCCGAGCGGGCGCGTGGGCAGTGGCATCGGGACCTCTCGTGGATCGAGTGGGTGGACCGTGAGCGCGCATCCGTCCCCATCATACTCGACCCCGACGGTCGACGCCTCCCTCCGGATCGTCGTATCTTCGGGACCGAACGCGCCGGTGCCGGGCCGCTCCCCCCGGGGGAGACGCCCGACCGGCGGATTCCGCCCGGCTCCCGTTCCGGGCCCGCGTCGAGCCACGACGATTCAAGGAGAGTTCGATGAGCGAGCTGCGCCTGTCCGCGCGCTGCGACGTCCACGAGGGAAAGCTGGACGAGTTCCGGGCGGTCGCCGCCGCCTGCCTCGAGAGCGTCAAGCAGAAGGACACCGGGACGCTGCAGTACGAGTGGTTCTTCGACGACGACCACAACCGGTGCGTGATTCTCGAGCGCTACCGGGACTCGGAGGCGCTGCTCGAGCACGTCGCGAACCTGGGCGACACGCTCGGGGCCCTGCTCTCGACCTGCGACTTCCGCGTCGACCTGTTCGGGGACCCATCGGAGGAACTCCTGGAGGCGACCCGACCCATCCGGAAGAGGATCTACAGACGCTTCCAGGGCATCTAGGCGTCCGGCCCGAGGACGAGGTGCGCCCCGGGCCGGACCGGAGCCTCAGCCTGCGAGCCCGATCGGGCTGAACAGGAAGTAGAACAGCAGCGTGATCGCGATGACGGCCACGCCGCCGAACTTCGCGATCCGGGACGACTCGAGCGCGATCGTCGTGTTCTGCTTGAACACGATCGGCTCGGGCAGCGGCCGCAGCAGCGTGATCGCCGTCATCACGGCGAGGCAGAGGCCGAAGCAGACCGCCATGCGGTTCAGGAACTGCAGCTCGGGCACCGCGAGCTTCAGCAGCCCGTAGGCGACGATGTTCGTGAGCAGCCCCGCGGTGCCGCACACGTGCGGCGCCCGGCGGACGATCAGCCCGAACGCGAACACCGCCAGGATGCCGGGCGAGATGAAGCCCTGGCCCTCCTGGATGATCGTGAAGATGCTGTTGCTGATCGCCGGGTTGCCGAGCTGCGGCGCCAGCAGGATCGCCACCACGCCGAACGCCACGACGGAGAACCGGCCCACCCGGACCACCGTCTCCTGTCGCGCCCCCGGCGCGAGGAACTTCTTGAACACGTCCATCGAGAAGATCGTGGACGCGGCGTTCAGCATCGCGGCGAGCGAGCTCACCACCGCCCCGAGCAACGCCGCCAGCACGAAGCCGACCAGCCCCGTCCGCTGCGGCAGCACGTGGCCGAGCAGCTGCGCGAGCGCCGTGTCGTACTTGTAGGCGATCAGCTTCTCGGACGAGGTCGTCTTTCCCGCCGCCCTCGCCGCCTCCCGGACCCGCGCGTTGTACGCGTCGATCTCGGCGGCCAGGCCCGGGTTCACGGCGCTCCACGACTTGTCCTCGGAGATGAACACCGTGTGCTCCGCGGCCCGGGCGCCCTCGAGCGCCGCGCGACTGATGGGCAGCACGTACGGGTTGTGGGTCGCGACCCGCGCCATCGCCGCCGCCTGCGGGTAGACCGCCAGCAGGTATCGGCCGGGCTCCCACGCGGCGATCTCCTCCTCGGTCGGCGCCGCGGCCGTCTCGACGAACTGCGTCGCGGGGTTGGCGGCCAGGTAGCGGGCGAGGCTGCCGGCGGTGTCGCCGCGGGCCTCCAGCCGCATCTCCCCGGAGTAGAGGTTGAAGGCGATGATCCCGGGAACCACGATCACGAACGGGATCAGCAGCTTCATGAACGCCGCGAACACGATCCCCCGCTGCCCCTCGGCGAGCGAGGCTGAGCCGAGCGTGCGCTGCGTGATGTACTGGTTGAGGCCCCAGTAGTAGAAGTTCGGGATCCACAGCCCCAGCATCAGCGCCGTCCACGGGAGGATCGTGTCCGAGGCGGGGAGGAACATGTTCATCCGGGGCCGGTTGAGGTCCCAGAACCGCTCGATCGACCCCGCGTCGGGCGCCAGCTCCCGGATCTGGACCGCCCCCGTCTGCACGCTCACCACGGCCGCCGCGTCGGTCGCCATCCCGAGCTTCTGGAAGGCGAACCAGATGATCACCGCTCCCCCGAGGATCAGCGCGCTCCCCTGGATCAGGTCCGCCCACGCGCACGCCTTGAGGCCGCCGGCGGTGACGTAGGCCATCGCGATCACGCCGATGACCAGCGATCCGGTCGCGAGGCTGAGAGAGTAGCCCGCCTTCCCGGCGAGGGTGGCGATCGTGAGAGCGCCCGAGTAGGTGACCGAGCCCAGGAGCAGCAGGTAGATCGCGATCGTGGCGACGGCCATGATCGTGCGCGCCGTGCCGCTGTACCGGACCTCCAGGAACTCCGGCATCGTGTAGATGCCGGCGCGCAGGAAGTAGGGCAGGAAGGCGAACGCCACCACCACCAGCGTGATCGCGGCCATCCACTCGTAGCTCGCGATCGCGAGGCCGACGTGGCTCGCGGCGTTCCCGCTCATCCCCACGAACTGCTCGGTCGAGATGTTGGAGGCGATCAGCGAGAACCCGATCAACCACCACTTGAGGTCACGGCCCGCGAGGAAGTAGTCCTCGCCGCCCTTCTCGCCCCGGCTCTGGACCATCCCCACCGTCACGACCGCCGCCACGAAGGCGACGAAGATCACGATGTCGATGGCGGAGATCTGGAAGCCCTCTGGAGACATGGCGGTCACCGGGAGTCAGGGGTGGATGGGTCCGTCGTCCCGCGAGCGGGCCGGAACCGGATCGCCTGTCCGCCGCCGGGCGCCAGCGCCAGCCTGAGCGTCGTCGAGGCGTCCACGGCCCGCTCCGAGATCGCCACCGGGAGCGGGTCGTGCAGCCAGTGGGCGCCCGGGCCGTCCGCGTAGATCTCGGCCACGAAGCTCTCGCCAGCCGGCAGGAACGTGAGCGGAATCTCGAAGCTGCGCGCCTTCTCGTCGGTGATCGCGCCCACGTACCAGTCCGGTCCGCCCCGCTCCTGGCGCGCGACCACGACGTAGTCGCCGATCCGACCCTCGAGCACCTCCGTCCGCTCCCAGTCGACGGGAACGTCGCGGATGAACCGGAACTCGGGCCGGCCCTCGTAGTTTTCGAGGAGGTCCGCCGCCATGTGCATCGGCGAGTAGATCACCACGTAGAGCGCGAGCTGCTTGGCGAGCGTCGTCCGGACGCGCGCGTCGGTCGCGGAGCGCGGGCCGCCGTCGGCCGACGCGAGCAGGATGTCGAAGATGCCCGGCGTGAAGTCCATCGGGCCCGGGACGAGCCGCGTGAAGAACAGGATCGTCTCGTGCTCGGGCGGGTTCCCGCCGTCCCCGGACCACGCGTTGTACTCCTGCCCGCGCGAGCCCTCGCGGGTCATCATGTTCGGCCACGTCCGCCGCTCGCCCGTGTCGTGGATCGGCTCGTGCACGTCCAGCATGATGCCGTACCGCGCCGCGGCCTCGATCACCTTGCGGTGGTGGCGGACCGCCGCCTGCGAGTAGTGCGAGTGCCCGCCGGGAATCGCGTCGATCACGTAGCCCGACTTGATCGCGCGGATCCCGAGCGTCCGGTAGAGCGCGAACGCGTCCTCCATCTGCCGCTCGTAGTTCTCGAGCCCGCCCGAGGTCTCGTTGTGCGCGATGAGGTCCACGCCGCGGCTGCGGGCGTACGCTGCGACCTCCGCGAGGTCGTAGTCGGGGTACGGCTCCGTGAACGAGAACAGCTCGGCGTTCGCGATCCAGTCGCCGTCCCAGCCGACGTTCCAGCCCTCGACCAGCACGCCGCCGAAGCCGTTCTCGGCCGCGAAGTCGATGTATCGCTTCGCGTTCTCCGTCGTCGCCCCGTGCAGGGGGCCCGATCCCCACGTCTCCACCCCGAGGTGCAGGCTCCACCAGATCCCGACGTACTTCATCGGCTCGATCCAGTCCGCGTCCACCAGCGCGTTCGGCGGGTTGAGGTTCAGGCCCAGCACCGACGGGACGAGATCCTCCGCGCGGTCCGCGACCTGGATCGTCCGCCACGGCGTGGCGAACGGCGTGCGCCCGCGCGCCTTCACCCCGTCGGCCATCGGAGCCAGCGCGGCGCGCAGGGTCCGGCTCTCCAGCGGTCCCTTCGCCAGGAACATCCGCGGGAAGTCGACGAGGTGGGCCTCGTGGATGACGAGCACGGCGCCGCCGTCCGTCGTCTCCAGGGTGAGCGGGGTCTGGACGCTGTCGAGCACGCTCACGGGAGACGACGAGTACAGCATCTCCGACCGGTCCTTCCGCGGCACGTCGGAGGGGATCCACCAGGCCCGGGCGTTGTCCGCGAGCGCGAACTCCGTGAGCTCCTCCTCGACCTCGAACGACTCGAGGCCCGGCTGCGCCGGAAGCACGTAGCGGAAGCCGATGCCGTCGTCGAACGCGCGGAACACGACCTCGAACCGCCGCCCGGGCGGGTCCGTCTCGGCCACGGAGACGATCAGCTCCTCGTGGTGGTCGCGCACCACGCGGAGCTCGCCCCACGGCTGCTCCCAGCTCTCCCGCACCGAGCTCCGCTCCGTGCCCGTGATCGCGAGGCCGTCGCGGAGCGAAGGCGCGCCCCGGAACTCGAAGCCGAGCCGGGACGGCTGGATCAGCGCACGGCCGTCCCGCTCCACGGCGTAGTACAGTCCGCCCTCGGACGTCGTCACCGAGACGACCGTCCGGCCGTCGGGGGAGGCGACCCGCTCGATCGTCGGGCCCTCCTGCGCCCCGCCCGGGGCGGACGCCGCGAGCAGTCCCGCGACCGCGACTCCGAGCCTCCGCCGGACGACCTGCCTCCCGCGCACTCTCATCCTTCCTCCCGCACCCAGACCAGGAACGCGCCCGCCGGCACCGGCACCTCGTGCGATCCGCCCCCGAGACGCGCGCGCTCTCCCGCGACGCCCGCGAGGTCCACCCGCTCGCCGTCGCTCACCTGCCTCCACGCGCCGTCCGGAAGCTCGAACCGGAGCGCGCCGTCGCGCGCGCCGACGTTCGCGAGGACGAGCACCCGGCCGCCTGCCGCGTAGCCGAGGAGCGTCTCCTCGTCGGGAGCGAAGAAGACGTAGTGCCCCTCCGGCACCTCGGCGACCCGGAACACGTCGCCGTGCTCCGACATCCGCAGCGCGATGATCCCTCGCCACCAGTCGCGCATGCGCTGCGCGTCGGAGCCGGGAACGAGCGTCTCCCACAGGAAACGGTTCGGGGCCCGCAGGTTGTAGGTGTCGTCCCGGCCCTTGAAGTGGATCGGCCCGCCGGCCGCCTCCACCGCCAGCTCCCCGAGCGGCGCGAGCCCCTTCGAGCGGAGCATCTCGGAGCCCCCGTGCAGCACGACCGGCCCCGCGGACGTCAGCAGCAGGCCCGCGGCGATCCGTACGGCGCCGAGATCCACGCCCTGCCGCCCGTCGTGGTCGCGGAGCGCGTACCGGTCGGCGAGGGCCCAGTTGTCGTGGATGTCCACGTAGGAGATCCCGTCCGTGGCGCGCGGCTCCTCGGCATAGTCGTTGGCGAGGGCGCGCATCGCCGCCTCCCGGGCGGAGCCGTCGCCGCCCGCCCAGCCGCGGTCCTCCACGTCGAACGGGCTTCCCTGGAAGGCATTGCGGGCGTCGTCCTGGAAGAAGGTGATCGGCGCGTCCGCCTTGTACCACGCCCAGTCGGGGTTCGCGACGACGTCGGGGTCGCTCGGCGCGATCCAGGGCTCGCCGTAGATGATCAGGTCCTCCGGCAGCTCGCGGACGACCCACCGCAGCGTCTGCTCGTCGATCTGTCCCGCGAGGTCGATCCGGAAGCCGTCCACCCCCAGCTCCTCGACCCAGTGCCGGAGCTGGTCGAGGATCCAGCGCTGGACCATCGGCCGCTCCTCCGTCTTCACCTCGTTCCCGAACGGGCCGATGTGCGCCACGTCGTCGTCCGTCCGGTACCAGTAGGGAAGGTCGAGGACGTTGAAGTTCAGGAGCAGGTGACGGCCGTCCATGTTCTCGCCGGTGTGGTTCGGCACCACGTCGATCACGACGGCGATGCCCCGCTCGTGGAAGGCGCGGACGAGCGCCCGGAACTGGTCCCGCTCCGCGCCCGGCTCCGCGTCCCGCGACCGGTAGCGGCTCTCCACCGCGAAGGCGTGGGTCGTCCGGTACCCCCACTGGTAGTTCTCGCGGTCGATCCCCATCTCGCGCGCGAACGCGTCGTCCGCGAACGCCGCCCGCCACGCGTCGTCCGGGTAGTGGAAGTACTCCTGGACGGGCATCAGGTGGACGACGTTCACCCCGAGGGCCGCGAGGTGGTCGAAGCCGATCGGCTCGCCGTGCGCGTTCACGAGGCCCGTCCGGGCCATCGCGGGCAGCGTCCCGGCCTCCGCCTCCCCGACCGGGAGCAGGTCGGTGAAGTCCTGCACGTGGACCTCGTACGCGACCACGTCCTCCATCCGCGGACGGCCGCCCGCGACCGGCGGCGGCGGCGGGCCGTCCCGCCAGACGCGCGACTTTCCGAGCGCGTCGTCGTTGACGAGGGCGTACGGGTCGGAGATGTGCGCGGGGTGCGTCCCGTGAAACCAGTTCCCGGGGTCCGGCGGGCCGTGCACCGTGAAGTCGTACCAGGCGCCGTGGAGGTCGCCCGCCTCGACGGCCTCCCACGTGCCGTCCTCGCTCTTCGTCATCCCGGCGACGCGCACGGCGTCGGCCGGGGCGTCGTCCCGGTCGCGGTACAGGTGGAGCCGCACGGAGTCCGCCCGGGGGGCGAACACGCGGAACGCCGTGGACGAGCCGTCCGCCGCGACCGCCGCGCCGAGGGGCCGGCCTGAGTAGAGGTTCCGGAACAGCGGGTCGCGACGGACGAGGGCGCGGAGGCCGAGCCCCGGGAGCTCGAGGTAGTGCACGCGGTCCGGGTCGAGCGCGACCGAGGGCACCAGCAGCGATCCGGTGGCCGTGCCCGGCAGCACCTCCGCGACCGGGATCTCCCGGCCCGCGCCGTCCGTCAGCCGCCAGGCCGACGGGTCGGCGGGCCGCGCGGCGCCGTCGAGCGTCACCCGGATCGTTGCGGGCCCGTGGATCGCGGCCCGCAGGCGCGGCCCGGGATCCGGCGCCTGCGCGCGCGCTCCGCCGGCCGCCGCGAGCGCGGCCACGAGCGCCGCCGCGAAGGGCAGGGCGGCGCGGCGCGGAAGACGGGGGGCGCGCACGGGAGGCCGCTCAGCGTCGCTCGGCGAGGAGCACGAGGCCGGACTCCGTCTCCAGCCTCACCGCTCCGTTCGCGACCGTTCCGCTCCTGCCCGACCAGCCGTCGACCAGCTCCGTCCCGTCCGGGAATACGCCGCCCACCGGGATCTCGACCCGGCCCTCCCCCGCGTCCAGCGCCACGACCACGCGGTCGGAGAGCCCGGAGGACTCGAGCGTGCGCGCGAACACGTACGGCTCGGCCCGGAGCCGCAGGTGCGCGCCCGCCCCCACCGCGGGGTGGGCCGCGCGGAACCGGCCGAGCCGCCGCCAGTGCTCGAGGACCGCGGACGTCCCGGCCCCGTCCTCGAGATCCTCCCAGTTCATGAACGACCGGAGGTTCGCATCGCCCGCGGCGCCGTCGACGCGCAGGGGCCGGGCCAGCTCGTCCCCGTAGTAGATCTGCGCGCCGCCCGGGGCGAGCAGGAGCCGGGTCCCCGTACGGAGGGGCTCCTCGCGGTCCGGATCGAGGGGCGAGCCGTCGTCGTGGGAGCTCGCGTAGTTGAGGATCGCGAACCCGTCCAGCGCTCCGTCCCCGAGCGCGGCCGCGTACCGGGAGTAGACGTCGTCCAGGGACTCCAGCGAGCCGCCGGCGAGCGCCCGCTTGAAGCCGAAGTCGATCAGGGCGTTGTAGCCGTGGGCGAAGAAGTCCACGCTCCGGTCGCCGAACTCGAACGCTCGCCCGTGGCCGAGCTCCCAGTTGTAGACCTCCCCGAGCATGAAGAAGGGGAGGTCGCCGGGGAGCCGGTCCGGGTTCGCCTCCCGCCAGTCCGCGAGGGCCCGCTCCGCCTCCCGCCTCAGCTCCGGGGCGATCGACTCCTCGAAGTGCTTCGCCGTGTCCACCCGGTAGCCGTCGATCCCGAGCTCGCGCACCCAGTCCGTGAGCCACTTGATCATGTAGTAGCGCGGGGCGCGCGGGTAGCCGGTGCGCGCGAAGAAGGCGTCCAGCTCGGCGGTCTCGCGCTCCAGGCGGCCCTCCCGCCTCCACTTCGCGACCAGCGCGGGCGGCAGCTCCACCGGCTCGTCCGAGTCCGTCCGGAGGTCGGGGAGGTTCGCCACCAGCGTGCAGTCCACCGTGCTCTCGTAGTCCTCGTACCGGCAGCGGGGGCCCGTCCGCACCCAGCCCTCGGGCCAGACGGGGTCGAGCGGCGTCACCGGGCCCGTGTGGTTGATCACGGCGTCCATCAGGACGCGGATGCCGCGCCGGTGCGCCTCCTCGACGACGGCGCGCAGCTCCTCCCCGGTTCCCAGCGCCGGGTCCACGGCGGTCCAGTCCCGGGTCCAGTAGCCGTGGAAGCCGTAGGTCCTGCCGGTCCCCTCGTCCACGCTCCCGCGGACCTGCTCCACGAAGGGCGTCATCCAGATCGCCCGGACGCCCAGCGAGTCGAACCAGCCCTCCCGCAGCTTCGCGAGCAGCCCCGCGAGGTCGCCGCCCTCGAAGCTGCGCAGCACCGCGCCGTCCCGCGCCCGGCCGAGCGCGAAGTCGTTCGACGGATCGCCGTTCGCGAAGCGGTCCGTGAGCAGGAAGTAGACCGTGGCCGCGTTCCAGAACAGCGCGGGATCCCCGGCCGCCGCCGCGGCCGTCGCGAGGTCCGGGACCGGGGCCGGGACGCCGGGTCCCGGCGCGACCGGACGGCACGCCGCGAAGCCGAGGGCGCCGAGTGCGGCGAGCGCAGCCGCGCGGATGCCGATCCTCATCTCCGGTACTCCCGTCCGCCTCCGGACCGTGCGGTCAGAGCGCGACCGCCGCGGCCACGTCGTCCCGGTCCTCCACCCGCAGCGTCAGCGCCGCCGCGAGCACGAGGGAGACGCCGCCCACCAGGAGGGCGTAGATCGCCTCGCCTCCGAAGAAGGTCCCGACGAAGAAGCCGAGGATCGCCGCCGCCACGATCTGCGGAATCACGATGAAGAAGTTGAACACCCCCATGTAGTAGCCGAGCTTCGACGGGGGCAGGGACCCGGTCAGGATCGCGTAGGGCATCGAGAGGATGCTCGCCCAGGCGATCCCGACCCCGATCATGGAGCCCAGCAGGAGCCGCGGGTCCGAGAGCACGAGCACCGACATCAGCCCGAGCGCGCCGCACACGAGGCAGATCGCGTGGGCGATCTTCCGGCTCGTCCGCCTCGCCAGCACCGGGATCGCGAACGCCACGACGGCGGCCACCCCGTTGTAGGTAGCGAACGCAACGCCCACCCAGTTCGCTCCCTCGTTGTAGAGCGCCGAGGAGGCGTCGGATGTGCCGTAGATGTGGCTGGTCACCGCCGCGGTCGTGTAGATCCACATCGCGAACAGGGCGAACCAGGAGAAGAACTGCACCCAGGCCAGCTGCCTCATGGTCCCGGGCATGTCCTGGAAGTCGTTGAGGATGGTCACGAAGCCGTTGTCGTAGCGACCGCCCCGCTGCATCCTCCCGCCGGCGACGAGCAGGGCCCCGACGACCGCGATCCCGGCCGACAGGATCATCACCTCGTGCAGGCGGACCCGGGCCAGGAGGACGCTGAGGAGCGCGCCCGTCACGAACAGGATCCACCCGAGCCGCACCTGCCGGGCGCCGTTCGCCCCGAACTCCTCCGCCGTCCGGCGCTCCTTCGCGAAGCCCTCCCGCTCCCGGTTCTCCTCGAACGCGGCCATCTCCTCGGGCGAGTACTCCCTCGACCGGACGACCGTCCACAGCACGGCGAGGAAGAACACCGCGGCGCCGAGATAGAAGGAGAGCCGCACGGAGTCGGGGATCACGCCCGCAGGCGCCTCGTTGCTCACTCCGAAGCCCTCGGTCAGCAGCCACGGCAGCATCGACGCCACCACCGCGCCCGTGCCGATGAAGAAGCTCTGCATCGCGAAGCCCGTGGTCCGCTGCTCGGACGGGAGGTTGTCGCCCACGAAGGCCCGGAACGGCTCCATCGAGATGTTGATCGAGGCGTCCATGATCCACAGCATGCCGGCCGCCACCCAGAGCGCCGGCGAGTTCGGCATCGCGACCAGGGCCAGGGAGGCGAGGATCGCCCCGACCAGGAAGTACGGGCGACGGCGCCCCAGCCGGTTCCAGGTCCGGTCGCTGAAGTAGCCGACGATCGGCTGCACGAGGAGGCCGGTGACCGGGGCGGCGATCCACAGGATCGGGATCGCCTCCACCCGGGCGCCGAGCGTCTCGAAGATCCGGCTCACGTTCGCGTTCTGCAGCGCGAACCCGAACTGGATCCCCAGGAAGCCGAAGCTCATCGTCCAGATCTCCCAGAACGACAGGCGCGGCTTCGGCCGGACGGCGGCGGGCGCGGGGGCGGCGCGTGTTTCCATGTCGGGCATGGCCTCGCCGGCGGAGTCGGGTCGCTCCGCCTACTCGGGGTTCCGGGCCCGGTCGAGGCGACGGACCAGCCCGTCGATCTCCGGGTCCGCGAAGATCTCGTCGAGGAGCCTCCGCATCGGGCGCTGCCAGTTCGGGCGCTGCGACGAGGGGGTTCCCGGGAGGTTCACCCCCACCACCTCGAGCCACAGGTCCTCGAGCCAGGGCACGACCAGCGGGCTCTCCGATCTGCCCAGCCACGTCAGGAGCTCGGCAAGGAAGGCGCCCGGCTCGTCGACGTCGGAGCCCAGGTGCCCGGCCAGCCGGCGGGCGGCGCGCGCCCGCTCCTCCCTCGCGTGCGGGGCCGCCTCCTCCGCGAGCAGGCCGTGGCGGACCCGTTCGCCGATGTCCACCCCCTCGATCCAGCCGGCGAACGGGGGCGTGTCGTGCGTTCCCACTAGGGCCATCTCCGAGGCGGCGGGCGGCTCGATCTCCGGACTCGAGGCCTGGAACTCCGCGAGGTACATCCCCCAGATCCGGTGGCGGGGGAGCGCCTCATCGATCTCCGGGGGCACGGTTCCCAGGTTCTCGCCGACCACCTCGCACCGATGCCGCTCCGACTCGAGCGTGAGGATCGCGAACAGCTCCTCGGCCGGATAGGAGACGTACGTCCCCTCGTGCAGGCCGAAGCCGTGGGGAATCCAGTAGAGGCGCGTGAACGCCATGATGTGGTCGACGCGGAGCACGCCCGACAGCTCGAGCTGGTGGGCGATCGAGGCGGCGAGGTACCGGTGGCCCTCGCGGCGCGAGGCGGCGGGGAGCACCGGGGGAAAGCCCCAGTCCTGGCCGCTCGGGAAGCCCTCGTCGGGCGGGGCGCCCACCGACATCCCCCCGCCGAACAGCTCCTGCCGGGACCACGGGTCGTAGCCGTCGGGGTGGACGCCGACCGCGAGGTCGAGGCCGAGGCGGAACCCCTCGGCGTCCAGCCGCTCCCGAAGGTCGCGCAGCTGCCGGCGCGCCAGCGACTGGGCGACGAGATGGAAGCGCTCCTCCTCCGGGTCGACCTGGTCGGGCGCCGGAGCCCCGTCCCGCGCCGCCGCCGGCCAGTCCCGCCAGTTCCGGCCGAGCCGGGCCTGCGCGCCGCGGAAGCGCGCGTACCGGACCAGCTCCACGTCGAGGCGGGACGCGTCGGGGACGGGGAGCCTCGCGAGCGCGGCCCGCACCTCGGCGTCCGCCCGCGTCACGTCCAGGGCGGATGCCGGCGGAACCGGGCGGTGCTCGTCTCCCAGGTCGAGGATCAGCTCCGACCAGAACAGGCGGCTCACCGGGGAGTAGGGGCTCGGCTCGGGAGGCTCCCCGTTGAACGTGGGGAGAAGCGGGAGCACGGTGACCAGGTCCCCGCCCCGGCCGGCCACCCAGCCGCACGTCGACTCCAGGTCGCGGAGGTCCCCCACGGAGCGGCTCCGGGCCGAGCGGAGGGCGGCGAGCTGCGTGCCGACGCCCCAGCTCCGGTGCGACCCGGCCCGGCGGAACGCCCTCTCGGGCGCCGAGAGGATCGTGACCGACTCCGTCCGGCCTCGGAGCCCCGCCGTCAGGCGGTGATAGCCGGGGGGCAGCGGCCCCTTCGTCCGGATCTCCCCCGCCGAGACCTCGAGCGGGGCGACGCCGCCGTCTTCGAGCCGGAGCTCGGCGTCGGCGGGGCCGTCCCCGATCGGGACAGGGGGAAGCGCTCCGTCCCAGGCGACGAGCACCGGCGGCAGCGGCCCCTCGCCCCGGGCTTCGAGGGCCCGCAGCGCCCCGGCAGCGTCCGCGGGACGGGCGACGGGGGCGCCGAGCGCGGCGCAGACGCGGACGAGCGTCTCCGGCCCCACGGTGACGGGCCGGCGCAGGCCGTCCGCGTAGCGGGTGTCGACGCCCAGCGCCCGGGCGAGGGAACGGAGAGCCTCTAGTTCATCCATGCGCGTCGAGCAGGAGGAGCGGGATCGGGACGACAGCCGTGGAATGAACGCCTCCGGCCGCGAGGACGCAAGGTCGCGATCACGGGGCTCGGCGGGTCCCCGTCGCGAGTCAGCCCGGCCGCCCCTTCGGGCGGCCGGGCTGAGCGGTCAGAGTCGCTTCGGCCTGTGGTTCCGGCCCTCGCGGGACGGAATCAGTAGCCCGGGTTCTGGGTCAGGTTCGGGTTCGCCAGCAGCTCGCTGGCCGGAATCGGATACAGGTCGCGGAACGACTCCGTCGGACTGCCCGACTGCGTGCCGCCCTTCCAGGACCACAGGTAGTCTCCGCCGGTGAACAGCCCGTACCGGATGAGGTCGGTCCGCCGGTGCCCCTCCCACCACAGCTCGCGGGCCCGCTCGTCGAGCACGAAGTCGAGCGTCAGGGCGCCCGCCGCGATGTTGCCGCTCGCGTCCCCGTACGCGCGCTGCCGGAGCTGGTTGATGTAGGTGACGGCCTGCCCCGTCGTCCCCCCTGCGCCGCGCGCCACGAGCTCGGCGTACATCAGGTAGGCGTCGGCCAGCCGGAACACCGGGTAGTCGGTGTCGGGGAAGTCCCCGTGGGATCCCGCCACGCCGAGCGAAGTAAGGTTCGTCCACTTCGGCGCGGCGTAGCCGTCGTTGAAGTTCGTGATCGAGGCGACCTCCAGGGTCTGGCCGTCGGCGTAGAGGATCGCGCGCCCGTCCGGGCTGGCCGGGGCGCCCGGGAACAGCTCCACCACCTCCGGCAGCATCCGCAGGCCCCACCAGCAGCCGCCATGCCCGTAGTCCGCGTTGTTCATGCCGCCGCCGCAGCTCGCGTGGACGAGGAAGGTCGTGCCTCCCCACGTCCGCGTGGAGTTCCCGTCCTGCGGAACCGCGAAGATGATCTCCGGCGAGGTGTGGTTGTCCGCCTTGAAGTTCGAGGCGTAGTCGGCGGCCAGCTGATACGGCCCGGCGATCACGTCCTCGACCTCGGCGAGGGCGCTCCCGTACTGGGCGGCGCCCGTGTAGACCTCGGCGTTCATGTACACCTTCGCCAGGAGCATCGACAGCGCGCCCCGGTCCGCGCGGCCGTACTGGCCGCCGCCGACCGGCGGCAGGTCGTTGCGGATCGCGTTCAGCTCATCGACGATGAACGCGTAGATCTCCGCGCGCGTGCTCTGCTCGGGCGGCGTCGCGCCGAGCGGGTCGTCCTCCGTGACCAGCGGGATGTCCCCGAACAGGTCGATCCCGTGCCACAGGCTGAAGGCCCGGAGGAAGCGCGCCTCCGCGCGGTATCCCCGGATCTCGTCCGCGAGGTTCGTCTGCCCGCGCCCGGCCAGCTTCTCGTCCGTGGTCTCCCGAAGGAACTCGTTCGTGAGGGAGACCTGGTAGAAGATCCGGGAGTACATCATCTGCACGAACTGGTTCGCCGATGCCCAGAGCTGCGTGCTGAGCTCCGGGAGGCCGGCGTCGTTCCAGGCGATCACCGCCTCGTCCGTCGGCAGCTCCTGGAGCTGCCACAGCTGGCGGCCGTAGTGGCTGAAGCCCTCGTCCAGCCGCTGGAAGTCGCCCTGGCCGTGCGGGCCCTGCTGGCCCGTCACCGCCAGCCCGGCGTACAGCTTCGCGAGGAACGCCTTGTACGACTGGGTGTCGTTGAAGATGCTCGCGTCGGTGACCGTGCTCTTCGGCTCCGTGGTGATTTCGCAGCCTGCAGCCGCCGCGAGCACGGCAGCAGCGATACACAGTTTCCTGATCATTTGGATTCGCATGGCCGTTTCCGTTTCCGTGGTCCTCGATCGCCGTGACCTGGAAGCTCAGAACTGCACGCTGACGCCGGCGGTGAACGTCCGGGTCCGCGGATAGATGTTGTTGTCGATCCCCCTGATCGTCGCCGTCGGATCGACGCCGTCGTACCCCGTGATCGTGAACACGTTCTGCACGACGCCGAACACGCGCACGCCGTTCAGCGCCTGCCGGAACGTATAGCCCAGCTCGATGTTCTCCAGCCGCAGGAACGAGGCGTCCTCCACGTAGATGTTCGAGAAGTACTGCGGGTTCTGGAAGCCGTACTCGAGCACCGACGCGTGGAGGTTGCTGGGCCTCGCCGAATCGAGCAGCTGATCGTAGAAGCCCGTGCTCGACGCGACGTTGTTGTACATGTAGTTCCCGATCTGGGCCTGCAGCGTGAGGCTGAGGTCGAACTTGTTCCAGCTCATCAGCGACGTGTGGCCGAAGATCCAGGACGGGTCGGGACTGTTGAACGGCGCCCGGTCATCCTGGTTGATGATGCCGTCACCGTTCAGGTCCTCGTACATCTCGAGGTCGGTCCCGACGATCGGATTCCCGTCAGGGCCCTTCTTGTGACGGTAGACGAAGAACGAGTTCACCGCCTCGCCGGGCTGCAGCACCTGGATGAAGCTGCCCACGCCCCCGGAGATCGCGTCGCCGGACAGGATCTGCTCGCTGCCCCCCGCGAAGGGGTTGATCTGCAGGAGCTCGTTCTTGTTGTAGGCCAGGTTGAAGTTCCCGTCCCACCGGAAGCCGTCCCCGGCGCCCTCGGCCAGGACTGTGTTCAGGGTGAGCTCGATGCCCCTGTTCTTCATGCTGCCGACGTTCGTCGTGACGACGTTGGAGAGGTTCGTCCCGCCCGCCACGATCACATCGAAGATCAGGTCCTCCGTCTTCTTCGTGTACAGCTCGAGCGAGCCCCACACCCGGTTGTTCCAGAGCCCGTAGTCGAGGCCGAGGTTCCAGGAGGAGGTCTCCTCCCACTTGATGTTCGGGTCGACCGCGCTCGGCCGGATCGTCGTCACGAACTCGTCTCCGAACTGCACGCGGGCGGTGGGGTCACCATACATGTAGTCCTTGTACTGCCGGTAGCTCGGGAACGCCGAGTTTCCGTTCTTGCCCCACGACAGGCGGAGCTTCAGGTCGTTGACGGCCTCGAAGTCGTCCATGAACGACTCCTCCGACAGCCGCCACGCGACGGCGGCGGACGGGAACGTGCCCCACTGGTTCCCCTCGCCGAACTTCGACGAGCCGTCCGTGCGGACAGTGGCCGTGAACAGGTAGCGGTCCCGCAGCGCGTAGTTCGCGCGGGCGAACCAGGACGCGAGCCGGCTCTCGTTGATGGTGAGGAACGTGTACTGGTCCCCGCCCGCGATCCCGTCGGTGCCGAGCAGGTCGGAGTCGATGTTCTCCGCGAAGAACGACGGGTAGTCGTTCCGCTGCCCGAGGAACGCGTAGCCGCCCGTGAGGTCCAGGGCGTGCTCGTTGCCCCAGCTGCGGACGTAGGTCAGGTACCCGTCGAACAGCCAGCCGAGCTCGGTCGGGTTGTTCCGGCTGACCGTGCCGTTCGAGCCGTCCTCGATCTCGTTCTTGTTGATGGACGGGGCGAAGAAGCGGCGCTCGGACTTCGTGACCAGGTAGCCGACCCGGGCCGTCGCGGAGAGCCCCTCCACCCACGGCATGGCGTACTCGCCCGTGACGTTCCCGAGGCTGCGGTAGGTGGTGCCCTCGTCGGTGACCAGGTTGAGCTCGCCGATGGGGTTGTTCGTGGCCAGGGGGTCGTCCCACTCGAAGTACCCCCCGAAGGGGCTGTTCGGGTCGAGGATCGGCTGGGTAGGCGCGAAGTTGTTCGCCATTCCCAACACCCCGCCCGGCGTGAACCGGTCCTCGGTCCGCGCGCCCAGCACGTTCCCCTGCAGGCTCAGGCGGTCGTCGAACAGGAGCTGATTGTAGGCCAGGTTGAGCGAGATCCGCTCGTTCTCGGACGCCTGGATCACGCCCTCCTGGTCGAGATAGCCGAGCGAGGCGCGGAAGCTCATCTTCTCCGCCCCGCCCGCGACCGACACCGTGTGCTCCTGGCCGAACGCGGACTGCTCCACCTCCTTGGGCCAGTTCGTGTTCGCGCTGCCCAGGACGCCGAGCTGTTCGGGCGCCCGGTCGGCCACGGCCGCGCGGAACTGCGCCGCGTTCAGGATGTCGGGCCGTCCGGCGACGTTGGAGCCGGAGAAGGTCCCCTTGTACGAGACGCGCGCTCCGGTGGCGGTGGTGCCCACTCCCTTGCCGGCCTTCGTGCTGATGAGGACGACGCCGTTCGCCCCCTGCGATCCGTAGATCGCCGTCGCCGAGGCGTCCTTGAGGATGGTGAACGACTCGATGTCGTCGGGGTTGATGAAGTTCATCGGGTTGCGGCCGGCCGACAGCCCGCCTCCGACCGGGATCGGGACGCCGTCGATCACGTACAGCGGCTCGTTGCTGCTGGTCACCGAGGTCCCGCCGCGGATCCGGAGCGACATCCCGCCGCCCGGCTCTCCGCCGTTCGCCTCTGCCACCTGCACTCCGGCGACCTTTCCGCGGATGAGCTCCTCGGCGCTCACGATGCGACCGGTGTTGAACGCCTCGGCGGGAACCTCCGCGACGACGCCGGTGAGGTCGCGGCTCTGCTGCTCGCCGTAGCCGATCGCGACCAGCGCCTCCATCTCGAACGGCGCGACGCCCAACCGGACTTCGACGACCGTCTCCGCCCCCGCGGTGACGGTGACGTCGATCACGGTCGGCCTGCGGCCGATCAGGGCCGCTTCGAGCGTGTGGATGCCGGCGGGGACTTCGGCGACCACGAAGAACCCGTTCTGTCCGCTCAGGACCGTCCGCCCGGCGACCTTCACCGTGACGTCGGTCAGCGGGGTGAGTCCGTCGGACTCGACCACGCGGCCTCTCACAGTTCCCGTCGTCTGTTGGGCCTGGAGCTGGGCTGCGGACGCGACGATCGCGGCGAACAGTACCGCGATGGTCATCACGCACTTGCGTACTCTTGCCATGGAGCTGCCTCCGCCCGCGTTAAGAGAGTACCTCCCTCGACCCGCTCCGCACGGCGGCGTGGGCCGGGGCACTGAAATCACCGGGTTGCCGGTCTTCCGAGTTCGCGCCTTCCCACGAGATGACCGACCCCGGATCGTGCCTCTCGCGGCGTCGGCCCGGCGAGACGGGGGCATCGCTGGGCCAGAATGTCACATTCAAGGTGTCAACACGTCGCAACCACGGACCGACGACCTCCCCGAGCCGGAGCGTCCAGACGGAAAGGAAGGAACGATCCGCACCACCCCCGGTCTCACCGCAGATCGATTCGAAAGGTGGAAAGACGGCCTCCCTGCACGACCGTGGTCGAGGTCGTAGCCCGGCCGACACCGTCTGCCGTGCTCCGCGAGCGGCGCAGCGCCCGCTCCGCCGCCCCCCCTGTACGGGTCAAGACGTGTGCCATCCCACGGGCCGTGGACGGGCCGCCCCGGCCCGGGTCCGGGCCGCGTCGCGGCGGTCCGGGTTGCACGCGACGAGGGTCGCCCGCCTATCATCCCGTGAGCGGTGGACCGGCGTCTCACTCCCGAGCCGAGGAGATCTCATGTCGAAGTGGCTGGTGTTGCGATCCGACGAGCTGCGGTTCGAGAACGTGCAGGGGGCCGAGATGATGGCCGGCGCCATGCGCTACCTCCTGGTGCGTCAGGAGGACGGGAGCTTCGGATCGATCCGGGTCGGCGACCGGGAGATCCTCCCGTCCGGTCCGATGGTCTACGTCCAGTCCGTCGGCACGGTGCACATCCAGGTCGGCTGAGCCGCCGGGCCGTCCCGGCCCGCCGGCCCGGCCCCGCCCGTCGAACCGGCCCTGGTCCGCGCGCCCGGGCCGGTTCCGCGCTATCCGTCGGCCAGCTTCTGAAGCAGGTACACGGTCGTGAGCGCCGTCGTCCGGGCCGCCTGCCTCAGGTTCGCGCCGGCCGAGTGCCCGCCCTCCGTGTTCTCGAAGTAGAGCACGGGGTGACCCTGCTCCATCAGCCTCGCGACCATCTTCCGCGGGTGGCCGGGGTGGACCCGGTCGTCGCGGGTGTTCGTCCAGAAGAAAATCTCCGGGTAGTCGACGTCGGCGCGGACGTTCTGGTACGGGGAGTAGGCCTCGATGACCGCCCGGATCTCCGGGTCGTCGGGGTTCCCGTATTCGGCCATCCAGCTCGCGCCCGCCAGCAGCCTGTGGTAGCGGAGCATGTCCAGAAGCGGAACCGAGCAGACCACCGCCCCGAACAGCTCCGGCCGCTGCATCGCGACGGCGGCCACCAGCAGCCCGCCGTTGCTCCCGCCGGAGATCCCGAGCCGCCCGGGGCTCGTGATCCCGCTCGCCACGAGCTCCTCCGCCACGGCGATGAAGTCGTCGTAGGCGCGCTGCCGGTTCCCGCGCAGCGCCGCCTGGTGCCAGCCGGGGCCGAACTCGCCGCCCCCGCGGATGTTGGCGAGCGCGAACACGCCCCCCTCCTCCAGCCACTCGATCGTGCCCGGGCCCGCGTACGACGGCGTCCGCGACACCTCGAAGCCCCCGTATCCCGTGAGCAGGGTGGGGGCCGAACCGTCCATCGCGAGGTCCTTCGGACGCACGACGAAGAAGGGAATCCGCTCCCCGTCCGCGCTCGTCGCGAACCGCTGCTCGGTCACGAAGCCTGAAGCGTCGAACCGGTCCGGGAGCGCCTTGATCGCGCGCGGGGCGCGCCCGTCCCGGAGCAGGTAGAGGCGGTCCGGGACGAGGAAGCTCTGGAAGCTCGCCAGCGCCACGTCGGAGTGGTCGTCGGCCGACACGACGCCCACCGTCCCGTCGGCGGGGAGCTCGACCCGCTCCAGCCTCCAGCCGTCCTCCGCGGACGCCGCGCGCAGCAGCGAGCCCCTCACCTCCTCCAGCACGCCGATCAGCGCGGCGTCCCGGGTGGTGGATACGCCGCGCAGGGAGGCCCGGTCGGAGGGCTCGAAGACCAGCTCGACGCCGGACGGCTCGCCGGTGCGGACCGACTCCGCGAGCCGCACGGAGACGAGCGATCCCGCCGCGAAGGTCTCATCGCCGACGGCCCACTCGGAGCGGAGCCGCACCAGCATCCTGCCGTCGATCAGGCCCGAGTCCTGCGCGTCCTCCGGGAGCGGGATGCGGTGCGGGGCGAAGTCGTCGTCGAGCCACCAGACCTGGCTCCGGAAGAACTCCGGGGTCCTCCGGATGAACCGCGTCGGCCCCTCCGGCCGCCAGACCGTGAATCCCCCGATGCTGACGTCGCTCGTGTCTCCCTCGGCCAGCTGCCGCGCGTCCTCGAGCGGCACCCCGCGCTTCCAGATCCGGACCGTGCGGGGATACCCCGAGGAGGTGAGGGAGCCCTCGCCGAAGTCCGTCCCGACGAACACCGCGTTCGCGTCGATCCAGGAGACGCTCGACTTCGCCTCGGGGAGGGCGAAGCCGTCCTCCACGAAGGCGCGCGCCTCGGCGTCGTACTCCCGGACGACGGCGGCATCCCCGCCGCCGCGGGAGAGCCGGACGAGGCAGAGCCGGTGCTCGGGCGGCAGGCAGGAGCGGCCCTTCCACACCCAGTTCTCGCCCTCGGCCGCCGCCAGCGAGTCGAGGTCCAGCACGGTCTCCCAGGCTGGTTCGTCCGTGGCGTAGGAGTCGAGCGTCGCGCGGCGCCAGATCCCCCGCACGTGCTCCTCGTCCTGCCAGAAGTTGTGCACGCGCCCGCCGAAGTAGCTTCCGTAAGGAATCCGGTCCTCCGCCTCGAGCAGGGCGAGCGCCTCGTCCCGCAGGCGCTCGAACCTGGGATCTGCCTCGAGCCGCGCCAGGGAATGCTCGTTCCGCGCCCCGACCCAGGCCAGCGCCTCCGCCCCGTCCACTTCCTCGAGCCAGAGGTACGGGTCGTCCGCCGCGCCCGGCGGAGACCGGTCGCCGCACGCCGCCAGGGCGAGGGCGGCGGCGAGGAGACACGCGATCCTGGGCATCCGGCGGAAGGTGTGTGCGACGTGAGCGGGCTCGGGCATCTCTCCTCGCTGGCTCGGGTCGGAAACTGACCCTACCCCGGTCCCGGCCCGGGCGAAAGCCGCGGGTCGCCCGGCCGCCCGCGGGCGGGTAGATTCCCGCCGGCCCCCCGAACGGTCTTCCCTCGCACGTTCCGGCACGCGCGGAGCGGTCCCGCGGCGGACGGGACGACGCAGGGGCTGTGGTGATGACGATCAACCTGTACGCCGCGTGGCTCGGTTTCCTGCTGGGGAGCCTCGCCGGAGCGACGACCGGCCTGTTCTTCCACGCGGAGGACTGGCTCGGCGGCTACGCCGGGTGGCGGCGCCGGATGGTGCGGCTCGGCCACGTGGCGTTCTTCGGGATCGGGCTCCTCAACCTCGGCTTCGCCCTCACCGTCTCCGAGCTGGGCCTCGTCGGCGGGCTCGCCCTCGCCTCGGGGCTCCTGCTGTTCGGCGCCGGGGCGATGCCACTGGTCTGCTACCTGTCGGCGTGGCGGAAGGGCTTCCGGCACCTGTTCTTCCTCCCCGCGGGCGCCGTGACCCTCGCGATCGCCCTCGTCCTGTGGAGGATGGTGTTCCGATGAAGATCGGGCTGCTGGCGCTGAGCGGGATCCGGGTCGTGGACGCGGAGCTGCTGCGGCTCGGCCTCACGCTCCCGGGCTTCGTGGAGCGGTCGAAGACGATCGCCTCGCTTCCCAGTCTCGGGCTCCTGACGCTCGCGGCCCTCACCCCGGAGCGCCACCGGGTCCGCTACCTCGAGGTCCCCGACCCGGGCTCGCTCGACGAGCTCCCGGACGGGTTCGACCTGGTCGCGCTCTCCACGTACAGCGCGCAGGTCCTGGAGGCGTACGCCCTGGCGGACCGCTACCGCGAGGCCGGCGTGCCGGTCGTGATCGGCGGGCCGCACGTCACCGCGCTCCCGGAGGAGGCGCTCGCCCACTGCGACGCGGTCGTGACCGGCGAGGGCGAGCCGGTGTGGGCCGAGGTCCTCGCGGACCGCGAGGCGGGACGGATGAGGGGCGTCTACGACGGCCGGCCGTTCGACTACGACCTGGCCGAGTCGCCCGTGCCCGCGTACGAGCTGCTCGACGTGGATCGCTACAACCGGCTCACGGTGCAGGCGAGCCGGGGCTGTCCGCACCGCTGCGAGTTCTGTGCGAGCTCTGTGCTCCTCACGGACCGCTACAAGCAGAAGCCGGTCGCCAACGTCGTGCGCGAGATCGACCGGATCTTCGAGCTCTGGGAGCGCCCGTTCATCGAGTTCGCCGACGACAACGCGATGGTGAACCGGGCGTACTGGAAGGAGCTCCTGGCCGCGCTCCGTCCGCGGAGCTTCCGGTGGTTCGCGGAGACCGACCTGTCCGTTGCGAAGGACGGCGAGCTGCTGGACCTGATGCGCGAGAGCGGCTGCGCGCAGGTGCTGGTGGGCCTCGAGAGCCCGGTCGAGGACGGGCTCGCCGGGCTCGAGCTCAGGAGCGACTGGAAGCGCAAGCGGTTCGCGGACTACGCGGACGCGATCGGCGCGATCCAGTCCCACGGGATCACCGTGAACGGCTGCTTCGTGATCGGCCTCGACGGGCACGGCCCGGAGATCTTCGAGCAGGTGTTCGAGTTCGTCCGGGACGCGGAGCTGTACGAGGTCCAGGTCACGGTCCTCACCGCGTTCCCGGGCACTCCGCTGCACGAGCGGCTCTCCCGCGAGGGGCGCATCCTCGAGCCCGGCGCGTGGGACCGCTGCACGCTGTTCGACGTGAACTTCCGGCCCACCGGCATGAGCCCGGAAGAACTGGCGGACGGGTTCCGGCGGCTGGTCGTGAGGCTTTACGGCGAGGAGTTCACCCGGTGGCGGCGCGAGACGTTCCGTGCCTCGCTCCGCGCCGGGCACCGGGAAGGAGGGAAGGTCCAATGACGAGGACGCCGCTCGTGAAGGTCCTGTTCTACGTCGCGGCCGTGTTCGACGGGGTGCTGGGCGTCGCGTTCCTGTTCGCCGCCCCGGCCGTGTTCGAGCTGGTCCGTCTTCCGGCGCTCGAGCACTTCGGCTACGTCCACTTCGCGGCCGCGCTGCTGATCGTGTTCGCGCTCATGTTCCTGGCGGTCGCTCGGAACCCGATCGCGAACCGCGGCCTGATCGTCTACGGCATGCTGCTCAAGCTGTCGTACTGCTCGCTCGTGTTCTACCACTGGAGCGCGGGCGGGATCTCGGACATCTGGAAGCCGTTCGCGTTCGTCGATCTCGTGTTTCTCGTCCTGTTCGCGTGGGCGTACGTGCGCCTCGGACAGGAGGCGACGGCGTCGGCGACGGCGCCGTGACCGGGGCGGCGACGGCGAGGCCGGGCCGCCGTCCGCCGCGCGGCCGCGTGGGGCGCGGACGAGGCGCCGCGCTCCTCGTCGCGGTCGTCCCGCTCGGTTGCGGAGGGCCTCCCGTCACCGCCCCGCCCCCGGACCTGCCGCCGCGCCCCGTCGTCCCGACCGCGGAGCAGGCGGCCTACCAGGAGCGGGAGCTGGTCGGGTTCGTCCACTTCTCGCTCAACACCTTCACCGGCCGCGAGTGGGGCTACGGCGACGAGTCGCCGTCGCTGTTCGCGCCCGCCGGCCTGGACCCGGACCAGTGGGCCTCCGTCGCCGCCGCGGCCGGGATGAAGGAGCTCATCCTCACCGCGAAGCACCACGACGGGTTCTGCCTCTGGCCCTCCGCCACGACCGCGCGCACGGTGGCCGCCAGCGGCTGGCGGGACGGGAAGGGAGACGTGGTCGGGGAGTTCGTCGACGCCGCCCGCCGTCACGGGCTCGCGGTCGGGCTCTACGTGTCGCCCTGGGACCGGAGCCACCCGGAGTACGGCGGGCCCGGCTACGTGGACGCCTGGCGCGCGCAGCTCCGGGAGCTGCTCACGGGGTGCGGCCCGGTGTCGGAGGTCTGGTTCGACGGGGCGAACGGCGGGACGGGCCACTACGGCGGGGCGGGAGGGGAGCGGCGGATCGACCGGGAGACCTACTACGACTGGCCCGGGACGTGGGCCCTCGTCAGGTCGCTCCAGCCGGAGGCGCTGATCTTCTCCGACGCGGGTCCGGACATCCGCTGGATCGGGAACGAGCGCGGGCACGCGGGCGAGACGACCTGGTCCACCATCGACGCCGACGGGATCGTCGTCGGCGCCGCCGACCCGGCCTACCTGGGCACGGGCGATCCCGCGGGGAAGCGGTGGGTCGTGCCGCAGTGCGACGTCTCGATCCGGCCGGGCTGGTTCCACCACCCGGCCGAGGACGACCGCGTGAAGACGCCGGCACAGCTCGTGGACCTCTACTACCGCTCGGTGGGACGGAACTGCGTCCTGCTGCTGAACGTCCCGCCGGACCGCCGGGGCCGGTTCCACGAGACGGACGTGGCCGCCCTGCGGGAGTTCCGCCGGATCCTCGACGAGACGTTCGTCGCGGACCTCGCCGCCGGCCGGCCGGTGACCGCGACGGACGTGCGGGGCGGACACGACCGCTTCGCGCCGGGCCTGGCCGTGGACGGGGACCCTCGGTCGTACTGGGCGGCGAGCGACGGCGCGCGGGCCGCGACCCTCGAGGTCGACCTCGGGGGCCCGGCGAGGTTCGACCGCATCCTGCTCCAGGAGCCGATCCGGCTCGGGCAGCGGGTGGCGGCGTTCGCCGTGGAAGCCAGGGTCGACGGGGCCTGGACGACCGTCGCCGCGGGAACCACGATCGGCCACAAGCGACTGCTCCGGCTCGGGGTCATCGAGGCGGACCGCGTCCGGGTCGTGATCCGCGACGCGGTCGACGTGCCGGCGCTCTCGGGCCTGGGCCTGTTCCTGGCGTCGAGGGACGAGCCCGACCCTTGACCTTTCGCGCTTCCGTGGCCTTACTGGCAGGATAAGACAGTCGCGTGTTCCGGGGGGACCGCTCCGAGATCCGAAGCGGCCAGCACCGTTTTCAGGTGTAACAGGAGCAACGCCCATGCCACGCAAGGATGGAAGCCGGCGCGGACTCTCCGTGCCGGCGGTCGCCCTCGTCCTCCTCGTCGCCGGCCTCGCCGCCTGCGCCGACGACCGGACCCCGCCGTTCGCCCCGGATGAGACGCCGCAGATGGCGGCGCGGGGCGGCGACGTCATCCCGGGCCGCTTCATCGTGACCCTGCGGCCCGGCGCGAGCCCGGCGGCCGTCGCGCGCGACCACGGAGTCGCGCCGGACTTCGTCTACGCGCACGCCCTGAACGGCTTCGCCGGCACGATCTCCGAGGCGGCGCGGACGGGTCTGTTGCGCGACGCCCGGGTGACGCGCGTCGAGCCCGACGGCGTGGTCGAGGCGTGGGGGACGCAGTCCAACGCCACCTGGGGCCTGGACCGGGTCGACCAGCGCGCGCTGCCACTGGACACGAAGTACAACTACGACAACACCGGTTCCGGGGTCCGGGCGTACATCCTCGACACGGGGATCTATACCTCGCACGACGACTTCGGCGGCAGGGCCTCGCCCGGCTTCGACGCGTTCGGCGGCAACGGCCAGGACTGCCACGGACACGGCACCCACGTGGCCGGCACGGTCGGAGGCGGCACCTGGGGCGTCGCCAAAAGCGTCTCGCTCGTCGCCGTGCGCGTCCTCGACTGCAACGGAAGCGGGAGCTGGTCCGGCGTGATCGCCGGGATCGACTGGGTGACGGCGAACCACGTGAAGCCCGCCGTCGCGAACATGAGCCTCGGCGGCGGCGCGAGTTCCTCGGTCGACGAGGCCGTGCAGAACTCGATCGCCGCGGGCGTCGGCTACGCCGTCGCGGCGGGGAACGGGAACTTCATCGGCCGGCAGCAGGACGCCTGTAACTATTCGCCGGCCCGCGTCCCCGAGGCGATGACGATCGGCGCCACGGACAAGACCGACAAGAAGGCGTCGTGGTCGAACTACGGCAGCTGCGTGGACTGGTTCGCGCCGGGCGTCGGCATCACCTCCGCCTGGTACACCGGCAACACCGCGACGAACACGATCAGCGGCACGTCGATGGCGTCGCCCCACACGGCGGGCGTGGCGGCGCTGTACCTGGAGGCGAACCCGAGCGCCTCGGCGGCGACGGTGCGGAACGCCCTCTACGACGCCACCACGAAGGGTATCGTGACCTCCTCCTCCACGGCGAACAACCACCTGCTGTACAGCGTCGTCAGCGGTGGCGGTAGCGGCGAGCCCACGAACCAGCCGCCGACGGCGTCGTTCACGTATTCGTGCACGTACCTCACCTGCGACTTCGACGGCACCGTTTCGTACGACCCCGACGGGTTGATCGCGAGCTACGCCTGGAACTTCGGAGACGGCGCGACGGCGACCGGCGCGACCGCCTCCCACACGTACGCATCGGACGGCACGCGGACCGTGACGCTGACCGTCACAGATGACGACGGGGCGACGGATGCGGAGTCGAAGAGCCTGACGGTCCCGGAGCCCTCGCCGGGCGGCTTCACGCTCACGGCGACCGGCTACAAGGTGAAAGGCACGCAGATGGCCGACCTCTTCTGGAGCGGCGCCACCTCCACGAACGTCGACGTCTATCGCGGCGGGGCGGTGATCGTTACGACCGCGAACGACGGCTTCCACACGGACAATATCGGCCGGAAGGGCGGCGGCTCGTACACGTACAAGGTGTGCGAGGCGGGCACCTCGACCTGCTCGAACGAGGCGACCGTCGTGTTCTGACGAGCGACCGGTCGACGACCCACCGATGCGAAGAGGGGGCGGCCCGACCGGGCCGCCCCCTCTTTCGTTCGGCGTCCGGCGCGGTGCCGGCCGGCTGGATCAGCCGATCTCCGTCACCGTCACCGTCACGGCCTTCTCCTCCTGGCTGCCGACCGTCAGGTTCACGGGAAGCGTCGGATCGGTCTCGAAGGTCGTGACCGAGCCCGGGGGAACGATGTCCAGGTCGTACGTCCCCGGGATCACGTAGAGGAAGGTGGCCGTGCCGACGTCGCCGTCCGTCACGAGGAAGACGCCATCGCCGTTCAGCGTGGCCTCGAAGTCCTCGAACGCGACGCCGCCCGGCAGGGAGACGCCATCGTCCATCTCGACGGTCAGGGTCAGGGAGCCGGTGAACGTGAGGTCGGCGCCGTGGATCACGGGGTCCATGACCCACATCCCGGACATCCCGGCCAGACGCCCGAAGCTCTCCGCCACGTTGAAGTCTATCAGGAGGATCTTCTGGTCGCTCAGCACGTCGAGCGCGCCCTGGAACACGACCTTGATTCCCGTCTCGGCGAGGCTCGGCATCTGCAGCGTCCCCGCCGGCGTCCCGTCGCACTCGACGGTCGTCGCGCCGTCCGAGACGTAGACCTCGTCCGGGCCGCCTTCGGTCTCGACGCCGATGCACGCCTCCGGAATGATGAGGCGGAGCTGGCCGTACGTGCCCTTCGGCACCACCTCGTCCTCGACGAGGGCGGCGAAGGCGTTCTCGAGCTCCGTGAGATCGCCGACCCACGGCTCCGACATCAGGCTGAGCGCAGGACCGCCGCCGCCGACGAGCTGGATGTCCTCGATCATGACCACCGCCTGCGACACGTCGCCCGGGAGGTCCGTGAGCAGGACAGAGACGCTCGCGTTCCCGTCCGGAGAGGTGGAGTCGCACGCGCCCAGCGCGAGCAGGCCCAGGAGAAGCAATGGCGTTCGTCGCAGCATCGTCCTGCCTCCTGTTTCGTCGAGGAACCTCGATCTCAGCGGGGCAGAGGCGCGCAATACGCGTGCCTCGCCGGGTCGAAACTCCATGTCGTTCCGGGGACGCGCGTTCCCGCGCTCGTCGACGCGGCGCCCGGTGCGGAGTGTGTGAATCTCGTTCCATCCCTTGTCCACCGGTGCGGGATCGCGCCGCTCCCCTCGTCTCCCGATGACGACGACGCGCGAGGCCGCGAAGTCACGCCCGGCTCCGACGGGCGGGCCCGCGGGCCGGGTGGCCGGGGACTGAGTCGGCGATCGCTCGCCGCGTCCCGTCCGCGGGCCTATATTCTCCGCCTCGCGCCGGTCGGTCGTGTCTTCCTCCGGCAGGACGGGTCGGCCTCCCGCCGACTCGCCGGCGCGCGGACCACGGGACCGACGAGGTGATCCGGTGATCAGACTTCCGCATCGTCGCCAGCTCGCGGCGCTCTTCCTGATTCTCGCGCTCTCCCCCGCCTCACGACTGCCCGCCCAGGACGTCACGGGCGACTGGCACGGTACGCTGGATGTCGGAGCCGTGCAGCTCCGCCTCACCCTCCACGTCATGGAGGCGGAGGGCGCCTACTCCGCCACGCTCGCGAGCCCCGACCAGGGCCCGGGGAGCCTCGCTCTCGAGGCGTTCGCCGTCGAGGACGGGACCGTCGGGTTCCGTTCCGACGCCGCCGGCCTCGAGTACGAGGGGAGCGTCGATCCCGAGTTCACGGCGATCACGGGGACCTTCCGGCAGGGCGGGCAGTCCTTCCCGCTCGTGTTCGGCCGGACGATGCCGGAGGTGCCGCGCGGCAGCCCCGAGTGGCTCGAGGCGCGCCTCGTGAAGACGGAGACGTACGTCACGGCGCGGGACGGAACCCGGCTGTTCACCTCGTACTACGTGCCGAGGGACACGACGCGGACCTACCCGATCCTCCTCACCCGCACGCCGTACAACATCGAGCCGGAGGGCGAGGCGTCCTACAGCCGGTACCTGTCGATCAACGCGGGCCTCGTCGAGGCCGGGTACATCTTCGCCTTCCAGGACGTGCGCGGCCGCTACATGAGCGAGGGGGAGTTCGTCGACGTCCGTCCCCACGAGCCCGACAAGGCCGCCGACGGGTTCGACGAGGCGAGCGACACCTGGGACACGATCGACTGGCTCGTGGAGAACGTCCCCCGCAACAACGGCGCGGTCGGGGTGTTCGGCGTCTCCTACCCGGGCTTCTACTCGACGATGTCCCTGATCGACTCCCACCCGGCGCTGAAGGCGGTGTCGCCCCAGGCCCCGGTCACGGACTGGTTCATCGGGGACGACTTCCACCACAACGGCGCCTTCTTCCTGATGGACGCCTTTTCGTTCTACTCCTCGTTCGGCCGGCCGCGGCCGGAGCCGACCCGGCGGGGCCCGGGCGGCTTCCAGTGGCCGAGCCAGGACGCCTACGCCTTCTTCCTCGAGCTCGGGCCGATCCGGAACGTCGAGGAGCGCTTCTTCGGCGACAGCATCGCGTTCTGGTCCGAGGTGATGGACCATCCCGACTACGACGACTGGTGGCAGGCGAGGACCCCGCTCCCGCACCTCACCGACGTGAAGCCGGCCGTGCTCACGGTCGGCGGCTGGTTCGACGCGGAGGACCTGTGGGGCGCGCTCGCGACCTACCGGGCGATCGAGGCGCGGAACCCGCCGACGGTCTCGAACCGCCTGTTGATGGGCCCGTGGTCGCACGGCCAGTGGGCGTGGAACCCCGGCGAGAAGCTGGGGAACGTGCACTGGGGGAGCGCGACGTCGGAGCGCTACAAGCGGATGGAGCGGACCTTCTTCGACCACTACCTGAAGGGAGAGGGCGAGCTGGACCTCGCCGAGGCCACCGTGTTCGACACGGGCGCCCTCGAGTGGCGGGAGTTTGACGCGTGGCCGCCGGAAGCCGCGACGGAGAGCGCGCTCTACTTCCAGCCGGGCGGCGGGCTCGCGTGGTCGCCGCCGGACGCGAGCTCGAGCTTCGACGAGTACGTCTCGGACCCCGCCAGACCCGTCCCGTACACGGAGGACGTCCACCTGCGGCGCACCGCCGAGTACATGACGGACGACCAGCGGTTCGCGTCCCGGCGTCCGGACGTGATGGTCTACGAGACCGGGGTCCTCTCGGAGCCGGTCACGCTCGCCGGGCCCCTCGTGGCGGACCTCTGGGTGAGCACGACCGGCACCGACGCGGACTGGGTCGTGAAGCTGATCGACGTCTTCCCCGACTCGCTGCGGGACTACCCGCGGAACGAAGCGAACGTGCCGATGGCGGGCTACCAGATGCTCGTGCGGGGCGAGGTCCTGCGCGGCCGCTACCGGAACAGCTTCGAGGAGCCAGAGCCGTTCACGCCGGGCGAGCCGGCGCGGGTGAGGTTCGAGCTCCCGGCCGTGATGCACACGTTCGCGCCGGGCCACCGGATCATGATCCAGGTGCAGAGCTCCTGGTTCCCGCTCGTCGACCGGAACCCGCAGACGTTCGTGAACATCTACGAGGCCGTCGAAGAGGACTTCCGGAAGGCGACGCACCGGGTCTACCACGATTCGGCGCGGCCCTCGGCGGTCCGGGTGAAGGTGCTGGAAGCGGGAGGGTGAGCCTCCGGCGCTGACTGGGCACGACGAAGGAGCGGCTCTTCCTGCCGTACGGGGTCGTCGCGGAGTTCGAGCGGCTCCAGTCGCGGATCGATCGGCTCGAGCGAAAGATCGATCTCGTGCGGGAGGCGCTCGGCCGGGTGGAGGGGCAGCAGGCGGAGACGCTCGAGGCTTCCCCGCCCCTCGCCGTTACCGCCGTGTTCCTCGTCCGACGGCTGTTCATGGAGGACGTGCTCGGCCAGGAGATCTCTCCTCTCGGCACCTGACAACCCCGGCGGTCGCGGCGCGCCGGATCGGGCTCACGGCGCGAGGCGTCGTGTTCGGGATTCTCGGCGGCTTCTTCGTCGCCGCCGCGGTCCAGCACGACCCGTCGAAGACGGCGGGCCTCGTACGTGTCCTCGGGAGCCTGCGCGACACGCCCTGGCTGCTCGGGCTAATCGGCGCCGGACTCGTCGGCTACGCCATCTACCAGTGGGTGAAGGCGAGGTACCGCCTGATCGGTGCCTGAGTCGTCCCCATCGTGATCGACCGTGGAGAGCCCGCGCAGCGAGGCCGGGATCGTGGTCGCGAGGCCCGCGGGACCGGCTCCCGCGACGACGAGGTCGGTCACGGTCGGCGGGCGCCGGGGCGACCGCGCGCTCTGCGAAGCCGGGCGAGCCGGAAGACCGAGACCGCCGTCTCCCGGAGCAGCCTGAGCGCCGTCACCTTCTCCGGCGGCCGGAGGTCGCAGGCCAGGAACCGCCGCCGGGCCTCGCCGCGGCGGATCTTACCGCTCGAGGTGCGGGGAAGCGTCCCCGGCTCGAGCACGCGCACCATGCCGGGCACAAGACCGGTCCGGTCGACGATCCGCCGCCGTGCCAGCCGGGCGAGCTCCGCGTCGTCCTCCGGGTCACCGCCCCGCCGGCGCTCGAGGAGCACGACCAGCTCCTCCTCTCCCTCCGCCGGCACGACGCCGAACGCCGCCGAGCAGCCGGTCCGCGCGCCGGCGAGGCCGTCGAGCGACCTCTCCACCTGGTGCGGCGGGTGCTTGCGACCCCGCAGGACGATGACGTCCTTCGCACGGCCGTACAGGAAGAGCTCGCCGTCGAGCAGGAACCCCGTGTCGCCGGTGTCGAGCCAGCCGTCGCGGAGCGGGATCGGGCCGTCGGCCGCACCGTCCCCGCCCTGCAGGAGGGACGGTCCGCGCACCAGGACCCGTCCGACCTCCCCGGCCTCGGCCGCGCGGACGGGCTCCGGCTCCCGGGCGTGCGGTCCCCCGGCTTCGATCCGGAGCTCGATCCGCGGCAGCGGGCGTCCCACGCTCGCAATCTCCAGGCCCGGATCCGCCGGGACCGCCCGGCCATCCCGGGCGAGCCGGTCCGGGTCGAAGCTCCCGGTGCGGAAGTGCGTTCGCGGGTCGGAGAACGTGACGGCGAGCGTCGCCTCGGCCAGCCCGTACACCGGCGTCAGGGCGGATGACCGGAATCCGAACCTCGCGAAGCGCTCCGCGAACCTCCGAAGGGTGCGGGGCGCCACCGGCTCGGCGCCGGTGAGCGCGACCTTCCAGCAGGAGAGGTCGACGCCGGCCAGCTCCTCGTCCGTGATCCGGTCCACGCACAGCCCGTACGCGAAGTTCGGCGCCGCGCTCACCGTGGCGCCGCAGCGGGCGATCGTCCGGAGCCAGACCGCCGGGCTGCGCACGAACAGCTGCGGCGGGATGAGAGCGAGGTCGACCGGGTGCGCGAGCGAGGTGAGCAGGCTCCCGACGAGCCCCATGTCGTGATGGAGCGGGATCCAGCCGGCCGCCGCGTGCGGCGATGCGTCGCTCTCGGGGTGCGCCGCGAGAATCCGCTCGCGGATCGCGTCGAGGTTCGCGAGCACAGCCCGGTGCGACAGCCGGATCGGCCGCGGGAGGCCGGTCGTCCCGGAGGAGTGCTGGATGAAGGCCGTCCCGTCGGAGTCGAGCGCGACGGGCCCGCTTCCGCCGCCGCCGGGTCCCGTTCCGCGGCCGGCGGGCCCGACCGCCCGGCAGCCGAGCTCCGGCGCCGCGTCGGCCACGGCGCGGCCGAGCACCGTCCGGGTCCGGGCGTCCGTGAGCACGAGCCGGACGCCGATCCCGCGCAGGAGGGCGGCCGTGCGCTCCTGGTACTCGGCCAGGCGTCCGAGCCGCTCGGGCGGCGGCAGCGGCGCCGGCACGGCGCCGCCGAGGACGCAGCCGAAGAAGGCGTCGAGAAAGCCGGGCGAGGTAGGAAGCACCACGGCGACCCGGTCGCCGGGCTCGACGCCGATCCCGTGGAGCCAGGCCGCCCGCGCGAGCGCACGGTCCCGGATCGCCGCCCAGGGAACGAGCGCGCCCGTTCCGGACTCGTCGACGAACCGGACGCCGAGCCGGGTTCCCGCGGCCCGCTCGAGCAGCGTCGCGAGCGTCCGCTCATCCATCCGAGCTTGCTCCCGCGCTCCGCCGGACCGCGACCACGCGCGCGAGGTCCCCGAGCGTGCGCACATCTTCTTCGTCCTCGGGCTCGAGCCGGACTCGGAACCGGTTCTCCACCTCGATCAGGAGCTCGATCCGCCGAAGCGAGTCCAGCTCGAGGTCCGCGAGCACCCGGGTCTCCTTCCCGAGGGGGCGTTCGACGCCCATCCGCTCGCGCAGGATCTCCCGCAGTCCGGCGAGGATCTCCTCCTCGTTCATCCTTCGCCTCCGTGCGCCGCGCGGCGGCCGCAGCGGGGCGGGAGAGGCAGGAGCCGCGGAAGCTCTCCCAGTGCCGCGGCGTCGGCCCCGTGCTCCTCCAGGGCCGTCTCCTCGCAGCGGATCCGGACCCGAAGCAGGGCCGCGTTCGCCGCCGTGAACGCCACCGCGGTGATCCAGGCCGTGTGGACGAGCGGAATCGCGACGCCCTCGAGCGCGACGGCCAGGTAGTTCGGGTGCCGCAGCCACCGGTACGGCCCGCGGCGGACGACCGGCGCTCCCGGCACCACGACCACCCGGACGTTCCACGCGGGCCCGAGAGCGGAGATCGCCCAGTACCGGAGGCCCTGAGCGGCCAGCGCCAGCCCGAGCATCGGCGCCCCGAGCGCCGCCACGAACGGGCGGTCGAGCAGCAGCACCTCGAGCGCGCACGCCGGCAGGAAGGCGCCGTGGGCGAGGACCATCCACCGGAAGTGGCCGTGCCCGTGCTCCACGCCGCCCCGGGCCGCGGCGCGGGCTGCGTTCCGCCGGCTGATCGCGAGCTCGACGAGCCGCTCGATGCCGATCGCCCCCAGCAGCAGGAGGTAGAAGATCACCATCGGAGAAGGGCGAGCTCGCTGCAGAAACCGGGCCCCATCGCCATCATCAGACCCCACGAGCCGGCCACGGGCGAGTCCTCGGCCATCACGCGCTCCAGCACCAGCAGCGCCGAGACGCTGGAGAGGTTTCCCACCTCCGCCAGCGTCCGCCACGTGCGCGCGAGGGCCGCGGGGGACAGGGAGAGGGACTCCTCGAGCGCCTCGAGCACCCGTGGGCCGCCCGGGTGCAAGATCCAGCGGGCCACGTCGGCCCGGTCCAGCCCGTGCTCCGCGAGGAACGCGTCGACGTCCCCGGCCGCATGGGCGCGCACGACGTCGGGCACGTCGGCCGAGAGGACCACCCGGAAGCCGTCGCTCCCGACCTCCCAGCCCATCAGCCGCTCCGTGTCGGGATAGAACGAGGAGCGCGTCGCGACGACGCGAGGCCCGTCCCGCTCCTCGGCGTCGGCGCGCGTCCCTCCGACCAGGATCGCGGCGGCGGCACCGTCGCCGAACAGGCCGCTCGCGATCAGGTTCGGGACCGACAGGTCCTCCCGCTGCAGCGTCAGGCTGCACAGCTCCACCGCCAGCAGCGCGGCCACGCCGTCGGGATGCGCGGCGAGCCAGTCCGCGGCACGGGCGATCCCGGCCACGCCCCCGAGACACCCGAGGCCGAAGATCGGGGTGCGCCGGATGTCCGTGCGCAGCCCGAGCCGGTTCACGAGCCGCGCGTCGATCGACGGGGTCGCCACCCCGGTGGTGGAGACGAACAGGATGTGGTCGACGTCGGAGACGGTGAGGCGGGCCCGCGCGAGGCCGTCCTCCAGAGCAGCCGCGCCGAGGTCGACGGCGCACCGGACCCACGCGTCGTTCGCCGCGGTGAAGCCGTCGAGCCGCAGATACTCCTCCATCGGAAGCGCCAGGTGGCGCCCCTCCACGAGGACGTTCCGGTGGAGCCGCGTGAGCCGCTCCGGGTTGAACAACCTGTCGCCCCACAGGCGCTCGAATCCCGCGAGCAGCTCCTCCTGTCCGTAGAAGTGCGGCGGCAGCGCCGTCCCGACGGAGGCTAGCTGCATCCGGGGCTGCGTGCTGTGGGGGGGGTGGGCCATCTTCCTCCTCCGGATTCGCGGCCGACCTGATCCTACTCTCGCTCCTCGGCCGGGGTCCGCCGCCCGCGGCCCGCGCGCCGGACGGCACCCCGCTCCGCCGGCGCTATGTCTGTCCCCGGCAGGAGGAGCCGGTCCCGCCGGAGCACATCGTCCAGGGGTGGGAGCGGAACGGCAAGTGGATCGTCGGCACCGACGAGGGACTGCTCCGCGTCGCGACGCTGCGCTGGAACGACGAGCTCGGGTCTCCGGAGGCCGTCCGGTCTCCCCGAGCCGTCCGATCCCGACCCCGGGCGCGTGGAGGCCATACGGGCGGCGGATGGCGATCTCGATGGGGATGACGCAGGCACCGATCACGGGTCGCGATCCGCCCGGTCCCGCACCCGGGAGGACTCAGCCGGCGCCGAGCTCCTCCAGCGTCCGCGCGGCGATGCGGTTCCGCGGCGCGAGCTGCAGCGACCGCCGGTAGTTCTCGATCGCCCGGACCGTGTCGCCCTTCGCCGCCCACGCCTCGCCCAGGCTGTCGAACGCGTTGCCGGACGCGGGGAACAGCTTCGCGTTCCGCTCGAACACCAGGATCGCGTCACCGGCGCGGTCCGCCTGCAGCAGCTCGTAGCCGAGCCCGTTGAGAGAGCCCTCCCCGAAGTCGTAGGCGCCGCGCCCGTGGAGTTCCGCCCGCAGCGAGTCGTAGCGGGCCAGCGCCGCCTCCCCGCCCCGGGCCCGGTCCATCTCCGCGAGCTCCTTCTGGAGGGTCATCGGCCTCGGGCGCCCGCGATGGCAGGTGTCGCACCACATGTTCACCCGCCGGTCTCCCGTCGGCTCCACCGTCTTCAGGGCCTCGTCGATGTCCCCGAGCATGCGCAGCATCGTGCGCGCCGTCTCCTTGTTCGGATTCTCGTCCGAGGGGAAGTCGAATTCGGAGAGGGGCCTTCCCTCCTCGCCCACGAGGCAGTGCGAGCAGCGGACGCCGAGCGCCCGCGTGAATCCGGTCATCACGCCCTGCAGCCGATCGCCGCCGAAGTCTTCCGGAAGCACCTGCAGGTTCTCCGCCCTCTCGGGCCACGTCCATCCCTGCGCGGCCGCTCCCCCCGGAGCGACCAGCGCGAACAGGGCAATGCAGGTCACCGTGCGCATCATCCCCCCTCCCCCTCATCCGGTGCCGGACTCGCCCATCCTTCCGCACTCCGAACAGGACCCGGGCCGCAGACGTTGCGTCGCCGGACGCCGACGCGGCTCGTGGCGCTTCGATCGGGTGCCCCGCTCGCCGGCTTCCCCCCGGGTCGCGCGGATCACCGCTCCGCGCATATCTTTGGCGACCTTCCCACTCTGAGGCGGGCCGTACCCGGGGCACGAGGAGCGCGGAGCGAGCATGCAATTCTTCGAGTGGCTGACCGACATCGGGAACCGGTACGTCGCGGAGCTCGGCTTCACCGTGAACGGGCAGACGATCCCGTACATGGTGATCCTGCTGCTCGGGACCGGGATCTTCCTGACCCTCCGGCTCGGCCTCATCCAGGTCCGCCGGCTCAGGCACGGGTTCGCGGTAACTTCCGGCGTCTACGACGACCCCGACGAGCCGGGCGACGTCTCCCACTTCCAGGCGCTCACGACAGCCCTCTCGGCGACCGTCGGAATTGGGAACATCGCGGGCGTCGCGATCGCGATCCACTGGGGCGGGCCGGGCGCGCTGTTCTGGATGTGGGTCACGGCGGCGCTCGGGATGGCCACGAAGTACACCGAGGTGACGCTCGCCCAGAAGTACCGGAACGTGGAGGCCACGGAGGGACACGCCTGGGAGGGGACGGTCTCCGGCGGCCCGATGTACTACATCGAGAAGGGCCTCGGCCCACGCTGGAAGTGGATGGCGATCCTGTTCGCCGTGCTGCTCGGGCTCACGGCGTTCCTGACCGGCAACGCGATCCAGGCGAACACGGTCGCCGACACGATGCGCTCCACCTTCGGCATCCCGGTCTGGGCGACGGGCCTGCTGACCTCGGCCTTCGTGGCGGCGGTGATCCTGGGCGGAATCGTCCGGATCGGGAAGGTGACCTCGGTCCTCGCCCCGCTGATGGCGGCGGTCTACGTGCTCGGCGCGCTCGTCATCCTCGTCCTCAACGCCCCGCACGTCCTTCCCGCGCTCGGACTCATCTTCCGGGAGGCGTTCAACCCCACGGCCGGCGTGGCGGGCACGGGCGTCGGCGCCTTCCTCGTGACGATGATGTGGGGCGTCCGCCGGGGCCTGTTCTCCAACGAGGCGGGTCAGGGCTCCGCCCCGATCGCCCACGCGGCGGCGAAGACCGACGAGCCGGTGTCCGAGGGCGTAGTCGCGCTGCTCGAGCCCTTCATCGACACGCTGGTGATCTGCACGATGACGGGCCTCGTGATCATCACGACCGGTGTGTGGAGCGCCCGTCACCCGACAGAGATCGTGTTCACGGCGGGCGACGTCGGGTACGTCCGGCTGGACGAGGCCGGGAACCACGTCCGGGTGGCGCCTCCCGCCGGGATCGTGATCGAGGACGGGATTCCCGCGGACGGCGGAGATGTCCGCTGGCTGGCGTGGCACGACATCGCCGTCGAGGATCTCTACGTCGACCGCGGGATGGGGGAGGCGTTCACCGGGGTCGTGCGCCCGGGCGAGGCGGTCGCGATCGCGGCGGACGGCACCCGGTACCGGTCGCTGTGGGCTATGGCCGCCGAGAGCGGGGCGCCTCTCACCCAGGAGGCGTTCCGTCTCGGGCTCTCCCCCATCGCGCCGTGGGGCGGCTCGATCGTCGTGTTCGCCGTGCTCCTGTTCGCCCTCTCGACCGCGATCTCCTGGAGCTACTACGGCGACCGCTGCGCCCGCTACCTGCTCGGCACGCACGCCGTGCTGCCCTACAAGATGGCCTTCGTCACGATGCACTTCGTCGGCGCGGTGCTCCCGCTCACCACGATCTGGAACCTCGGCGACATCTTCCTGTCGATGGTGATCGTCCCGAACCTGTTCGCGCTCGTCCTCCTCTCGCCGCAGGTCGTCGCGGAGACGAAGAGCTACTTCGCGCGGAAGCCGTGGCTCGAGAACGAGGAAAAGCGGAAGCGGCTGAAGGCGGAGAAGCGGCGGCGTTAGCGCTCAGTCCCTCCACGCTTCGGTCTCGGCCCGCACGTCCGGGCGGGTCAGCCAGGCGAGCAGGAAGATCAGGAGGTCGTCGACCTGGTCCAGCACGATCAATGCGCCTTTGACCTCCGGTCGAACGGAGAGGAGAGGGCTGGAAAATGGCTCGGGGGAACCTGTCCGGCGACGCATCCACCCCGCGCGCGGGATGCGCCGGAGGGTCGTCCGCTCAGAACTCGACGGTGATCCCGATCGTGGGGAGGACGCCGAGCGACTCGTTGAACTCGGGCTCGTCCGTGCGGGGGTCCCAGCGCACCGCGCTGACGTTCTCGCGGCCGTAGACGTTCTGCACGTCCACGTACAGCTCGAGCTGCCAGCTCCGGAAGCTGAACCGGCGGTCCACCCGCAGGTCGAGCGCGTGGAAGGCCGGGAGCCGGTCGCCCTGGTTGTAGAGCGTCCAGTCGCGCTCTCCCGTCCCGGGTCCGCTCACGATGAACGGCGTCGTCGGCAGGCCCGTCGAGTACCGGAACTTCCCGCTCACCTCCCACCGGGGGTCGATCCGCCACCCGGCCGAAGCCGAGCCGATGAACCGTGTGTCGTAGGTTCCGGGCCGGTACACGCCCTCGAGCGAAGCGTACTCGGAGCGGGAGAGACTGAGGCTGAGCAGGCCGTACACCGGCACTTCGCTGAGCCGCTTCTGCGCGAAGAGCTCGACCCCGTAGGCGCGCCCCGTGCCGAGGCTGGCGAGCGGCTCGAGCCCGAACGGGATGTCGTCCGTCACGTCTCCGAACCCGGAGGGGGCCAGCACCGCCTGCGGCCGGAATACCCGTGCTGGATAGGAGTCGTAGTCCTTCCAGTAGCCTTCCACCTGGAGGCGGAGGTCGGGGCGCAGGAGCCGCTCCACTCCGAGCGTCAGCTGTCTTGAGGAGATCGGCTCGAGGGTTTCGGAGTTCGCGGGGTCGCCGATCAGCCAGATGTACGAGGGGGGCTGCACGAAACGGCCCGCGCTCGCCTTCAGCGTCGTTCCCGGTCCGAGCTCGTAGGCGGCCCCGAGCCGCGGAGAGAGCCGGAAGCCTCCGTCCAGGAACTCGTACCAGTCGGCGCGCAGCCCGCCGGTCACGCGAAGCCGGCGCCCGAGGCGCGCGGCCAGCTCCCCGTACGTGGCGTTCCGGAAGGCGGTGAACGAGGTGTCGACCGCCAGCGGTCGGGGCGTCCCCGCCGAGTCGGTCCGCACCTCGCCCGCGAGCTCGACGTCGTAGGAAAGGTCGCTCGCGTACTTCAGGGACGTTCCGACCGTCCACGCGAGTCGCCTCGACGGGTCGGTGGCCCACTCCACGCGGAGCCCGTTCTCTCCCTCGGTCGAGACGTTGCGGAACAGCGTCCGCGGCGTCTCCCCGAACAACGTCTGCGTCGTCTCGAAGTCCGACCAGGTCCGCCCGAGCGAGACCTCGAGGCGCGACGCGTCGAACAGCCGCTCCCAGGTCAGGCCCGCGAAGTACTGCTTCACGCGGGGCGCGAGGGTGCGGCTGTTGTCGTAGACGTCCTCCGCGTCCTCGTTGTTGAACGCGACCTCGTCGATCGCGCCGACGAAAAGGAACGAGATCGCGTCGCTCCGACCCAGCCGATGGCGGGTCTTGAGCTGGGCGTCCCAGTAGGAGGGGACGAAGCTGAAGCCGGCCGCCTCGAACAGGAGGTCCAGATAGCTTCGCCGCGCGCTGAACAGGAAGGTTCCGGAGCCGCCGAGCGGGCCCTCCAGGATCGCGCCGGCGCCGGTGGCCGAGACGTTCAGCGTGCCGGCAAGGCCCTCGCGGCTTCCCTCGCGGAGTCGAATGTCCGTGACCGAGGCCGTGCGGTCGCCGTAGCGGACGCCGAAGCCGCCGCTCGCGAACTCCGTCTCCCGCACGAACTCGATGTTGATGAGCGACAGCGGCCCGCCCGTGGAGCCCTGCGAGCCGAAGTGGTTGAGGTTCGGGATCTCGATCCCGTCCACGAGGAACAGGCTCTCGAACGGGGCGCCCCCTCGCACCGCGAGATCGTTCCGCCCGGGCGAGGTCACGGCGACGCCGGGGAGGAGGGACACGGCCCGCACCACGTCCTCGAGCACGCCCGGCGCGCGGCGGGTCTCGACCGCGTCGAGCGTGCGCGTGTTCGCCGGCACCTGTTCCTCCTGTTCGGGAAAGTAGGAGGGAAGCACTTCGATCGTCTCGAGCTCGATCGGCAGCAGCGCGAGCTCGACCTGCACCGTGAGGGGCTTGCCCGTTCCGACGAGCAGGTTGGAGAGCAGCGCCGGGCGGTAGCCGAGGGCGCCGGCGCGAAGGCCGTACGCGCCGGGCGGCACCTCCCGGATCGAGAACCGCCCTTCGTCGTCGGCGATCGCGACCAGGCCTGTGCCGAGGAGCTCGACCGAGGCCCCGTCCCCGCGGCCCGCGCCGACCACACGCCCGAGAACCGTTCCGCCGGGGGCGGCCCCCGGCTCCTGGGCGTGGACAGACGCCGGGCCGAGCGCGAGCATCGCCGCCGCGAGGACCGGACGGAAGCCGGGTCGGGACGGCGCCGGGATTCTCATTTCGTCGAGAATACCGGGCCGGGCCCGGGGTGTCACGCCGATGGCGCCGCCGCGTGGACCCGACCGAACCGGTCGGTCGCCTCCACCGTGACGCGCGCGCCCGGCCGGGCCGGCGCGTAGAACAGGTGGCGCGTCCGGACCGGGTCCACCCAGGTCCGTTTCGCCGGCCGCTCCGGGCCCTCGTGCAGCGTCACGCTCATCGGATCGAGGCCGATCCGTCGGCCCATCGCGCCGCGACGGTCGCCGTCCTCGAACCAGACGACGGTCCACTCCGGGTCCCAGTCCCACACGTTCGCCACGACCTCGTCCGGGGCCGCCGGCTCGGAGCCCGCGGCGTAGACGCGGAGCTGGTGCCCGGCGTCCTCGCCCGTCGCCTTGTAGCGCCAGCGGATCTCCTCGCCACGCACCTCGTAGACGGCAAGGCCGCTCGGCGTTCCGTCCCAGCAGATCGGGCCGGTCCACCAGGCACCGCACACGGTTCCGGCCACGTGCTCGTGGATGCCAGCCTCGAATCCATGGTCGTTCTCGTGAGTGTGGCCCGCCAGAATGTGCGCCGCGTACGGCTCGAGCAGCCGGTAGAGGGCCTCCCGGTTCGCGACCGAGACGCCGAGCCCGGGCCGGTCGCTTCCCTCGCGCAGGTGGCCGCTCCCGAGCACCGGAATGTGGAGAGCGACGACGACCGGGCGCCCCGGCTCGACCTGGGCGAGGTCGGCCTCGAGCCACGCAAGCTGGCGGGCGTCGATGTAGCCCAGGTAGCCGGCCCCGTGCCAGAACACGTCATCGAGCACGACGTAGTGGACGGCCCCCCTGTCGAACGAGTAGTGGGTGGGCCCGAAGTGTCGCGAGAAGGTGGCCGACGAGGCCTCGTCCGAGCGGGCCTCCTGGTCGAGGTCGTGGTTGCCGAGCACCTGGAAGAAGGGGATCCCCATCCGGCTCACCCCCCGCTCGTACTCGGGGTAGAGGTCGAGCCGGTCGTACATGATGTCGCCGCAGGACACGCCGAACGCGGGGATGTCCCCGAGCGCGCGCACGGTCGCCTGGACGTCCGGCACCGTCGTCTCGTGGAACAGGCGGACTTCCTCCAGGTCCTGCGTCTGGATGTCCGCCAGGAGCAGGAGCGCGTGCGCCCGGTCGTCGGCGCGATCCGGCGACAGGGAGAACCGGACCGACTGCTCGCCGCGCGAGTCCGGCCGGAGCGGCTCGTAGAGGCGGGCCGTGCCGCTCGGGTTCCGCGGGATCTCCATGCCGGCCGGCAGCGACACGAACACGAACTCCGCGCCCGGCGCCGACACGAGCTCGAACGAACCGTCGTCCGCGGTGCGGACGACCGACAGCCCGTCCGAGACGGAGACGCCGGACAGCCCCCGGTTTCCGGCGTCGACCCTCCCGCGGACCCGGACCGGATCGGGCCGCGCCCGGGGCGCGACGCCTGTCGGGTCGAAGCGCGCGCCGAAGGGAAGGGCCGCCTCCGCTTCGAGGATCCCGGCGCGAAGCCAGCGGGGCAGGGCCGCCGCCGTTCCGCCGAGTGCCGCGAGGTGCACGAACTCGCGCCGGCCGAGTCTGAGTCCGCTCACGATGGAGTCTCCGTGGTGGGGGAGAGGGGGGCCGCGATGGCTACGGGCCGCCCCGTCCGAACACGCGCCGCCAGGTGCGGCGCACGGGCCCGGCGGCGTCGGCCACGGTCTCGAGGTCGTTCACCCACGCGTCGGACGTGAGGTCCTCGACCTGCCAGTCCGAGAGCCCGCAGCCTCGCTCGTCGTGGCGGACGAGACGCCGTCCCCGCGACAGCGCTTCCGACCAGTGGGCCCGGACGGGATTGTCGAGGTCGAACTCGAGGTGGCCGAGCCAGTTCGCCGCCTTCAGGAGCGGCGGCCCTTCTCCCATCGTGGCGTACGCGAGGCGTACTCCGCCGGTCGCCGGGCAGAACCGGATCTCCTGCTTCATGCCGAATGATATCTCCCGGCCGGGGATTCCCGAAGTCCCCGCCCGGCGGAGGCCCGGGAACGGGGCTCGCTCCCGATCGGTATGCCGAGGGGTCGGATCGCAGGGGAGCCAGGGTGTTCCACGAGGCGCGCGTGCCGCAAGTTCCCTCTCGCGGCCGCTGAGGGCGGGCACGCCGGCCGCGCCCGGAGCCGGCGGCCACCCGACGCTCGCCGGCCGGTCGGGGCCCGACAACGGAAGATGCGAGGCAGAATGCGACGGACGATCCCGGTCCTGGGAGGGCTCCTGGCGACGGCGGCGGCGATCTCCTGCGGGGGCTCCACGCAGCCGAACCTCCCGCCGACGGTCACGATCGCGGCGCCCGCCCCGGGCGCGACCTTCTTCGCCGGCGACCCGGTCACGTTCACCGGAAGCGCCGACGACCCCGAGACGGGACCGCTCGCGGGAAGCCGGCTCTCCTGGAGCTCCAGCCTCGACGGGCCGCTCGGGACGGGCGTCTCGCTCCAGACCTCGGCCCTGAGCGCGGGCTCGCACCAGGTCACGCTCACCGCGACCGACGCGGGCGGCGCGGCCGGCACGGCGCAGGTGTCGATCCAGGTCGTCACGAACCAGCCGCCGGCCGTCACGATCGCGGCGCCGTCGGACGGGGCGGAGTTCGTCGAGGGGACGCCCGTCTCCCTGAGCGGGTCCGCGACGGACCCGGAGTCCGGCCCCGTGCCCGGCTCGCGCCTCGCCTGGTCCTCCAGTCGCGACGGGACGCTCGGCGCGGGCGCGCAGCTCTCCACCCCGGCGCTCTCCGTCGGGGCCCACGTGATCACCCTGGCGGCGACCGATGACCGCGGGCTCGAGGGCTCGGCCACGATCGGCCTCACGATCCTCGCGAACCAGGCGCCGACCGCCTCGATCTCCGAGCCGGCGGACGGGGCGGAGTTCCTCCAGGGCGTCGAGGTGACGTTCACGGGAGCGGGAACGGACCCCGAGGAGGGCGCCCTCGCGGGGCCCTCCCTCGCCTGGAGCTCCAGCCGGGACGGCGCGCTCGGGACCGGGGGGTCGGTGGCGACCTCGGCCCTCAGCGTGGGCGACCACGTCGTGACCCTCACCGCGACCGACGCGCAGGGACGCGCGGGCACGGCGACGGTGTCCGTGCGGATCACGACGCTCACCGGGCTGCCACCCAGCGCGGACTTCACCGTCGACTGCTCCGGGCTCGCCTGCGAATTCTCCGACGCGTCGACGGACCCGGACGGAACGGTGACGGGGTGGGCGTGGGACTTCGGGGACGGCGGGACGTCGAGCGACCCGGACCCGCAGCACGTCTACGCCACGGGCGGCCCCTACACGATCACGCTGGTGGTCACGGACGACATCGGGAACGTCTCCGACCCGGCGCTCCGGAGCGTCAGCCTGAGCACGCCCGCCCGGGCGGGCTTCCAGATCGAGGTGCGGGTCTCCCCCGGGGCGGTGCTGAGCGAGTCGCAGCGGATGGCGGTCGAGAACGCCGTGGCCCGCTGGGAGGAGATCATTACGGGCGACGTGCCGCAGACCAGCCTCGTCCGCGGGGCTGGAAGCTGTGCCGGGGCCGCCACGCCCGCCCTGAACGAGCTGATCGACGACCTCGTGATCTACCTCGAGTTCGAGCTCATCGACGGCCCGGGAGGCGTGCTGGGCTCGGCCGGCCCCTGCATCGTCCGCGGAACCGGGCCACCCGTCCTCGGGGGCATGCGGTTCGACACGGCGGACCTGGCGAGCCTCGAAACGGCGAACCTGCTCGAGGACGTCCTCCTGCACGAGATGGGGCACGTGCTCGGCTTCGGGACGCTGTGGGACCTCTCGTTCGGGACGACCGTCGTGTTCGACTACCTCCAGGACCCGACGAGCGTCGAGCCGGCCCCGATCAACGACACCCATTTCAACGGGCCGCTGGCGATCGCCGCGTTCGACGAGGTGAGCGACCCCGACTACACGGCGGGCGAGAAGGTGCCGGTGGAGAACGACAACACGGAGTTCGGCGCGGGGAGCCTGAACGGCCACTGGCGCGAGGGGATCTTCACGAACGAGCTGATGACGCCGCGGATCAACTTCGGGTCGAATCCGATCAGCCTCGTCACGGTCGAGTCGCTGCGCGACCTGAGCTACCAGGTGAACGCGGCCGCCGCGGACCCGTACTCGCTGTCCTTCGCCCTCCTGGCGGAGACCTCGACGCCGGCGCTCGAGCTGGATGACGACATCTGGCGCGGTCCGATCGAGGTCGTCGACCCATCGGGCCGCGTCGTGGGCATCGCGGAGCCGGGCCCGTGAAGGCGGGGGGCGGGCTCGTCCTCGCCGCGGCGCTCCTCGCCGCGGCGGCCGTGACGGGGTGCGGCGGCCACGGCGCGGGCGCCGCCGCCTCCGGCGCGCCCGCGCCGGCCTGCGAGGCCGTCCGCCCGGACCCCGGATCCCTGATCCGGGTCGATGGGCTCGAAGGCGCGTACCGGCTGGTCGTGGTCGCGGAGAGCGGCCCCGCGGCCGGACGGTCGGTCGAAGGGGAGCTCGGGCTCATCGCGAGCGACTCCGCGGGCGTTCCTTTCCGGGGCTGGACGGAAGCGCCCGTCGGGCTGCTGGGGGCGACCGTGCCCGGCGACGCGGCATCGCGCGACCCTGCTGCTCCCGGCGTGCTGGTGCTCGTGGGGCCGGCGTCGCCCGGTGCGGACGGTCCGGCGCCCGTGACGCTCCGGCTCGGGTCGTACGCGAACAGCGCCGGACCGCCCCGGTTCGACGGGTCGTACGCGGCGCTCCACGTCCGGGAGATCGCGGCGGACGGCTTCTCGGGAGAGTGGTCGAGCGGCGTCGCGGGACCTCAGGTGGAGGGCCGGTTCTGCGCGATCCGCACCGGCGCTCCGCAGGGCGGGGCGCCGTGAGCCCCGAGGCCGGTCTCCGGCCTCCGTGACGGCCGGCGATCCCGGCGCGTCGATCGGGATGTCGTGGCCTCCCTCGCTCCGACGTTGACGGCTCCGGCGCCACCGGGTTTACATGGAGCGGTCGGGGCGGTTCGTTCGGGACCGCCCCCTTTCCACAGCCGGGAGCACGCATGGCCGAACCGTTCCGGACGGAGCCCGCCACCGGGTCGGGAGGATTCTCGCGTCTGCTCGGCTCGCGGGCGCGCGCCGCCGCCGCGAGGGACGTGGAGGCCCTGCTCGCCGCCGCCGACCGCGTCACGAGCGTCGGCGCGGACGAGATCCGGGCGGCGGCCGCGGAACACGAGGTGGACGTCGCGCGGCACCTCCACACCGCCTGCCGGTCCTTGTACCGGCGCTACCTCGAGCACTGCTTCGTCGACCGGAAGCTGAGCGACGACGAGGCGGCCGACCTCGCCCACCTCCGCTCCGCGCTCCGCCTCGACGAGGATGAGTGCGCGAAGGTCCACGCCGAGGTCGCGAAGGCCCTGTACGGGACGGCGATCGAGGAGGCGCTCGGCGACATGCGGCTCGAGCCCGAGGAGGAGGCGTTTCTCGAGCGGCTGCGCTCCGACCTCCGCCTCGAGGAGGAGACGGCGGGCCGGGCACTCGCCGAGGGCACGCGCCGGGCCCGGAACCGGTTCCTCGCGACCGCGTCGACGGGAGAGGGAGCGATTGTCGCGGCGCGCGAGGCGGTCCTGGAGCTGAGGGGGTCTTCGCCCGAGTCGATCGAGGACGCGGTCCGCGACGCGCTCGAGCGGGCGACCGGCGTGGTCCCGGACGTTGAACGGGTCGAGCTCGTCGGCACGGCGGCCCGGCTCGTCGAAGGAAAGGTGCGGGCCTGGGACGTCACCCTGCGGACCGTGCTTCCCCGCTCGCGCTAAGGGCGCGCCCCGACGTTGACGGCTCCGGCGCCGTCAGCTCTTCCGGCGCTCGCGGCGGCGCGTGGCGCGGATCCGACGGCGCTCGGCGGCGGCAGCCTTCTTCCGCTTCCCGGCGGAGGGCTCGTCGCAGGACCTGCGACGGCGGAGCTCCGTCATGATCCCCGCGCGGTTCACCTTCCGGCGGAAGCGGCGCAGGGCCTTCTGCGGCGGTTCGTTCTCACGGACCTGGACTTCGACTGTCACCAGGTCTCCGTGTTCGAGTCTCGCGGGCCGCGCCCCGCACCGGCGCGCCGGGGGGGGCGGTAACGCCCTGTCCCGGACCGTCCGGAACGCGGGTTCGCCTCGCTTCTGATGAGGTAATCGACTGAGAGTTCCGTCGCGATCAGTCGCGGAGGTACATCAGGAGGACGGCGGCGCCGACCACGACCGCCACGATGATGAGGATGTGCTCCTCCACGAAACGGCCGCCCTGCAGGATCAGGTCCTGGATGAACGGCCGTCCCTCGTAGGAGAAGGCCGACTGGAAGGAGGCGAGCATGTCGAGCATCGACGGCGACTCCGATCCCCGGGGAACGGCCGACGGCCGATCCTGCGGCGATCGGCCCCGAACGCTAATCTAGTCCATCGACCTCGTTCC
>JAWOIN010000179.1:0-8810 GCA_046484665.1 Gemmatimonadota bacterium
CTCGTACGGGGCGTCCGGGGCGAGCGCGGCGTCGCCGTTGCGCGGGGTCCAGAGGATGCTGCGGAGCAGCGGACGGGGGGCCCACATGTGGAAGCGCTCGTCCGCTCCGCCCGCGACCGTGGTGGCGCCCCGTCCTCCGTCCGGCCTGTCGCCGCGTCCGCGCATGTCCTCCCGCCGTGATCCCGCGTGCACCCCTCTCCGGCCGCTGCGCTCGAGTCGCGCCGGAGGTGCCTCATGCGGCATTCGGGCAAGGCCCGTTCCAGCCGGACACGTCGGTGTCCGGTCGGGATGGATGTGATCAAGTGACAGCAGGACATGCACTTGAAAGCGGGAGCCGTCAAGGATTCGATCGCCGGCTCGAGCGCCCCGCCTCCGGACCGGGGGAAATCGGGATCGATGTGGCGAAACGCGACGATCGGGGAAAGCCGCGGGGGCGGGTCCCGCCCCGGCCGCGCGGAGCGCGACGTGGACGCGGCCGCGCCGGATGGAATCCCGGGCCGCCGAAGGTGGTCAAAGGTGCGTGGCGACCCCGGCGGATCTCCGCCGGGGGAAACCGGAACTCGGACGAGGGGGAACGATGATTGGGAATCACGGAACGGTGCGACGCGTAGGGCGAGCGATCCCGGGGATCGTCGCGGCGATCGCCCTGGTGCTGGTCGCCGCGCCCGCGCGGGCCCAGCAGGGGCCGCCGGCGGGGCGGGGGATGCCGAGCGTCGACGACAGGGTCGCGCAGATGACGGAGCAGCTGAACCTGACCGAGGAGCAGCAGGCGAAGGTGCGCCCGATCCTCGAGAAGCAGGTCAGCCAGCGGCAGGAGCTGCTGGAGAAGCAGGCCGGCGACCGCGAGACGATGCGCGCCGAGATGCGGAAGCTGCTCGAGCAGGGCGACGAGGAGCTGGCCGGCGTCCTCACGGAAGAGCAGATGAAGCGGCACGTGGAGCAGCGCCAGCAGTGGATGCGGCGGGGGCCTCCCGGGCGCCGTCCGGGCGGCCGGCCCGGCGGTCCGTCCAGCCGTTGACTCAGGGGGCGCGCGACGGGCGGCCGAAGCCCGTGCTCCCGCCGCGCGTCCGAGTCCGTTCCGTCCCCGAGGGGGGCGCATGAAGAAGATCCTGCTCCTCGCGGCCGTGGCGCTGGTCGGCGCGGCGGCGATCTTCTGGCTGCTGCGCCGGGGGGGCGACGGCGACGCCGGCTGGCGGTTCGTGACCGTCGAGCGCGGCGACCTCGAGCAGGTCGTCTCCGCGACCGGGACGCTCACGCCGGTCACGACCGTCGAGGTGGGCACCCAGGTCTCGGGTCAGGTCGCCGAGCTCCTCGTCGACTTCAACGACCAGGTCCGGAAGGGGCAGCTGCTGGCGCGGATCGACCCGACGCTGCTCCGGCAGGCGGTCCGCGAGGCCGAGGCGAACCGGGAGCGGGCCCGGGCCGAGGTGGAGCAGAAGACGCGCGAGTTCGAGCGCACGCGGGACCTCCACGCGCGGCAGGGCGTGACCGACTCGGAGTACGACGCCGCCGAGTACGCGCTGCGGATCGCGCGCTCGAACGCGACGTCCGCCGAGGTGAGCCTCGAGCGGGCCCGGAACAACCTCGCGTACACCGACATCTACTCGCCGATCGACGGAATCGTGATCCAGCGGAACGTCGACGTCGGACAGACCGTCGCGGCGAGCCTGGCGGCCCCGATTCTGTTCCGGATCGCGGCGGACCTCACGCAGATGGAGATCCTCGCTGACGTCGACGAGAGCGACATCGGGCTGATCGAGAGCGGACAGCCCGTGCGCTTCACGGTGCAGGCCTGGCAGGACCAGAAGTTCGAGGGCTCGGTCCGCCAGGTCCGGCTGCAGTCGTCGACGCAGGAGAACGTCGTGAACTACACCGTCGTCGTCGGGGTCGGGAACCCGGACGGCCGGCTGCTGCCCGGGATGACCGCGACCGTGGAGTTCCTGACCGCGCGGGTCGAGGACGTGCTGAAGGTCGCCAACGCCGCGCTCCGCTTCCAGCCGCCCGAGGCGATGCTGGCGGAATTCCGGGAGCGGATGCGGGCGCAAATGGAGGAGCGGGTGGCGGCGCGGGGCGACTCGGCCGGACCGGGCCCCGGCGCGCAGGGCGGCCTCCGGCGCGGCGCCGCCGCGGCCGGTGCGGCGCAGGGCTCCGCGAGCCGGCTCTGGGCGCTCGACGACCAGGGGAAGCCCACGATGATCCGGGTCCGGCCCGGCATCACGGACGGGCAGTACACGGAAGTCTCCGGCCCGCAGGTGGAGGAGGGGATGCAGGTCATCGCCGGGATTGTCTCCGGCGCCGCCGCGCAGCGGTCCACGAACCCGTTCCAGCCGGCCGCCGGGGCGGGGCCCGGCGGGCCCCCGAGGGGACCGCCGGGGGGATTCTGAGGCGCCATTGAGCGAGCCGACGATGGTCATCCGGACGCGCGGCCTCTCGAAGACCTACGTGACGGGCGCCGCCGAGGTGCGCGCGCTCCGCGAGGTCGACTTCGACGTCGCGCCGGGCGAGATGGTCGCGATCATGGGCGCCTCGGGCTCCGGAAAGTCGACCCTGATGAACATCCTGGGATGCCTGGACCGGCCGAGCGAGGGGACGTACGAGCTCGACGGGATCCGGGTCGACGGGATGGGCAAGGACGAGCGGGCGGACATCCGGAACCGGCGGATCGGGTTCGTCTTCCAGGGCTTCAACCTGCTGCCGCGCACGACCGCGCTGGAGCAGGTCGAGCTCCCGCTCCTCTACGACCGCTCCGGGCGGAAGGGCGACAGCCGGGATCTCGCCGCCGCCGCCCTCCGCCGGGTGGGTCTCGAGGGCCGGATGGACCACGAGCCGTCGGAGATCTCCGGCGGGGAGCAGCAGCGGGTGGCGATCGCGCGGGCCCTCGTCACGGAGCCGGCCATCGTGCTCGCCGACGAGCCGACGGGAAACCTCGACACGCGGACCTCGACCGAGGTGCTGGCCCTGTTCCAGGCGCTGAACGAGCAGGGGATCACGATTCTCGTGATCACGCACGAGACGGAGATCGCGCGCTACGCGAAGCGCATCGTGCGCCTTCGCGACGGGCGGCTCGTCCAGGACGAGCCCGTGCCGGACCGCCGCGATGCGGCGCGGGACCTCGAGGCTTGGCGGGAACCCGACGCGGACGACTCCGGGCCGGCCCTCGCTCCGCCGTCCGACGCGGCGGGGACCGGCGCTCGCGCGGGAGGCGCCGCGTGAAGGCCTCGGTCCTCACCCGCGTCGCCGCCCGGAGCATCCTGAGGAACAAGATGCGCAGCCTGCTCACGATGCTGGGGATCATCATAGGGGTCGGCGCCGTCATCCTGCTCGTCGCGATCGGACAGGGCGCGCAGTCCCGGATCCGGGAGCAGATCGAGAACCTCGGCACCAACATGCTCGTGATCACGCCGGGGACGTCCAGCCAGGGGGGCGTATCCCGTGGGGCCGGCAGCTTCAACCGTCTCACCCTGGACGACGTCGAGAAGCTGAAGCGGGAGGCGCTCCACCTCGCGGCCGTGTCGCCCGTGATCGTGACCGGCGGTCAGATCATCGGGGGACAGGGGAACTGGCGCACCCAGATCCAGGGCGTGTCCGTCGAGTTCCTGTCGATTCGCGACTGGGCCGTCGCCTCCGGGCGCCCGTTCGACGAGACCGACGTGCGCGGAATGAAGAAGGTGGCCCTGATCGGCGGGACGGTGGCCGGGGCCCTCTTCCCCGACCAGGATCCGGTCGGCCAGCAGCTCCAGATCCGGAACGTGCCTTTCCAGGTGGTCGGCGTGCTCGCCGCGAAGGGCCAGACCGCACAGGGCTCCGACCAGGACGACGTGATCCTCGCCCCCTATTCGACCGTCCGGACGCGTCTGGCGGGCCGGCAGTTCATCCCGCAGATCCTGGCCAGCACCTTCGCGCCCGGCGACATCCCCGTCGCGCAGGAGGAGATCGCCGCGATCATGCGCGAGTCGCACGGGCTCGCGAGCTGGGAGGAGGACGACTTCACGGTCCGGAACCAGGCGGACCTCACGGAGGCGGCCCAGGGAACGACGGAGGTGATGACGCTGCTCCTCGCCGCGATCGCCAGCATCTCGCTCCTCGTCGGTGGGATCGGGATCATGAACATCATGCTCGTCTCGGTGACGGAGCGGACGCGGGAGATCGGGATCCGGATGGCGATCGGAGCCCGGGGCTCCGACGTGATGACGCAGTTCCTGGTCGAGAGCTCCGTGCTGAGCGCGGCCGGCGGCCTCCTCGGGCTCGGGCTCGGCCTCGGCGGCGCCCGGATCGTGAGCTCGATCACGGGCTGGTCGACCGCGATCTCCCCGATCACCGTCGTCGTGGCGCTCTTCTTCTCGGCCGCGATCGGGATCTTCTTCGGCTTCTATCCCGCCCGCCAGGCCGCCGAGCTCGACCCGATCGAGGCCCTCCGCTACGAGTGAGTCCGCGGCGTCCCGGCGTGCGCCGGGGCGCCGTGGAGCCCGGTCAGCGGGGAGAGCCGCCTCCGAACCCGAAGACCGCGTCGTCGCCGGAGAACGAGTCCCGTCCCGGACCGCCCGGTGGCAACGCAGGGGTCGCGCACGCGGCGCGCACGGGGCCCGCCGCCCAGGGGTCCGCGGCGCTGGAGAAGTGGTCGTAGAGGAGCCGGGCCGCCTCGGCGATCGCCGCCTCCCGCTGCCGCTCCGAGCGGTGGAGGGTGTTCGCGAACGCCGCGACCACGAGGTGACCGGCCCCGTCCGGCAGGGTGATGATCCCCACGTCGTTGATCGCCCCGCCCATCGTGCCCGTCTTGTGCGCGACGGTCGTCCCGCCCGGTAGACGCCCCCTCAGCCGCCGCGGGCCCGACCGGCTGGACTCCAGGGTCCGGATCAGGTAGTCGCGCGAGTCCGGGGAGAGCCCCCTTCCGCGGAACGCGAGCGCGAGCAGCTCCGCCATCGCCTCGGGCGTCGCCGTGTCGCGCGGGTCCTCGCCGTACCGGACGCGGGCGGCCTGCCTGTGCCCGGCGGGCAGGGCATCCCGCAGCCGGAAGTAGCTGCTGCGGTGGAGCTCGCTCTCCGGGACCGTCTCCGGGATGCCCACGAGGTCCGCGAACGTGCGCGCCTCCGAGCGGTCCACGTCCACGTCCTCGATCCCCAGCTCGCGGAGGCGCCGCGTGACGGCTTCCGGCCCGCCCGCCATCCGCAGGATCACGTCCGTCGCCGAGTTGTCCGAGACGCCGAGCATCAGCCGGAACAGGCTGTCCACCGTGGCGCGCTGCGACCGTCCGCCCGACCAGCTCGCGAGCGGGCTGTACCCGGGCCTGAAGTCCGTGACCGGGATCTCGAGCCGCTCGCCGAGCTCGATCTCGCCGGCGTCCACGCGGCGGAGGAACTCGAGCGCCATCGGGAGCTTCGAGACGCTCGCCATCGGGAAGCGCCGGTCCCCGTTGAAGGAGACGCGGGCGCCCGTCTCGAGGTGGATGGCGGCGACCCCGAGCTCGCCGCCCAGGCGGCGGGCGATCCTGGCGAGCCCGCCGCCTACGGAGTCGGGCACGAGGCAGGCGACCACGCCCTCCGGGGCCGACGGCTGGGCGGAGGCGGGAGCCGGAACGGCGAGCCCGGCGAAACACGAGAGCGCGACGCAGATCCCGGCGGCGGCACGAGGACCCCGCGTTCGGCCGGTCCGGTCCCGTCCTGCCCGAATCGCTTGTCTTTCCGTCACCGTTCGCGCTCGCTCCTCGGCTGTCTCACCCTCTCCGTCGACGACCGGGAGCAAGAATGGGGCGAGTCGGGCCGGGGCGGAAGTCCCGGAAGCGCGGGCCCGCCGCTCCCCGGCCTCCGTCCCTCCCGCCGCCGGGCCTCAGGGGAAGATCCCGAGCTCGTGGTACGAGGTGGCGATCTTCGAGATCGCCGTGACGAACGCGGCCGTGCGGAGGTCCATCGAGTCGCCGAGCCGCTTCTCCACGTCGCGGACCTGGTGGTACGCCGCGATCATCGTCTCCTCGAGGCCGGACACCACCAGGTTCTCCTCATCGGCGCCGGCGGCGAGGCTCGACACCTCGCTCTCGGAGAACTCCTCGCCCGTCGCCCGCTCCAGGGCTTCGATCAGCCGCCGGTGCGACTCCTCGTCGAACCGCTTCTCCATCCGTCCGAACCGGAGGTGCGAGAGGTTCTTCGCCCACTCGAAGTAGGAGACCGTGACGCCGCCGGCGTTGAGATAGATGTCGGGAAGCACGCGGACGCCCCGCTCGCGGAGGATGTCGTCGGCCGCGGCACTGGTCGGGCCGTTCGCGGCCTCCGCCACGATCCGGGCGTGGATGCGGCCCGCGTTCTCCTCGGTGATCACGTTCTCGAGCGCCGCGGGCACGAGGATGTCGCAGTCGAGCTCGAGCGCCTCGGCGGTCGTCGGCAGGTCGGCCGCGCCGCGGAACCCGAGGATCGAGCCTGTCTCCGCCCGGTGCGCCACCACCGCCTCGAGGTCGAGGCCGCGCGGGCTCGCGATCGCGCCCTCCCGCTCGGCGAGGCCGACCAGAACGGCTCCCCCCTCCTGGAAGTACTTCGCCGCGTGGTAGCCGACGTTGCCCAGCCCCTGGACGACGACGCGCTTGCCCGCGAGGCCCGGCGCGAGTCCGAGCGCCTTCATGTCGTCCGCCACCCCGCACGCCTCCCGCGTGCCGAAGTAGACGCCGCGGCCGGTGGCCTCGAGCCGGCCGCGGATCCCACCCTGCGTGAGCGGCTTTCCCGTCACGCACGCCTCGGGGTTCTGCTCGCCCGCGGCGAGCGACTGAAACGTGTCCACGATCCAGGCCATCTCGGCCGGACCCGTCCCGTAGTCGGGCGCGGGCACGTCGGTCGCGGGGCCGATGAAGCGCTTCTTGAACAGCTCGAACGTGTAACGGCGCGTGATGCGCTCGAGCTCGTCCCAGGAGTAATTTCCGCGGTCGATGCGGATCCCGCCCTTGGCGCCCCCGAACGGCACGTCGACCACGGCGCACTTGTAGGTCATCAGCGCGGCGAGGGCCATCACCTCGTCCGCGCTCACGTCGAGGCTGAACCGGATCCCGCCCTTGGTCGGGAGCTTGTGGTGGCTGTGCTCGGCCCTCCAGGCCTCGATCACCTCGATCGAGCCGTCGTCGCGCTTGAGCGGGAAGGCGACGCGGTAGGTGCTGTTGCACTCCCGGATCTGCGCGAGCAGACCGGGCTCGAGGCCCGTGCGGGCCGCGGCGCGGTCGAAGTTCCGGTTGACCTGCGCGACGAAGCCGGCGTCGGCGGACATCGTGCCCTCGCTGGTTGGTGGGAAGCGTCCCGCGCAGGACGCACGGCATCGGACGACCGGTGACCGGCAAGGTACGGCCCGTTCCGGCCGGCGGGACAGGCCCGGCCCTCCGCTCAGATCTCCGGGCTCGGAGGCCAGGCGAGGTCGACCCAGACCAGCCGGTGGTCCGAGGCCGCCTCCGCGAGCCGCGCGCCCTCCGGGTCCTCCTCCCGGCCGGGCCAGTACACGCCGCCGCCGAGGACGGTCAGCCCGTCGGCCGGGAGCACATAGTCGATGCGGATCCCGCCGAAGAACACGGCCGTAGGCCGGTCCGTGCCGGGCGGGTTCTGGATGCGGGGGTGCCGGAGCAGTTGATCGACGGCGGCGATCCCGTCGTACGCGACCGCCGTGTCGCCGGACCGCGCGTTGAGGTCGCCGGCGATCACGAAGGGAGCGTCGGAGGCGTAGCCGCCGCGCCGTCCGGAGTCATCGACCAGCGCGGGGTCGCCCTCCAGGTAGACCCGCCAGAACCGGATCTCGTCGAAGTTGCGGCGGCCGTTCCGGTCCTCCGGGCCGTCGAAGCCGGGCGGGGTGGGGTGGCTCACCCAGAGGCGGAGCGTGTCCGCGCCGATCGCGACCGGCAGGTCCCAGTGGGACTTGCTGGAGAGCCGAAGCGCCCGCTCGACCTCGGGGGAGTAGAGAGCGGGAGGCAGGTGGTTGCCCGGCAGGTCCCGCCACAGGAAGAGCCGGAAGATGCGCGCTCCGGCCGGATCGATCGGGAAGCGCGAGAGGACGGCCATGGCGTACTGGCCCGGGTAGGTGCCGAAGCCGAACGAGTCGTCCCCGTGCTCGCGCGTGCCTCGCTCGGCGTCCGTCGCGACGCGGCCGTCCCCGTTCAGGTCGAGGCCGCTCAGGATGCCCGTGTTGCTCGAGTCCGCGAAGGCGAACGGGTAGTCGATCGCGTCCGTGCCCCGGGCGAGGTACGCCTCCGCGAAGCGCCGGGCGTTGCGGCCCGGTTCCGCGACCGCGGCCGTGTCGAGGTCGACCTCGTTCAGGACCAGCACGTCGGGCCGGATCCGCTTCACGATCGCCGCCGCCGCCAGCGCCTGCGGGTCCCTCCCGGCGCCCTCCGCGTCGACGTCGGAGAGCGCCGCGGTCCCGAGCTCCCGGACGTTGAAGGTCGCGACCCGGATCGAGGCGGGTCCCTCCGCTCGCGGCGAAGCCGGTGCCCACGGGACGTCGCCGGCGTCCTCTCCTCCCGGACCACACGCGATTCCCGCCGCAGCGGCGAGCAGGGGGACTACCCGACGGGCGGCGGCGCGAGACACCGGGCGCATGAGGGCCTTCCCTTGTGGAGAGAGTTCGCGTGCCGCGGACGGAAGCGAGGAGGGGAAACATTCCCCGGACGGGGTCGGCCGACCCGTGTCCCGTGCCGCTCGGGCCATCCGGGCTGCCGCCCGCTCAGAGCGCCGCCGCCTCCCGCACCGCGTCGCGCCGGACCGGCTGCGCGACGCGGCTTCCGCACCACGTCGAAGAACAGGGCGCGCAGCTCGTCCGGCTCGACCCGGACGAGCTGCTCGCCCTGTTCTTCG
>JAWOIN010000034.1:0-9980 GCA_046484665.1 Gemmatimonadota bacterium
CGTAACGATTGTCGCCACGCGGATTCGCCGCGTTGGGACCGAGGTCGAGCGCGCGGCCGTTCCACTCGCCGGCTTGCGACTCGGGCTTGCGCTGCACGTTGTTGGTGAGCGCGACATAGACCCGCCCGGTCGGACCGTGCGGTTCCACGTCCTCGGGCCGGTCCATCGGCGTGGCGCCGAGCAGGTCGGCCGCGGCGCGGACGCGGATCACCACATCGCCCTGCGACTCGAAGCCGTTCGCCGCGGTCAGCGGCCCCGCGCCGTGCACCAGCGGCAGCCAGTGGCCGCTGCCATCGGCATCGAAGCGCGCGACGTAGAGCGTGCCGCTATCGAGCAAGTCGCGGTTCGCCGCCGGGTTCGTCGGATGCACGGGATCCGCCGTGACAAACTTGTACAGGTACTCGAAGCGATCGTCGTCGCCGCTATACACCACACGCCGGCAGTCGGCGGGGACCGAGACGTCCGTCGGCACGACGATCGCGCCGGACCCGAGGCCCCTCACCTCCACGGCCACCCGGGCCAGGGCCTCCGGGTCGCGCGACGCGAGGGCCACCCGGGCGCCGGCAGCCGCCAGGGCGAGCGCGATCTCGCGCCCGATGCCGCGGGAGGCGCCGGTCACGATCGCCACCCGTCCGCGGAAGACCTCGACGCCCACGCGACCTCCGTTCGCCGGTCGTGCCCCTCCCCGGTTTCCCGTGCGTCCCCGACCGATACATTAGCGGGCGTGGAGATCGCGCCCCAGACCCCCGTCGATCGGCTCGAACGGCTCTCCTGGTCGGAGGCGGCGGCGCGGTTCCGCCGGGACCCGCGGCTGCTGCTCCCGGTGGGCAGCTGCGTCCAGCACGGGCCCCACCTGCCGCTCGGCACGGACACGATCATCGTCGAGAGGCTCGCGGAGGACGTGTCCCGGCGCACCGGCCTCCTGCTCGCGCCGACCGTGGCGTACGGGGTGTCGGCCCGGCGGGACCGGGAGTACGCGGGGACGGCCTCGCTCGACCGGAAGACGCTGCACCGGGTGCTCAACGAGATCATCGAGTCGTGGGAGGGCCACGGGCTCGCGGAGGTCGTCCTGCTCACGGCGAACGGCTGCGCGAGGAACATCCAGGCGATGTCGATGGTGATGACCGACACGGTGAGGGTCCGTGCGATAGACCTCACCGCCCTCGATCTCGCGAGATTCCTGGAGGGCGGCGCCGCGCGGGACCACGGGGGGGAGCTGGAGACCTCGCTCCTCCTCCACCTCGCCCCGGAGCTCGTGCGGGAGGACGCGGTGACGGACGCCCCGCTCGATCACCCGCGGGCGACCGAGCGGGGCGAGCCGGTGCCGGCGGCGGGGTCGCCCGGTGTGGTCGGCCGCCCCTCGCTCGCCAGCGCCGAGAAGGGCCGGAGGATCTATGCGCACATCGTCACGACGATCGTCGATCGCCTCGGGGGCTGAGCCCGGGGGGGCGCGGGCGGCGGGCATCCGGCGGCCGTCGCCCCGGCCGCGGGGCGGGGCGTCCGCGACGGCGGGCATCCTCTTCGCCCTCGCCGCGCTTCCCTCCGCCGCCGCGGCCCAGAGCCCGTGGATCGTGGACCGGGGCCGGTTCGAGGTCCGGATCGAGGGGGTGCCGCGCGGGCAGGAGAGCTTCGCGATCCGCCGCCAGGGGGCGGAGTACATGGCAGTCGGCCGAATCAGCCGCGAGGGCGCAGGCGTGTGGATCGGATCCGCGGAGATCGGGCTCCGGACCGACGGCCGCTTCGTCCCGGTCCGCTACGAGTACCGCACGCTCCAGCGCCCGCCGACGCGGGTGATCGCGACCCGGGCCGGAAGCCGGATCCGGATCACGACGACGGACCAGACCGGCGAGCGGATGACGGAGATCGGCGCCGGCCCCGGCCTGCTGCTGCTCCAGACCGGGGTCGTTCACCACTACTGGTTCCTCGTGCGGCGACTGCAGGGTGCACGGGCCGGCGAGGGCGGTACAGTGGAGGCGGTCACCCCCGCGGACGTGCGCCGGATGGGAGTGGAGCTCGCGTCGGTGGAGCCCGACCGGGTCGCAGGGCCGCGCGGCGGGACGATCGAGGCGACCCGCTACGAGATCCGGATCGGCGACGTGCTGCACCGGGTGTGGGTCGAGTCGGAGTCGGGACGGGTGCTGCGGGCCGAGATTCCCGAGCAGGGCTGGAGCGCGGTCCGGGTGGCCGAGGCCACGGACCAGGGCGAACAACCGGAAGGGAGCGAGCCATGAGCGATGCGAGTCGAGACGTCCCGGTCCCGTCCGGGCCGGCGGGAGCGACGGAACTGCCGTCCCTGCCGGTCCGGCTCGTGCAGGTGTTCACCGCCCCGGCCCGGCTGTTCGACGCGCTCCGGGAGACGCCCCGCTTCCTGGGCGCGATGCTCGTCGTGATCGGGATCGGCCTGGTCGTGCAGGCCCTGATCCCCGCCGACCTGGTCCGCGAGTTCGCGCTCTCCCAGCTGCCGCCCGACGCCACGCCCGAGCAGGTCGCGGCCGTCGAGCAGTTCACGGGCGTGGGAAACGTGTTCCGGTGGATCGGAACGATCCTGTTCCCGCCGCTGATGATCCTGCTCGCCACCGGGTTCATCCTCCTCGTCTGGAACGTCATGATGGGCGGAGATGAGCGCTTCCGGACCGTGCTCGCGTGCGCGTCCCACGGTTACATCATCTGGGCGGCCGGGGGCCTCGTGACGATGCCGCTCGTCCTCGCCCGGAACGACCTCCGGATGACGTTCTCGCTGCACCTCCTGGCGCCGGGACTCGATCCTGGCACCTACCTGTTCCGGTTCCTCCAGGGGTTGAATCTGTTCGGCCTGTGGACCATGGTCGTGCTCGGGATCGCGGTGAGCCGGCTCTACCCCCGCGTCTCGGCGGGCATGGCCTCGACGGTGATGATCCTCGCGTACGTCGTGCTGAAGGCGATCGGGGCGATCTTCTCGCCCGGTTGAGCCGTTCCCGACTGAACGGGGGCGGGGTCTGGGGTGTTTAATCTCCGTCGAGGACGGGTCGCGCCCATCGGGTCCGCCCGCGCGTCCGAAACCGGGTCAGTCCTCCCGCCGTATGGGGAGCGAGCCGGATCGAAGCCGGATCGCACGTAAAACAGAGGGATCGATCGATGTCGCGTCGCAGGAAGATCCTGATCGGAGTCGCGGTGCTCGTCCTGCTCGCCGTGATGACGGGGCTCGCGCTCCGCGGGAGCGGCGAACGGGCGGCCGAGGTGCGGACGGAGAAGGTGGAGCGCCGCGACCTCGTGGCCCGGGTCGCGGCCACCGGCCACATCGTCCCCAAGAAGCTCGTGGACATCAGCGCCGACGTCTCGGGCCGCGTCGTCGAGCTCCACGTCGAGGAGGGGGAAGAGGTCGGCGAGGGCGACCTGCTGCTCGTGATCGACCCCGCCCGCTTCGCGGCCACGGTCCAGCGGGCCGAGGCGGCGCTGGCGGAGGCACAGGCCCGCGAGGCGCAGGCCCGCGGCGGCCAGGAGCAGGCGCGGCGGGACTGGGAGCGGATCCGCGACCTGAAGGAGCGGCTCCCGGAGATGGTGACGGACACCGAGTTCGAGACCGCGCGCACGAGCGCCGAGGTGCAGGAGGCGCTCCAGCAGGCGGCCCGTCACGGCGTCGAGATGGCGCGGGCCGGCCTTCGCGAGGCCCGGGACAACCTCGCCAAGACCGTGATCCGGGCGCCGATGAGCGGCCGCGTCACGCGGCTCAACGTCGAGCGCGGCGAGACGGCGATCGTAGGGACGATGAACAACCCGGGCAGCCTGCTGATCACGGTCGCGGACCTCTCGGTCATGGAGGCGGTGATCGAAGTGGACGAGACGGACGTCCCCGAGATCTCGGTGGGAGACTCCGTCGCCGTCATGGTCGACGCTTTCCCGGACCGGAAGTTCGTCGGTCGCGTGACCAAGATCGGGAACAGCTCGATCGTGCCGCGGACGCAGACCCAGTCGAGCTCCGACCAGGCGATCGACTTCGAGGTCCGGATCACGCTCGAGGAGCCCGAGGTGGCCCTGCGGCCGGACCTCTCGGCGTCGGCCGACGTGATCACGGACGTCCGGTCGCAGGTGCTGGCGATCCCGATCATCGCGCTGACCCTGGCGGACCCGGACGAGTTCGAGCCGGTACCGAACGAGAATCTCCCCTCCGCCGGCGAGCCGGCGGAGGCCGGGGCCGTCCGGGACACCGCCGGGAAGGCCGAGCCGGTCGAGGGCGTCTACGTGGTGGAGGACGGGCGGGCGCGGTTCCGGCCCGTCAAGGTGGGCATCGCCGGCGAAAGCTACTTCGAGGTCCTCAGCGGCCTCGAGGAGGGCGAGACGGTGGTCTCCGGGACATACCAGGCGATCCGCGACCTGAAGGACGGGGCGCTGATCAAGGTCGTCGAAACCGATTCGGCCCGGACGCGAGGTCGATGAGCGAGGGACGGGGGATGCGGCAGATCAACGACATCATCATCGAGACGCGGGGTCTCACGAAGCTCTACCAGATGGGCGCGGAGACGATCCACGCCCTCGCGGGCGTCGACATCAAGGTCCAGCGCAACGAGTACATCGCGATCATGGGAGCGTCGGGCTCGGGCAAGTCGACGCTGATGAACCTCATCGGCTGCCTCGACACCCCGACGGCGGGGGAGTACATCCTGAACGGGACCCCCGTGCAGGGCCTCGCGGACGACGAGCTCGCTCGGATCCGCAACCGCGAGATCGGCTTCGTGTTCCAGACCTTCAACCTGCTCCCGCGGGCCACGGCGCTCCACAACGTGGAGCTGCCCCTGATCTACGCGGGGATCCCCGCGAAGGAACGTCGCAGGAAGGCGATGGCCGCGCTCGAGCAGGTCGGCCTCGCCGACCGGATGGACCACAAGCCGTCCGAGCTGTCGGGCGGACAGCGCCAGCGCGTCGCGATCGCGCGGGCCCTCGTCAACGACCCCTCGATCCTGCTGGCCGACGAGCCCACCGGAAACCTCGACTCGAAGACCTCGGCCGAGATCCTGGCCGTGTTCGAGGAGCTCCACGACGCCGGGCAGACGGTCATCATGGTCACCCACGAGCACGACATCTCCGAGCACGCGAAGCGCGTCGTCACCCTGAAGGACGGCCTGATCGAGTCGCACGACGCCCGGGCGGACGGAGTCCCGGCCGGAGTCTGAGGCGGGCGCCGGGACGGGACGAACGGGAGAAAGCGGACCACGTGTACATCCTCGAGGGCATCCGGCTGGCGCTGCAGCAGGTGTGGGCGCACAAGCTGAAGTCGGCGTTCACTCTGATCGGCGTGATCATCGGGATCACCTTCCTGATCGCGGTGATCACCGTCGTCGAGGGGATGAACCGCTACGTCCAGGATGACTTCGCGGGCTCCCTGTTCGGCGTGAACACGTTCACCGTCGTGCGGCGGAGCCGCATCTCCACCGGCGCGGAGACCGAGGAGCGGCGCCGCCAGCAGGCGCGGAACCCCTGGCTCGACCTGCATGACGTCGAGGTCGTACGCGGGGCCGTCCCGAACGCGTGGCGGTTCGCCTACGCGGACGACCGCTACTTCCGGGAAGTCACCTACAAGGACCGTCGACGTCCGAACATCCGGCTGATCGGAGCCTCGGACGGCTACGAGGCGCTGCAGGGCTGGGAGATCGAGGAAGGCCGCGGCCTCTCCCCGCTCGACGAGCGGCGAGGGCTGAAGGTCGCCGTGCTCGGGGCCGAGATCGCCGAGAAGCTGTTCCCCGACGTGACCCCGCTCGGCAAGGAGATCCGGCTGGGCGCTCATCGCTTCGAGGTCGTCGGGACGTGGGAGAAGCAGGGGGGGCTGCTCGGGAACATCCGGGACGCCTCGATCCTCATCCCGTTCTCGACCTGGCGCCAGACGTTCGCCCGCAACCCGCAGCGGGTCGACCAGATCAGCGTGAAGTTCCGCTCCGTGGGCGAGATGGAGGTCGGGATGGCCGCCGTCGAGGGCGCGCTGCGTTCCGACCGGGGACTGCGGCCCGGCGAGGAGAACACGTTCTGGCTGGAGACGTCGAGCGAGCTCCTGGACACCTGGGAGAAGATCAGCCGGATCCTGTTCGCGGCGATCCCGGGACTCGTCTCGATCTCGCTCGTGGTGGGCGGGATCGTGATCATGAACATCATGCTCCTCTCGGTGGCGGGCCGGATCCGGGAGATCGGCATCCGGAAGGCGGTGGGGGCCCGTCGGAGGGACATCCTGATCCAGTTCCTCGCCGAGTCCTCGACCCTCTCGGTGGTCGGGGCCGCGATCGGGATCCTGCTCGGGATCGGCGCGGCGATGCTCGTCGAGAAGCTCACGCCGCTGCCCGCCTCCGTCCCGCCGTGGGCGATCGCCGTCGCGCTCACGCTCGGCATGGTCGTGGGGATCGGTTCGGGCCTCTACCCCGCCTACCGGGCGGCGAAGCAGGACCCGATCGTGGCGCTGCGGAATGAGTAGACGCCGGCTGGTGAAGGGCATGGGCCTGTCGGCGACGCTCCGCGAGGGGCTGATGGTCGCCTTCGACTCGCTGCGCTCGAACAAGGTCCGGAGCGGTCTGACGATTCTCGGCGTCGCGATCGGCGTGCTCGTCGTGATGGCGATGGCCGCCATCGTGCAGGGGCTCAACGACAGCTTCAGCGACGCGATCTCCGCCCGGGGCGCGAGCACCTTCTACGTGTTTCACGCCCCGGTCGGCGGAGGCGGGGGCGTCCAGACCGGGCTCGAGGAGGAGGAGAACGAGTTCTTCAAGAACCCCCCGCTGGACCCGGCGTGGGCGGAGCAGTTGTCGGCTGTGCCCGGGATCGCGCGGGTGAGCGCCCTCGCGGACCTCGGGCAGGCCGGTTACCGGGCCCGGGCGGGCGAGAAGGAGGTCACCCTCAGCCTGTTCGCGGTGGACGCGAGCTACCTGGAGATCGACGGCGGCGACCTGGCGGACGGCCGCTGGTTCACGAGCGTCGAGGATCAGCGCCGCGCAGCCGTGGCCGTGGTCGACTCGCAGGTCGCGAACGACCTGTTCGAGGGCCGGGACCCGATCGGGCGGGTCATCACGATCGGGCGTTCGTTCGGGGGCAGGACCGGCCGGTACGAGATCATCGGGATCTACCGGCGGCCTCCCAACCTGTTCTCGAGCCTCGCCAGCCACTGGGTCTACATCCCGTTCTCCTCCTCGCTGAAGTACCTGGACGTGTGGGACCGGATGATCGTGTTCACGGTCCGGCCGGAGGAGGGCGTCCCGCTCGAGCAGGCGATCGATCTCGTCCGCGGGCGGATGCGGCAGATCCGGGGGCTCAAGCCGGGACAGGACGACAACTTCCACCTGATCACGCAGGACGAGTTCCTCGACCTCTGGGGCAAGCTGACGGGGGTTCTGTTCCTGGTGATGATCGCGCTCTCGGGCGTCGGCCTCCTGGTCGGCGGGGTGGGCGTGATCGGGATCATGATGATCTCCGTCACCGAGCGGACCCGCGAGATCGGGCTCCGGAAGGCGATGGGCGCGCGGCGCCGCGACCTGCTGCTTCAGTTCCTCGTGGAGGCCGCGACGCTCACCCTGGTCGGCGGCGCGATCGGCATGGCGCTCGGAGGAGCCGTCGTGTGGCTCGTCACGCACCTCACGCCGATCCCGGCCTCGGTGCCGCTGTGGGCGATCGTGGTCGCGCTGCTCGCCTCGATCCTCACCGGGATCGGGTTCGGTCTCTACCCGGCCGCGCGAGGCGCGACGCTCGATCCGGTCGACGCGCTGAGGTACGAGTGAGGGCGGGAACGGACCGATGACGAGCCCCGGAGCCACCGACGCTCCCCTCGATCTCCTCGCGATCGCGCCGCACCCGGACGACGCGGAGCTTCTGTGCGGCGGCGCGCTCGCCCGGTCCGCGGCGCTGGGCCGGCGGGTCGGGATCCTGGACCTCACGCGCGGCGAGACGGGCACCAGGGGCACGGCGGAGATCAGGGCCGCCGAGGCCGCCCGGGCGGCCTCGGTCCTCGGCGTCGCCGTGCGCGAGAACGCGGGCCTCGCGGACGCCAGCCTCCACAACACCGACGCTACCCGGGGCCGGCTCGTGGCCGCGATCCGGCGGCTGCGGCCGCGGGCCGTGATCCTCCCCTTCCCGCGCGGCCGCCACCCGGATCACCGGGTCTCCGCCGAGCTCGGCCGCGACGCCTGCTTCCTCGCCGGCCTCGCCAACTACGGCGACGAAGCCCTCCGGGCCCTGCCCGCGCACCGGCCGCTGAAGGTCGTTCACGCGCTGGCCTACCGGGAGGACGGCGTGAAACCGAGCTTCGTGGTGGGCCTGACGGCGGAGGAGTTCGGGCGGAAGCTGGCGGCGATCCGCTGCTACGCCTCCCAGTTCGAGGGCGTCACGAAGGCGGGAGAGCTCTTCCCCACCGGCCAGCCGCTGCTGGAGCTCGTCGAGTCACAGGGACGCCACTACGGATCGCTCGTGCGGGGGCCGTACGGCGAGCCGTTCTGGACGGAGGAGACGCTCGAGGTCGAGGAGATCTCCTCGCTCGGGGTGTTCTCGCTGTAAGCCCGAGGTCGTCCGTCCGGCGCCGTCTCCCCGGCCCGTGCATCGGCCGTCCCCCGTCCCCATCTTGCCGCCACGATGAGAACCGACGAACGGATCTACCTGGACCACGCGGCCACGTCGCCGCTCCGCCCCGAGGCGCGGGCTGCGTGGGAGGCGGGCGTCGGGGAGGTGGACTTCAACCCGGCCTCCGCGCACCGCTTCGGCCGTGCGGCCCACGACGCGCTCGAGCGGGCCCGGGAGGAGATCGCGGCCCTGCTCGGAGCGCGCAGCCGCGAGCTCGTGTTCACGGGGGGGGGCACGGCATCCGACAACCTCGCCGTGCTCGGCTTCGCGCGGGCCCACGCCGGGGAGCGGCCGCTGCTCGTGGTGTCCGCGGTCGAGCACAAGGCGGTGCTCGCCTCGGCCCGTCGGGCCGAGGCGGAGGGCGCGGAGCTCGTCGTCCTCCCGGTCGACGGGGACGGCGCAGTCGACCCGGCCGCGCTCGCGGACGCGCTGGCGGACGCGGAGAACAGGCCCGCTCTCGTCTCCGTGCTGTGGGCGAACAACGAGGTCGGCGCCGTGCAGCCGGTGTCGGAGCTCTGCCGGATCGCCCGCGCCCGCGGGGCCCGCTTCCACACGGATGCCGTTCAGGCGTTCGGGAAGCTCCCCGTGTCGCTGCACGATGTCCCGGCGGACCTGCTCACGGTCACGGCGCACAAGCTCGGCGGGCCGGTCGGAATCGGCGCGCTCGTCGTGCGCGAGGAGGTGGAGCTGGTGCCGCTCGCCTACGGCGGCTCCCAGGAGGGCGGCCTGTGGCCGGGGACGCAGAACCCGCTCGGCGCGGCCGCTTTCGCGGCTGCGGCGCGGGCGGCCGTCGCCGAGCTGCCGGAGGAGGCGCCCCGGTGGAGGGCGATGCGGGACGGGCTCGAGGCGCAGCTGCGCGCCGGGATCGACGGAGTCGTCGTCCACGCGGAATCGGCCCCCTCGCGGCTCCCCCAGCTGCTCAGCGTCGGGATCCCGGGCGCGGACCCGGCCACGCTCCTGATGGGGCTCGACCTCGCCGGCGTCGCCGTCTCCTCCGGCTCCGCCTGCAGCAGCGGCAGCCAGGCCGGCTCGCACGTCCTGGCGGCCATGGGGATCGCCCCCGAGGGCGACTACGCGGCCGTCCGCTTCAGCTTCGGGCCCTCCACCACCGCGGCGGAGGTTTCCCGGGCCGGAGAGGTCACGGTCCGGGCGGCGATCCGGGCCCGGGCGGTCCTCGCCGATCGCATGCCGTGAGCCGGGAGACCGCCGCGGCCCCCGCGCGAGCGCCGGACGACATCCCCCCCGGCGACGGCCGGACCGTGCTGTGCGCGATGTCCGGCGGCGTCGACTCGAGCGTCGCCGCCGCGCTCCTCGTCCGGGCCGGCTGGCGCGTGGCCGGCGCGACCGTGAAAACCTTCTGTTACGGCGACGTCCCCGGGGGGGCCCGGGTCTGCTGCGGGCTCGAGGGAATCGCGGAC
>JAWOIN010000148.1:0-6390 GCA_046484665.1 Gemmatimonadota bacterium
GACCGGGCCGGCGAGGCCCGGTCTCCTCGCGCTCGTCGCGAGGGCGAGGAGACCGGGCCTCGCCGGCCCGGTCTCCTGAAGATGGCGGGGGAAGGGCCCCGCGCGGAACCCGTCAGGGGCTCACGCGCACCATCACGGCCCCGTGCGCGGGAACGCGGGCCGTCCAGCCGCGGGGGAAGCGGCCGAGCTCCTCGTGGCGCCAGAGGTCCCTCACGGACGCCTCGAGGTGGGCCGGGTAGCCGATCTCGGGCCACGCGAGACCGGCCTCCGCCTCGCCGTCGCCCCGGTTGAACAGGACCACGGCCCGGGCTCCGTCGTACAGCTCGCGCGCCCACGCCTCGACGTCTCCCCGCCTCCACACCCGGCGTCCCTGACGGCCGAGCGGATCCTGGCTCACCGCGATCACCTCGCGGTTCGTCAGGATGGCGCGCGTCTCCGGCGACATCGAGCGGAGGTCGTTCCCCGCCATCAGCGGGGCCGCCAGGATCGCCCACAGGCTGAAGTGGGCGCGGGCCTCGCCGTCGGTGAGACCTCCGTTTCCCACCTCCAGCATGTCCGGATCGTTCCAGCCGCCGGGCCCGGCGAAGCTCTCCAGTCCGTCCTGCAGGTCGAGGATGTGGACGAAGCCCATCCCGCCCCAGTCGCGCCGGCAGTCGAAGCAGTCCTGGATGTCGCCCGTGGTGCGCCACAGGTGCCCGATCCCCCGGGCCCACAGCCACGGCCGGTTCGTGCCCCACTCGCAGATGCTGAACACGACGGGCCGGCCCGCCGCCTCGAGCGCCCGGCGCATCGTGAGGTAGGACGCCTCCGGGTCCTGGGTGCCGTGGTTGCACCAGTCGTACTTCAGGTAGTCCACGCCCCAGGCCGCGTAGGTCCGCGCGTCCTGGAACTCGTGGCCGCGGCCGCCCGGGCGCCCCTGGCAGGTGGCGGTGCCCGCGTCGGAGTAGATCCCGAACTTCAGCCCCTTCGCGTGGACGTAGTCGGCGAGCGCCTTCATCCCCGAGGGAAACCGCTCGGGGTCGACCACGATCTCCCCGTCCGCGTCCCGGTCCACCTGCCAGCAGTCGTCGATCACCACGTACTCGTAGCCGGCGTCCGCCATGCCCGACGCCACCATCGCGTCGGCCGTCTCCCGGACCAGGGCCTCGCTCACCTCGCAGCCGAACCGGTTCCAGCTGTTCCAGCCCATGGGCGGGGTGAGCGCGAGGCCGTCGAGCGGCCCGGGGGCGGCCTCCTGGGCCTGGAGGGGGAACGCGGCCAGCGCCGCGAGGAGCGCCGTCGCGGCGGCGGTCCGGCCGTTCATCCCTCGTCCCCGAACCGCGCGGCGAGCTCCGGGTCGATCGCGTCGCGGTTCAGCATCACGGCGAGCACGCGGAGGTCGAAGAAGTCGCCGCGCACCCAGACGTATCCGCGCCGGCCGCTCGAGGCGCCGTGCGAGTTCTTGATCAGGTACCAGTCGTGCCCGTCGAGCTCCCGGCGGTCGACGGCGAGGACGAGGTGGTCGTCCGTCGTGCGACCCTGCTCGAAGTCGGCCTGCCGGAGCTCCGGGCCGGTGCCCTCCGGCGCGTAGTCGGGCGGGAGGACGGCCATCCCCGCCGAGTTCCAGGCAGCGCCCCGGTCGCTCCAGTCCATGTCGAATACGACGGCGTGGCCTCCGTCGAGCGCCTCGTTCACGACCCGCCGGAAGTCGTCGAACGGGACGTTGTAGTAGCCGTCGTAGTCCCACCAGTTGTCGGGCACGTCGAGCTCGCCGCGCCCGAAGTCCGGGATGTCGGTGTACGAGGTGACCTCCCAGTACCTCGCCGGGTCCAGGCCGAGATGCTCCGAGGCGTATTCCTTCGGCGTCATCCAGGTTCCGTTCACGACGAAGGAGTCCGGGGGCGGGGCGAGGTGCCGGTCGAGCACGGCGCGCACGTCACGGACGACCGACTCGGGCGAGAAGTCGCCGGCCTCCTCGTGCGCGCGGAGCACCTCGTGGAAGTCGCGCCGCAGCGCGCCGTAGTCGGAGACCTCGACGTAGGCCTCCTCGGGGACGATCCCGTGGTGATCCACGATCCGCGTCACGTCGTGGCTGAGCCCGCCGTCGCTCGTGTTCGCGCCCTCTCCCTTCCGGCGGGCCCACTCCTCCGCCTTCCCCACGTAGCCCCAGTAGACCACGTAATACTCGGAGAGGTCGAGCTCCGCCTTCCGCTCCGCCAGCTCGGCCCGCAGCTCCTCGTTTCCGCGGAGGGCCTCCGACTCGAGCAGGGCCACGGTGGCGAACGCCCAGCAGGTCCCTCCCTGCTGTGTCTTGATCGAGGTGTGCGGGATGCCGGTGCCCAGCCAGTTCGGGGCCCGGACGGCGTCGAAGAACTCCTCCCCCGGCCGCCCGGTCGCTTCCTGCGCCCAGGTCGGAGAGGCGACGAGGACGGCGGCGAGAGCGGCGAGGATCGTACGTGCGCGCATGGGATGACGACCTCCGGCAGAGGATCGGAACGGGTGGAACCATTGTCTTGGTTGCAAGGAGCGTGCGGGCCCGGTCGTCCCGCCCTTGCAGGCGTTCCCGCGGGGCCCTACTTCCGGAACGGACACTTTGTCCACGCCCCCCGCGCGTCGGCGGGGACAGGCTGGCCGGACCGAACCACGGGAGATCTCCGCAGATGACGGACTCGAAAGCACACGGCGAGGGAGGGCGGGCGGCGCTGGCCGCGGAGGCGCGCGGCCTGGTGGAGGGCGCGCGCCGCGGCGTGCTCTGCACGCTCGACCCGGAGAGCGGGTTTCCGTACGCGTCGGTGGTGGACCTCGCGCCTCTCCACGGTTCGGACGTCGTGCTGCTCCTGAGCCAGCTCGCCGTGCACCGGACGTACCTGGAGTCCGACGCGCGGGCCTCGGTGCTGATCGCCCCCTACCTCGGCGAGGACGACGCGATGGCCCGTCCACGGATCGCGCTCGTCGGACGGGCCGAGCGCGAGGACGACCGGACGGTCTACCGCGACGCGTGGCTGACGGCCCATCCCGCGGCGGAGGCGGTCCTGGCGATGGCCGACTTCGCGTTCTTCCGGCTCCGCACGCTGCGGGCGAGGTACATTGCCGGGTTCGGCCGGATGGCCTGGATGGAGGGCGAGGAGCTCCGTCCCGAGATCGCGTCCTGAGCCGGGTCCGCCTCCGCCCGATCGCCCTCCCGTCCGAGCACGGCGGCTGGAGCTTCCTGGCCGAGCCCATCGCGGCGGGCCTTCTGGTCGCTCCGAGCGGGGCGGGCCTCGCGATCGCCCTCGCCACGGTCGCGGCGTTCCTGGTCCGGCACCCGGCCCGGATCTGGTGGAAGAACCGGGCGAGGACGGACCCGTCGCCCCGGCACGCCGCGGCGCGGGCGGTCGCGGCCGCGTACGGCCTGCTCGCGACACTCGCGCTCGGAGCCGCGGGCCTCCTCGCCGGGCCGGGCGCGCTCGTGCCGTTCGCGGTCGCGGCGCCGTTCGTCCTCGTCTTCGCCGTCTTCGACCTGCGCTACGAGTCGCGCCGGCTCCTGCCCGAGATCCTGGCGCCCGCCGCGATCGCCGTCGCCGCGCCCGCGATCGCCCTGGCCGACGGATGGTCGGGCCCTTCCGCCTGCGCCCTCTGGGCGCTGCTCGCGCTGCGGGCCGTGCCGACGGTGCTCTACGTCCGGGCGCGGCTGCGGCTGGAGAAGGAGAAGCCCGCCGACCGGGTGGCGGCCGTCGGGGCGCACGCCGCGGCGCTGGCGGGCGGGGCCGCCCTGGCGGTGGCGGGTCTCGCGCCGGCGCTCCCCGCGGCGGGACTCGCCCTGCTCCTCGGCCGGGCCGCCGTCGGGCTGTCGAGCCGCCGGAAGCGCGCGAGGCCGAAGCAGGTCGGCCTCTCCGAGATCGCCTGGGGGAGCCTCTTCGTCCTGCTGATCGCCCTCGGGTACCGTCTGGGGCTCTAGACCGCCGCGCGCTCGGTGCGCGCGCTGACCTCCGCCTGGAACCCCGGCGACGGGTCGCAGCAGGAGTCGCTGCAGCCCGCCACCCGGACGAAAGCGGCGCCGGGCACCGCGCGGCTCAGGCCTGCGCCGCGACCAGGCTCTCGAACCTGGGGTCCCCGCGCAGCGACGCGAGGTCGGGGTCCTGGCGGACCCAGTCGCGCTGGCCGAAGCCGGACGCGAACGCCTGCTCGAGCAGCTCGATCGCGCGGTCCGTCTCGCCCTCGAGCGCGAACAGGCAGGCGACGTTGTAGCGCACGCTCGCGTCCTTTGGATCGATCGCGATCGCCTTCTCGGCCCAGCGGATGCCCTCTGCGAGGTCCCCGAGCCGGCAGCTCGCGACCGCCCGCATGGTGGCGGCGCGCGGATCATCCGGGTTGAGGTCCATGTGGGTCTCGACGATCGCGAGCGCCACCGCGTATCGCAGGCGCGCCGTCTCCACGTCCCCGAGGGCCTCGTACGCCTGCGCGGCGAAGAAGGCCGCCTGGTAGTCCTCCCTCGCCCGCACCGCGTCGTCGTAGAGCGCCGCCGCCTTGGCGTGCCTCCCCTGCTGGAAGCAGATGCGGCCGTAGAAGTAGCGGGCCTCGAACTGGTGCGGGTCCCGCTCCATCGCCTCCCGGAACCGTTCCTCGGCCTCCTCGAGCTCGCCCGAGACGAACAGCACGAGGCCCCGCGCGGCATGTGCGTCCGCGAGCTCGGGAGCGAGCTCGAGGGCCCGCCGGCTGGCGATGTCCGCCTCCTCGAGCCCGGCGCCGAGGCCTGGGTAGTACATGAGCAGGATCGCCTGAGCGCTCGCGGCGCCGACGTAGCCCTCGGCGTACTCCGGGTCCACCTCGATCGCTTTCCGGAACATCTCGAGCGCGAACTCGAGGCTCGCCTTCCGGGTCTCGCGGAAGAACTGCCGGCCGCGCAGGACGTACTCGTAGGCGCGCACGTCCGAGGGCGTCGTCCGGGGAGGTGACGCCCGGCCGGGCTCGCGCAGGACTACGCGGAGGGCGCGCGCCACGTTGCCCGCGATCTCGTCCTGGATCTCGAACACGTCGCGCATCTCGCGGTCGAACCGCCCCGACCACAGCTGCCATCCGTTCGCGACGTCCACGAGGCGCGTCGTGACCCGCAGCCGGCCGCCCGATCGCTGGACGCTGCCCTCCAGCACGGATCCGGCCCCGAGGGATCGACCGATCTCGCGCACGTCGCCCCGCTTCTCCTTCCACGCGAGGGCCGAGGTGCGCGAGACGATCCGGATCCCGTCCACCCGGGAGAGCGCGCTGAGGATCTCCTCGCTGATGCCGTCGCCGAGGTACTCGTCCTCCGGCACGCCGCCCACGTTCGCGAACGGAAGGACGGCCACCGACTGCTCGCCGCCGACCGGCTCGGGCCCCCGGTCCAGCCCCTCCGCGGCCGGGTCCGGGCCGGTCCTGGAGCCTCCCTCGCGGTCGCCGCCCAGGCGCCACGCGGCGGCGACGACGAGCGGCAGGAGGAGGATGAGGAGGACGAACATCGCGGTGAGCAGCCGGTCGGGCAGGTCGAACTGGCCCACGGCCCAGTCCGTGAACTCCAGCACCGCCCAGCCGGTCGCCAGGTAGATGCCGGCCAGCTGGGGGACCCGGCGGCGAACCAGCTCTCGAAGCGTATCCCTCAACGCGGCACTCCCGGGCTCCTGGACGGCGCCGTTCCGGCAGGCTGGATTCCCGGGCGCACGGCGGCACCCGGGAGTCTGGCACGCCGGGTCCGCCGAATCAGCGGCCGGCCGCGCCCGTCCCGCCCGATTCGGACCCTACCTCGATCCGGCGCTCGCGGCCAGCTCGGCGAGCACACGGTCCGCCCCGTATACCCTCTGCAGCGCCTCGCGGATCGCGCGCACGTCGACCATCACGTTGCGCCCCCGGGCCGGCAGGTAGATGAAGTCGCGCGACAGGCCGTCGATGTTCCGGTCGAAGTTGAGCCCCACCAGCTCGAGCTCCGGCGTGACCGCGGGCGAGCCCGAGTTGCCGCCGTACGTGTCGGCGGTCGACGCGAAGTTGAGTGGCGTCGCGAGGTCCAGCCCGGCGGGCGGAGTCCGCCAGCGCAGCGGCAGCTCCCACTCCGCTCCGAGGCCCGTTCCCCTGCCGTGCGCCACGTACCGGTCGTAGAGCCCGTAGAATGTCGTGTAGGGCGGCGCGATGGTGCCGTTGTACTCGTAGCTCCGGACCACCCCGTCCGTGATCCGCGGGGAGAACGTCCCGTCGGGCGGCACGTCCCGCCCGTAGACGGCGAAGCGTGCCCGCCCGAGGTCCGACTCCATCCGCTGCTCCTCCCCAGCCAGTTCCAGGTCTCGTGGCGCAAGGCGGCGGGTGAGTTCGTACCATTCCCGCCGCGCATCGGTGATCAGGCCCGCGCGGTACAGTTCCCGTGCCCGCAGCACGCCGGGTTCGCGTTCCAGTTCCGCAAGTTCCGCC
>JAWOIN010000161.1:0-30298 GCA_046484665.1 Gemmatimonadota bacterium
CGCGCCGCGTGCGGAGGGCGCGGCGGGCCGACGCCACGACATCGTGAGATGAGGGCCCATCCGGCTTGTCCACGAGCAGGACGCCCGGCTCCGCCTCAGTCCGCGTCATCCGCGCCGGGCTCGTCGCCGGCCCCGCCCCCCGCGGGACGCCCCTCCGGGAACGCCTCGTCCAGCAGGCCCTCGATCCGGCGGACGTGCTCGAGGGCCCGGTCGGCGTGGAACGCGAGCTCGGGGATCCGGCGAAGCCGCAGGGTACGGCCCAGCTCCCGCCGGAGGAACCCCTCGGCGCTCTCGAGTCCCTCGATCGCCTCGTCGACGGGCACGTCCGCCCCGAGCGTGCGTACGTAGACCTTCGCGTGCTTGAGGTCGGTCGTCGTCTCGACGTCGATCACGGTGACCGTGCCGACGCGGGGGTCCTTGATCTCGGTCCGCAGCAGCGACGCGATCTCCTCGCGGAGCAGCTGGTTCACCCGCTCGATCCGCCTGTGTGCCATGGTCTCGCTCCGATCGGTGTGCCGGGCCCGGTACGGTCCGGGAAGCGGCCGGGCGCTCACAGCACTCGCGTCTCGCGCTCGATCACGTACAGACGGGGGTCCGAGGCGACCAGGGCGTCGATCCGCTCTAGGATCGAGCCGGCGAGCCGGGCATCCGAGGTGACGAGGGCCACGCTGAGCTCGGCGCGTCCGTGGTCGTCCTGGAAGTCCGTCTCGGCCGCCGAGACCGTGAAGCGCGCCCGCATCCGGTCGCGGAGACTCCTCACGACGCTCCGCTTGTCCTTGAGCGAGCGGCAGCCGGGAAGCGACAGGACCCAGCGACCGTGCGCCCACACCGCCGACATCCGCCCGCCCGCCGCGCCGCCGCCCGGCCGCGCCCTCAGCTCGGCGAAGGCCCGCGGCCGGAGGCGCTCTCCGCGAGCGAGCGCGCGATCTCCTCGACCCGGAAGCACTCGATCACGTCGCCGACCTTGACGTCGTTGAAGCCCTCGATCCCGATCCCGCACTCGTATCCCTCGCGGACTTCCCGGACGTCGTCCTTGAACCGCTTCAGGCTCCCGATCCGACCCGCGTAGACCTGCACGTAGTCGCGCAGGAGCCGCACGGGCAGGTTTCGTTGGATCTGGCCCGACGAGACGTAGCACCCGGCCACGGTTCCCACCTTCGGGACGCGGAAGGTCTGGCGCACCTCGGCGGTCCCGACGACCACCTCCTTCTCCTCCGGCGCGAGCAGCCCCTCAAGCGCGAGCTTGACCTCCTCGACGGCCTCGTAGATCACGCTGTAGGTCCGGATCTCCACGTCCTCGCGCTCCGCCGTCTCGCGCGCCTTCGTGTCGGGCCGCACGTGGAACCCGAGGATGAGCGCGGACGTCGTCGTCGCGAGCAGCACGTCCGACTCGTTGATCGCCCCGACGCCCCGGTGGATGACCTCGACCGCGACCTCCGGGGTGCCGAGCCGCTCGAGCGAGTCGCCGAGCGCCTGCACCGAGCCGTCCGTGTCGCCCTTGATGATCAGGTTCAGCATCGCCTGTCCCCGCTCGCGGACCGCGGCGAAGATGTCCTCGAGCTTCGTGCCCTTCTGGCGGCGGCGGATGTCCTTCTCGCGCTCGAGTTGCTGGCGCCGCTGCACGATCTCCCGGACCCGCGAGGGGTCCATCTCGACCAGCTTGTCGCCCGCCTGCGGGACCCCCTCGAGCCCGAGCACCCGAACCGGGATCGACGGGCCGGCGGCGTCGACCGTGTTTCCTCGCTCGTCGAGCAGCGCCCGCACGCGTCCGCCGAACAGGCCGCAGATGAAGTCGTCGCCGACGTCGAGCTCGCCGGCTTCGATCAGGACGGTCGCGACCGGGCCCATGCCGCGGTCGAGCTCCGACTCCACCACCGTGCCGCGCGCGTCGCCGGTCGGACGCGCCTTGAGATCGAGGATCTCCGCCTGCAGCAGGATCTTGTCGAGCAGGTCGCCGATCCCCGTCCCCTTCTTCGCGGAGACCTCCGACGAGAGAACGTCGCCGCCGAACTCCTCGAGCACGACGTTCTGCGAGAGCAGGTCCTGCTTCACCTTCGCCGGATTCGCCGTCGCCAGGTCGACCTTGTTGATCGCCACGACGAGCGGGACCCCTGCGTTCCGGGCGTGGCTGATCGCCTCGACCGTCTGTGGCATGACGGCGTCGTCCGCCGCCACCACGAGGACCACGATGTCGGTAACCTCCGCGCCGCGGGCCCGCATCGCGGTGAACGCCTCGTGGCCCGGCGTGTCGAGGAAGGTGATGGCGCGCCCGTCGTCGAGCTTCACGTGGTAGGCGCCGATGTGCTGCGTGATCCCGCCGGACTCGCCGGCGATCACGTTCGTGCGCCGCACGAAGTCGAGAAGGGAGGTCTTCCCGTGGTCGACGTGGCCCATCACCGTGACTACGGGAGCGCGCGGGACGAGGTCCGCCGTCTCCTCCTCGGCCTCGGCCAGCTCCACGAGATCCGCCTCGTAGGCTTCCTCTCGCGCCACCATGAATCCGAACTCGTCGCAGATCAGCTCGATCTGGTCGAAGTCCAGCCGTTGGTTGATCGTGACCATCAGGCCGAGATTCTTGAACGCCGAGGTGATGATCGCCTGCGGCGTCGTGTCGATGAGGTCCGCGAGCTCGGCGACCGTCAGGAACTCGTTCACCCGGACGGTCGTCTTCTCGGTCGCCTCATGCCGCTCCCGTTCCTCCCGCTCGACCTCCTGCTGCGAGGGGCCGGAATCGCGCCGGCGGCGGCGGCTCGGACCGCTCTCCATCGCGGCGAGCGTCTTCTTGACGCTCTCCTGGACGGCCTCGCGGTCGACCCTGCGGTGCCGCTTCCGGTCCTTCTTGCCCTTCCGCCGTCCGTCCGTCGTGTAGCCCTCGGCCTGGATCCGGACCGTGCCTCCCGGGGCCGCGGAGGCGGCCGGGGCCGCCGGCGCTGCCGGCTTCGGGGCGAGGCCCCGGCGAACGGGCTTGGGCTTCACGGGGGGCTTCCCACGACGCTCCGGGGCACCCCCGGCTCCCTCCTCCTCCACGACCGCCGCCGCGGGCGCCTCCCACTCCTCCTCGTCCTCTTCGTCCTCCGGCTCGACCGCGCGCGGCACCTCGACGGGCGGCTCCGCCTCGGCCACGCTCTCCCTTCCGGCCACGGGATCCGCCTCCGCCTCCGCGGCGATCTCGACCGGCTCCGGCGCGAACTCGGTCACGCCCGTCGGGACCTCTTCTACGGCCTCCCCCGCGGCCCGCTCGTCGTCCTCGACCGCGGCCTCCGTGGCCTCGACGGGGCGCGGCTGGACCCGACGGCGGCGGCGGCGCGTAGGCGACGTCTCCTCCTCGGACACGGACTCCGCCGCGCCGCCGCCACTCCGCCGTTCCCGTTCGAGCCGGGCGTGAAGGCGCGCGATCTGGGCGTCCGTCACGGTGGACATGTGGCTGCGGACCCGGACGTCCATCTGGTGCAGCATCTGGATCAGCTGCTTCGACTCGACGCCGAGCTCCTCGGCCACCTCATAAACGCGGAAATTCGCCAACGCCTGTCCTCCTCGATCGTTCCGCGTCGCGCCCTCCCGGGCGCGACGTTCCCTTCACTCCGTTTCGCGCCGTCGCCGCCGCTCGCGGCCCGTCGCTTCCGGCCCGAGCAGCTCGAGGACCCTCGCCGCCAGTCGCGGCTCCTCGATTCCGGCCACCACCGTGCGACCCCGTCCCAGCGCCTGCCCGAGCGAGGCCGTCGTGCCGCACTCGGCCCAGGGCACCTCGACCGCCCGAGCGAGCGGGAGCACCCGGTCGCGCGCGTTGCCGCCCGCATCACGGGCGATCAGGAGGAGCCGGAGGCTTCCCCGCCGCGCCGCCTCCCGGACGGCCTGCGTGCCGACCGCGGCCGCGCCCGCGCGCTTCGCGAGCCCGAGCAGCTCGAGCGCGCGGCGGTCGTCGGCCCCGACCGGATCAGTCGTCGCTGCCGTCCCCATCCCCGTCCGCGCCCGCCGGCACGCCGACCCCCTCGGCGCCCGCAGTGTCGTCGGCAGTCTTCGCCTCCGCCGCCGGGGCATCTTCCGTCGGGGCGTCCGCCGCGGGAACCCCGGGCGATACCGCCCCGGCCTTCCCAGCCTTCGCGGCCGCCGCGCCGGCGTCCGGCTCGTCGTCCACCGTCAGCTCGTCGATCAGCGCAACGATCCGCTCGGCCTCCGCCTCGTCGATCCCCGGCACGCGGAGGAAGTCCTCCTTCTCCATGTCGAGCACGGCGAGGAACGTGTCGTAGCCGGCCGCCTGCAGCGCCGCGAGCGTCGCCGGCGTGAGCCCCTCGAGCTCCGAGAGCGCGAAGTCCGCAACCTCGTACTCGTCCCCGCCGCCGAACAGGGACGATTCCGCACCCCGGGCGAGCCAGTCCCGGCTCGAGTAGAGGTCGATCTGCCAGCCGATCAGCTGCGACGCCAGCCGCACGTTCTGACCGTTGCGGCCGATCGCGAGAGACAGCTGGTCCTCGTCCACGATCGCCGTGACCACGTGCCGCGCAGGATCCGAGATCACCTTGGCGACACGGGCCGGCGCCAGCGCCCGCCGCGCGAAGATCTCGGGGTCCGCGTGCCAGGGGACGATGTCGATCCGCTCGCCGCTCAGCTCCGAGACGACGGCCTGCACCCGCGAGCCTTTCAGCCCGACGCAGGCGCCCACCGGGTCGACCGAGTCGTCCCGCGACGAGACCGCGATCTTCGATCGGCCGCCCGCCTCCCGCACGATCTCCTTGATCTCGACGATCCCCTGGTAGATCTCCGGGACCTCGAGCCCGAACAGCGCCTTCACGAACAGGGGGTCGGCCCGCGACAGGATGAGCCGGGGACCGCGCGGCGTCTCCTCGAGCTTCTTCAGCACCGCACGGATCGACTCGCCCTGTCGGAACCGCTCGCGCGGGTTCTGCTCGCGCCAGGGGATGATCGCCTCGGCATCGCGGGCGCGGTTCAGCATCACGGCGATCTTGCCGCGCTCGATCTGCTGGACCTCGCCCGAGACGAGGTCGCCCACGAGCCCGCTGAACTCCTCGCGGATCTTGTCCCGCTCGCCCTCGCGGACCCGCTGGATGATCCTCTGCTTCGCCGCCATCACGGCGTTCCGGCCGAACTCGGAGAAGTCCACGGGGATCTCGAGCAGGTCGCCCGGTTCGAAGTCGGGATCGTCGAACCGCGCCTCCTCGAGGGAGATCTGGCGCGCCGGATCTTCGACCTGCTCGACGACCTCCTTGAGCACCACGATCTTGATGCTCCCGTCCTGGAGGATCTCGATCTCCGCCTCGACCGGCCCGCCGAACCGGCGCGCCAGGGCGGCATGGATCCCGTCCCGGATCAGGTCGTGCAAATCCGCGTCCGACAGCGACTTGTTCGCCGCCATCACGCGGAACGCCTCCACCACTGGAATCTGGTCTCTCATCTCCCTCTTCCGATCTCGCACGGTCCCCTCGAACCGCCCCCCCGGAGCGGGTCGTTCCTCCGCGTCACCCCGCGGCCACGCCTCACAGGTCATCCTCCGGTCGATACGCGAGGCTCGCCTTGGCGATCGCCGCCAGCGGGACGCGATGCACCTCGCTCCCGCGCTCGAGCAGGACGACCATCGCCCCGTCCTCGCCGGCCTCGGTGCCCCTCAGCACCGCGTCCGCCTGGCGCTCGCTTCCCAGGATCGGGCCGAATCCGCGGACCCGGACCGCCAGACCGGCGAACCGGTCGTAGTCCTCCGGGCGCGTGAGCGGCCGCTCGACCCCCGGCGACGAGACCTCGAGGATGTAGTCCTCCCCGAGCTCGCCCTCCGCGTCGAGCCGCTCCTCCACGGCCCGGCTGATCGCGGCGCAGTCGTCCGCCGTCAGCGTCGACCGTCCGGGAGGGTCGCCGGGCCGCTCGGCCCGGAGGCGGAGCAGCGGCCGTCTCCGGCCTCCGCCACGCTCGAGCGACACGAGATCGAAACCGAGCGCTGCCAGCACCGCCCCGATCTCGCCCTCCAGCCGTCCGGACGTCACCCTCGCCGCTCCTCCCGGCCCGCCCGCGGGACCTACCGCCAACAAAAAAGTGGGGCCGCGAGCGTTTCCCCACTTCAATCCCGAACGTGGGCGCCCGGGCGGCCGGCCCCGGACGCGTTTCTCAGCCGTCGATTATAGGGTAGACTCCGCCCGAAGGCAAACCCGGGACCCGCTCAGACGGGGCGTCTTCCGAGGAACGCCGCCATGCGCCCCGCGCGACCGCCCGAGGCCCTGTGGGAGTGGAGCTGATCGCGGTCGCAGCTCGTGCACCAGGCCGACACCGACACGTGCGGACCCGGGACGCCGAGCCGCACCGCCTCCCGCGCCAGCCATGCGCGCAGGTCGAGCCGTCCGGGCCCCTCCCGGCGCCGTCCGAAGCGCGCGAGCACGTCCGGCCCCACCTCGTAGCAGGACCCGCAGATCGCCGGGCCGAAGTGGACGGAGCAGCGTGACGGATGGACGCCCCGCAGCCGGGCGAGGGCCTCGAGGCCGCGCCGGAGCACGCCCTCCGCCGCGCCCCGCCAGCCCGCGTGAAGGAGGGCGAGCGCCCCGCTCTCCCGGTCGACGAGGTAGACGGGGACGCAGTCGGCCGCCGTCACGGCGAGCAGCAGCCCCACCCCGTCCGAGGCGAGGCCGTCGGCCTCCCCCGCGATCCACATTCCCCTCCCCGCCGGCACGGAGACGGCGCGGACGTCCGCGCCGTGCACCTGCCGCGCGACCGCCACCCGGCCGAATCCGAGGCCGCCCGCGAGTCGCTCGTAGCGCTCGGCCAGGGACCCGCCCGAGCCGGCGGTCGACAGCCCGTAGTCCGCCGGCGCCCGGGTGATCCCGGCGACGAGGCCGGGGCCTCCGGGGCTCCACCCCGCGAGCGAGAGGACCTCGAGGTCGCCCAGCCTGTCGGGAACCTCCCGGAGTCGGAGCGCGGGGCCATCCTCCGGCGGCCCTTCCGGCCGCGTCGCGTCCCTCAGCACGCCGGATCGACCCGCTCGATCTCCGCGCCCAGCGCGCGGAGCCGCTCGTCGATGCGCTCGTAGCCGCGCTCGATCTGCCCGATGTTGTGGATGTGGCTCTCCCCCTCCGCGGCGAGGGCGGCGATCAGGAGCGCCATTCCGGCGCGGATGTCCGGGCTTTCCACCACGGACCCGTGCAGGCGGGACGGGCCGACGACCACGGCGCGGTGGGGGTCGCAGAGGACGATCCGGGCTCCCATCGCGATCACCTTGTCGGCGAAATACATCCGGGACTCGAACATCTTCTCGTGAATCAGGATCGTCCCCCTGCACCGAGTCGCGACGACGAGCGCGATCGACATCAGGTCCGCCGGGAAGGCCGGCCACGGGCCGTCGCCCAGCGCGGGGATCTGGTCCCCGAGGTCCGGCTGGATCTCCAGCTCCTGGCCGGACGGCACCTGGAGCTCGCCGCCCCGGAGGACGCACCGGATGCCCAGCCGCTCGAACCCGACGCGAAGCGGATCGAAGTGCTCCTCCTCGACCGCCTCGATCACGAGGTCGGAGTCGGTGATCGCGGCGAGACCGATCAGGCTGCCCACCTCGATGTGGTCCGTACCCACGCGCCAGCGCCCGCCGCCGAGCTGCTCCACCCCGGAGATCCGGAGCCGCTGGGTGCCGATCCCCTCGATCCCGGCGCCCAGCGACGCCAGGAAGCGGCACATGTCCTGGACGTGCGGTTCAGTCGCGGCGTTCAGAATCTCCGTCTCGCCCCTGGCCCGGACCGCTGCCAGGACGGCGTTCTCCGTCCCGGTGACGGAGGGCTCGTCGAGGAAGATCCGGGCCCCGACGAGTCCGCGGGCGCGCAGCACGTAGTGTTCCCCGGCCTCGACCTCCGCTCCGAGGCGCCCGAGCGCAAGGAAGTGCGTGTCCAGTCGCCTCCGGCCGATCACGTCGCCGCCGGGCGGCGGCAGGACGACCTCTCCCGTCCGGGCGAGCAGCGGTCCGGCCACCAGGATCGAGGCCCGGATCCGTCCCGCCAGGTCGGCGTCGACCGCTCCTCCCCGCACGTTCGCCGCTGCGACCCGGAACGCGTTCGGCTCCAGGCGATCGACCTCCGCGCCGAGGGCCCGCAGCAGGTCGATCATCGTGAGCACGTCCCTGATCTCGGGCACGTTCTCGAGCACGACCGGCTCGTCGGCGAGCAGGCAGCCCGCCAGGATCGGCAGCGCCCCGTTCTTGTTTCCGGCGGGACGGAAACGTCCGGAGAGGCGAGCCGGGCCCCGGATTCTGTAGTGCACTCGGAGGCTCCTTTCGGTCTCCCGCGGGGAGGTCGGATCCGCACGCGCCCTCAAGTTAGGCGGCGGCCGGACGGGGGGGCAACGAGCCGCCCGGGTCCGCTTGACACCACCCGGCGCCGCCAACAAGCTCCCGAGGACCGAGGTCGCCCGGGCCCGGTCCGGAGCGGGTCAGGCCAGCGAGGAGGCGCCGGAGGCATGAAGCTCTCTGAGTACGTGGAGCCCGAGCTGGTGGTCCTCGACGTCCGGCCCGGGGAGGTGCGCGGGATTCTCGCACAGCTTGTGGAGCCGCTCGTGCGGGACGGGACGCTGCCGAGCGCGGACGGCGTGCTCGAGGCACTCCTCGCGCGGGAGCGGGTGCTGAGCACCGGGATCGGCCAGGGGATCGCCGTCCCGCACGCGATCAGCGAGGCGATTCCCGCCCCCAGGCTGATCGTAGGCCTCGCGCCCGACGGCGTGGACTTTCGTGCGATGGACGAGGCACCGGTCAACGTGTTCTTCCTGCTCCTCTCCCCGCCGGACCGGGCGGGCCACCACATCCGGCTTCTCGCCCGGGTCGCCAGGCTCGCGCGTCACGCGGACTTCGTCGAAGCCCTCCGGAGCTGCCACGACGGCGCGGAAGTCATCGAGCATATCCGGACCTACGAGCGCGAGCACGTGTAGCGCCGCCGCCGGCACGCAACGGGCCGGGGCCGAACAGGAGAGCGGATGGAGCTGCTGATCGCGGTCATCAACGACGTCGACCGCATGGACGAGGTCCTCGCGGGCTTCCTCGAGATCGGAATCACGGGCGCCACGATCCTCGACAGCGAGGGGATGGGACGCGTCCTCAGCCACGAGATCCCGATCTTCGCCGGCCTGCAGACGCTGATCTCGCGCTCCCGACCCCAGAACCAGACCCTGTTCAGCGTGATCGACGACCCGGAGAAGGTCGAGCGCGCGATCGCCCTGCTGCAGGACGTATGCGGCCGATTCGACGATCCGGCGACGGGGATCGCGATCACGGTTCCGGTGAACCGCGTCGTCGGGCTCGCGCCGGAGCTCGGCGGGCCCGAGGGGTGAGGCTCCTCCTCACGGCGCTCGCTCTCGTCCTGATCAGCCTCGTCGGCTCGCGAGTCGGGTTCCGGAGCCGGAGGGCCTCGATCGCGGTCCGGCTCTTCTTCTCGTCCGGCTCGCACTTCGTCCTGATCGGATTCCTGCTCGGCCCCCACGCCGCGGGGCTCGTCACGCCCGAGCTGATCGGAAAGCTCTCTCCCTTCGTCGCGCTCGGGCTGGGCTGGATCGGCCTGCTGTTCGGCCTTCAGTTCGATCGCGGAGTCCTCCGCGCCTTTCGGCGGGGCGAGCACGTCGCGGCCGCCGGACAGGCGGTGATCGCGTGGATCGTGCTGGCGGTGGGGCTCTGGGGAGGGTTTGTTCTGATCGGGCGTGCCGACGCCGGCTTTCCGGCGGCCGCGATCGCCGCGGCGGCCGCGGGCTGCGTGGCGAGTCCGACCGGGGCGGTCGTCGTGTTCGGGTCCACCCGGGTTCGCGGGCCGATGTCGCGGCTGGTAAGTCTCGCCACGAGCCTCGACGGGGCGATCGGCATCGTCACCCTGGCGTTCCTGTACGCTTTCGTCCACGCCCCGGCATCCCCGGCCACGCTCGAGCTCGGCCCGGCCCGCTGGATCCTCGTGCCGGTCCTGGTCGCGCTGCTGGCCGGCTGGCTGTTTCTGTCGCTGTCGCGCGAGAAGCCGCCCGGGGACGAGCTCGTGCTCTTCCTGCTCGGCCTCGCCCTCGTGCTCGCGGGCACCAGCCTCTCGATCGCGGCCTCGACCCTGTTCACGGCGGCCCTGGCCGGCGCCTTTCTCGCGAACCTCTCGCCGATGCGCCGCCGCGTGATGACCGCCGTCGCGACCTGGGAGAAGCCCGTGCACGTGCTGTTTCTCACACTCGCGGGTACGATGCTCAGCTTCGAGTCCTGGTGGACGGCGGTCGTGCTCGTCGCCTATCTCGCGCTCCGGACCGCGGGAAAGCTCCTCGGAGGCATGCTCGCCCGGCCCCTCCTGCCGGGGCGCCCCGCGAACGGCCGGCTGGGAGCCGCGCTCCTCTCGCAGGGCGGCGTCTCAATCGCGATCGCGGTCTCCGCGCTGCTCGTGCTCGGGAACCGGTACCCGGAGTCCGCGTCGGTCCCCGCGTTCTTCGACGCGGTCGTGCTCGGCGTCGTCGCGTTCGAGGTGGTCGGACCGCCGGTGATGCGGCGTGTCCTGGCCCGCGCCGGAGAGCTGGAGCCGGACCCGGCCTGACGGGATTCCCCCGACGGCCCGATTTCTGCGCCCGATCGCGGTTGAGAGCGGGGTCCGCCGCCTCTATGTTTCGCCAGGCGCCGGAGGTGACGGCGCCCCGGGCCGGCGGGCATTCCGCGGAAGAGGAGAAGGACCGTGGCGTTCTACGACATTCTCGTGATCATCGCGTTGATCCTCTGGATCCTCATCGGGACCGGGATCCTCGTGACCCTGGTCCTGGTCACCCCCCGGCTGCTGCGGACCCTCGCGCAGATCGACGACGTGTCGGACGTGATGGTCAACCGCATGCTGCCGGTCCTCGAGCGCTCGGACGGCGTGGTGGATCAGGTCGGTCGGCTCGTCGACGCGGCGCTCGCCGACATGGAGCTCGTCGACCGGACGGTCGTGCGCGCGACGGACTCCGTCGAGCGGATGCTCGAAGTCGCCGAGGAGCGCGTCTCGGAGGTGAACGCCCTGCTCTCGGTCGCGATCGAGGAGGCGGAGGACACGTTTCTCTCCACCGCGGGCCTGCTCCGCGCCGTGCGCGGGGGACGTCGTCGCGGGAGGCGGAAGAGGAAGTCACGGTGGCTGCAGGGCGGGGCCCGGAGCCGGCTGCGCGCTTGACCCGAAGTCCGTTCCTCGTCGGCCCGGCGCTGGCGGCGGCCCTTCTCCTGCTGCTGCCCGAGACGGCCCTCGCGTGGGGGCCGGCCACGCACGTCCAGGTCGGAATGGAGGTCCTGCGCTCACTGAACCTCCTTCCGACCCACATCGCCGCGATCCTCGCCCAGTACCCGATCGACTTTCTGTACGGGAACCTCGCGGCGGACATTTCGCTGGCGAAGAAGTACGCCCAGGTCGGACGCCACTGCCACGACTGGCGCGTCGCGCGGGAGGTCTATGCGGCAGCCGGTGACGACGACCGCCTGCGCTCCGCGATCCTCGGCTACATGAGCCACCTCGCGGCCGACACCCTGGCGCACAACTCGTTCGTCCCGCGGATGCTGCTCCTCACGTCGTCCACGCGTGCCCTCGGGCATTCGTACTGGGAACACAGGATGGACTCCGACGTCGGAGCCGAGTACTCCCAGTTGGCCCGCTGGATCGTCACCCGCTTCGATCACTCGGAGACGGATGCGCTGTTCCGGCGCGTGCTCTCGAGCACCCTGTTCAGCTTCAGCACGAACCGCAGGATCTTCCGCGGGATCATCCGGATCAACGGAAACGAGAGCTGGCAGGCGATCTTCGACACGGTCGTCGACAACTCGCGCTGGGACCTCGACCCCACGACCGTCGTCCGCTACCTCCGCCACAGCTTCGACTTCGTGGCCGACTTCCTGGTCTCGGACGAGGACTCCCGCGTCGCGTCGCAGGACCCGATCGGGGAAGCCGCGCTCATGGAGGCGAAGAAAATCCGGCGCCGGGCCCTGATGGCGGGCGGCTGGAGAACCGGGGAGGCGATCGAGCTGACGGCGGGCCACCACTTCCCGCTCCCCGTCGGCGAGACCCCCCTCTGGGACCGGAGGGGCCACACGGCGCAGGTCGCCGCCGAGCGGATCGAGCGGGCGGTCAGCCGCTCCGTCTCCCCGCCCGCGTCACCGGTGCTGGATGCGGTTCTCGACCCCGCGCCCGCCGGCGCGCTCGCCTCGGGCGGCGTGGCGACTCCTCACGGCTGACGATCCCCGCCGAGGGGTCAGCGCGGCGGCGCCGACGCCTCCTCCGCCCGGGCGAACACGGTCCGGCCGCCCACGATGGTGAGATCGACGGCCAGTTCCCCCAGCTCCTCGGGAGCGACCTCGTACGGGCTCCGGTCGAGCACCACGAGATCGGCCAGTTTGCCGGGACGCAGCGTGCCGATCCGCTCCTCCTGGAACCCCGCGCGGGCCGCGTCCCGCGTGTAGCCGGCGAGCGCCTGCGCCACGGGGATCCGCTCCGCCGGCACCCAGCCGTCCGGGTTCGCGGCGTCGAGCGTGCGGCGCGTCACCGCGGCGTAGACGCCGAGCAGCGGATCGAGGGGCGCCACGGTCCAGTCCGAGCCGAACGCAGGTCGCGCACCCGCCTCCCACAGCGAACGGAACGCGTACGTCCCCTGCGCCCGCTCGGGGCCGATCTTCCGCTCCGCCCAGCGGCCGTCGTCGATCGCGTGGTAGGGCTGCATCGCGGGGATCACGCCCAGCTCCGCGAAGCGCGGCAGGTCCTCCCGCCGGAGGTGCTGGGCGTGCTCGACGCGGAACCGGCGGTCCCTCGGCCCGTTCTCGCGCTCGACCGCCGCGTAGAGCTCGAGGAGCTCCGCGTTCGCCCGGTCGCCGATCGCGTGGATCGCCACCTGCAGGCCGGCGGCGTCCGCGGAGCGGACCTGCGCCGCCAGCACCTCGAGCTCCGTCACCCGGAGCCCGCGCTGCGACGGGTCGTCCTCGTACGGGTCGAAGAACAGCGCCGTGGACGACCCGAGCGAGCCGTCCACGAAGCCCTTGAGGCCGCCCCAGCTGAGCCAGTCGTCTCCCGTGCCCGCGGCGCGCACGTGCGCGGCGAGGCGCTCCCAGCCCGCGAGCGGGACGAATGCCCGCACCCGAAGCGTGAGCGCACCCCGCGCCCGTGCCCGCCGGTAGGCCTCGAGCCCCTCCCAGTCCCCCATGTCGTGCACGCCGGTCACGCCGACCGACGCCGCGTGACGCATCGCGGCGGCGAGGGCCGAGTCCCGCTCCGCGTCGGTCGGCGCCGGGACCGCCGCGTAGATCAGCGACATCGCCTCGTCCTTGAAGACGCCCGTGGGCCTCCCGGCGGCGTCCCGCACGATCTCGCCACCGGGCGGATCCGGTGTCGCGGGGTCGAAGCCCGCGGCGTTCATCGCCCGCGAGTTCGCCAGCGCCATGTGCCAGTCGAGCCGGGTCACGAACACGGGGTGGTCGGGGGTGACTTCGTCGATCCAGGCGCGGTCCGGCAGCGTCCCGCCCCACAGCTCGTGGTCCCAGTCCCCGCCGAGGATCCAGGTACCCTCCGGCAGGCCGCCCGCGTGCGCCGCGATCCGCCGGGCGAGCTCCCGGGGGGTGGCCGCGTCGCGCAGGTCCACCGAGGCGAGTCGCAAGCCCCCCTCGAGGAAGTGCGTGTGGGTGTCGACGAAGCCCGGCATCACGAACCGGCCGCGGAGCTCGATCACCTCGGTGGCCGGTCCGGCCATCGCGCGGATCCCCTCCTCCTCGCCCACTGCGAGGATCGAGTCGCCCGACAGGGCGATTCCCGTCGCGTCGGGCCGCTCCGACTCGCCCGTCCACACCGTGCCTCCCACGAGGACGCGATCGGGAACCGGCGCCTTCGCCGTCATCCGGCAGCCCGCCGCGATCGCGACGCAGGCCACGAGCACGAGACGCATCTGTTTCCGCACGGGACCCTCCGTTCCCGGGTTCTTCCCAGCGGACGGGCGGTCACGCCGGTCGCAGGCCCGCGTGGGCGACCATCACCTTCCTCCGGCCCGCCGCGCCGAACTCGATCTCCGCCTTCGTCGACGTCCCGCTCCCGCTGACCGCGACGATCTCCCCCTCTCCGAACTCCGGATGCACTACGCGCGCCCCCGGGACGACCAGAAGCGGCTCCTGCGAGTCCGACCAGTCGTACCGGGGTCCGGGCGGCTCCGGCAGTCCGCGCCCGCTCCGACGCGGCGGCCGCCGCCACGACCAGTCCCCGGCGTCCTCCTCGTCGGCGAGCGCGGCGGACCTCCCGCCGAGGCCGTCGCGCGCGTCCGGCCGGACCGCGCCGGTCCCGGAACCGCCCGGCCGTGAGCGCCCCGCGCCTGCCGCGCGGAGGCGGCCCGCCCCTCCCCGCGGCTCGCCCGCTCCGCCCCAGCGCCGCAGGACGGACTCCTCCGGGATCTCGTCGAGGAACTGAGATGGGGCGGACCGCGTCTCGCTGCCGTATCGCCACCGCCGGTCGGCGTGGGTCAGGTAGAGCCGGTCCTGCGCGCGCGTGACACCCACGTAGAACAGACGCCGCTCCTCCTCCAGCTCCTCCTCCGTCTCCATCGAGCGGGAGAGCGGGAACAGGCCGTCCTCGAGGCCCGCCACGAACACGACCGGATACTCGAGGCCCTTCGCGTTGTGGAGGGTCATCAGCGTCACGCCGGGGGCCGACTCGTCGTAGTCGTCCAGGTCGGCGCGCAGGGCCGCGCCCTGAAGCCACGCCTCCAGGTCGGTGGCCTCCGCCGCCGCATCCTCCGCCTCTTCGCGGGAGAAGGACGCGGCGGCGGCCAGGAGCTCCGTAACGTTCGCGATCCTGTCCGCTCCGTCCTCCTCTGACTCCAGCGCCTCCACGACGCCGAACGACCGGATGCACTCCCGGATGATCTCCTCCACGGAGGAGTCGCGCGCGAGCTCGGAGAGCGCGGAGATCCCGGCTGCGAAGTCCCGGAGCGCCGAGACTCCCGCCGGCGGCAGGCCGAAGCCCTCGTCCGACCGCTCCGCCGCCGCGAGCAGGGGGATGCCCCGCTCCGCGGCGAACTCGCGGAGCCGCTCCAGCGTCACCGAGCCGACGCCGCGACGGGGCCAGGAGACGGCCCGGGCGAAGGCCGCCTCGTCCGCCGGGTTCACGGCGAGCTGGAGGTAGGCGAGCACGTCCTTGATCTCCCGGCGCTCGTAGAACCGCACGCTCCCCACGATCCGGTACGGCACCCGGGCCCGGCGCAGTGCGTCCTCGAACGGGCGCGACTGCGCGTTCGTCCGGTACAGGATCACGCAATCGCCGAACCTGCGGCCGTCCGCGGCCCGCAGGATCTCCTCGACCACCCAGGACGCCTCCGCGCGCTCGTCGGGGAGGCGCACGGCCGCGACCGGTTCCCCGTCCGGCCGCGCCGTGCGGAGGCGTTTCTCCTTCCGGGCCCGGTTCCGCTCGATCACCGCGTTCGCGACCTCGAGGATCGACGGGGTCGAGCGGTAGTTCTCCTCGAGGCGCACGACCGCCGCGCCGGGGAAGTCCCGCTCGAAGTCGAGGATGTTCCGGAGGTCGGCACCTCGCCAGCCGTAGATCGACTGGTCGTCGTCGCCGACGACGCAGACGTTCCCGTGCCCTCCCGCGAGCCGGCGGACGATCCGGTACTGCGCGTGGTTGGTGTCCTGGTACTCGTCGACGAGAACGTGGAGGAAGCGCTCCGCGTAGCGGGAGCCCACGTCCTCGTGATCCTCGAGCAGGCGGACCGCGTGCACGAGGAGGTCGTCGAAGTCGTAGGCGCGGGAGCGAACGAGGATCTTCTCGTACGTCGGGTAGACGTCGGCCACGGTGCGGGACATCAGGTCGAACGCGCTCGCCCCGTACTCGTCCGGGCCGACGAGGGCGTTCTTCGCATCGGAGATCCGTGCGCGCAGCGCGGCCGGCGACCAGCGACCAGTGTCGAGCCCGGCCTCCTCCATCGCGCGCTTGAGGGCGCGCAGCGAGTCGTCCTCGTCGTAGATCGTGAAGTGCGAGCCGCGCGGGAGACGATTTCCCTCCTGGCGAAGGAGACGGGCGCAGATCGAGTGGAAGGTCCCGATCCAGATCCCGCGGGGCTCCGAGCCGAGCAGGTCCGCGATCCGGTCGCGCATCACCCCTGCCGCCTTGTTCGTGAAGGTGACGGCGAGGATCCTCCGCGGAGGCACGTCGTCCTCCGCCACCAGACGCGCCACGCGGGCCGTGAGGACGCGCGTCTTGCCGGAGCCGGCGCCGGCGAGCACGAGCAGCGGGCCCCCGCCGTGCTCGACGGCGGCGCGCTGCTCCGGGTTGAGGGCGAGCCCCCTCATGCCAGCCCCTCCGCGATCGGCAGCTCCACGCTGAACACGGCGCCCGAGTCGGAGGACTCGAGCCGCAGCGCGCCGCCGTGCACGTCCACGATGATCCGACGTGCGAGCGAGAGACCGACGCCCCAGCCGCCGCTCTTCGTCGTCACCCCGACCTCGAACAGGGAATCCCGGAGCTTCTCGGCCACGCCCGGGCCGTCGTCCTCGACCCGGAACACGGCCCGGTCGGCGTTGACGCCGCCGTACGCGATCCGGATCGTGCCCCTGCGGCCGGCGAGGGAGTCGATCGCGTTCTTGACGAGGTTCTCGAACGCCCACTCGAGCAGGACTTCGTCGCCCTGCACGAGCGGCGCGATCTCCGGCAGGTCGGTCTCGAGTCGCACCCGGCCGCCGAGCGAAGGGAGTCGCGCCGCGAAGTAGCGGCTGAGGCCGCGCAGCAGAGCCGGCAAGTCGACGGTTCGCAGCACCGGCGTCCGGCCGATCGCCTCGAACCGCCGCGACACCTTCTCCAGCCGCTGCAGGTCGTGGCGCATCTCGGCCCGAATGTCGAGCCGCTCCGGCCCGATGCCGACGGACGCTTCCCCTCCCGGTCCGTCGGAGACGTCCAGCAGCTCCAGCCAGCCGACGAGGGAGCTCAAAGGCGTTCCCATCTGGTGCGCCGACTCGCGCGCCATCGCCGACCAGATCCGCTCGCGCTCGGACTGATAGGCCGTCCGGATCATCCAGACCCCGGTGCCGAACACCGCGAGCAGGAGCAACGCCTGCAGCCACGGGATCCACTTGAGGCGGCTGAGGAACCCGGGCTCGCCGTAATGCACGATGAAGCCAGAGGATTCGTCCACCAGGGGCGCGTTTCGGGAATCGAGCCCCCCGACGTAGCGGCGCACCGCCTGCCTTCCCTCCTCCGTCTCGATGTCCGACTCGAACGGCAGGTTCACGGCCGTGGTCGGCGTACCCTCGAGGTCCGTCACGACGACCGGGATCCCCGCCCCGTAGAGCTCCCGGAGCAGCTCCAGCTCGCCCTCGGGCGTGAGCCCTTCCGCGGACGCCGTCGCCGACACGACCTGGAAGTAGATCCGACTGAACGCGGCCGCGTCGCGCCGAAGCTCGTCCGCGATCTGCCGGGTGTAGAGCAGGTAGGAGACGAGGACGGCGCCGAACACGACCAGGATCGCCACGGGCAGGAGCTTGCGCCCCACGCGCGGCCGCGCGATCACGGCGAGCTCAGCCGGTCAAAGCCTGCGTACGGACGCAGCGCCTCGGGAATCCGCACGCTCCCGTCCGCCTCCAGGTGCGTCTCCAGGAGCGCGACGAGCGTGCGGGCGAGGGCGACGCCCGAGCCGTTCAGGGTGTGCACCAGGCGGGGCTTTCCGCCGTCGACCGGCCGATACCGGATGTCCGCCCTGCGGGCCTGATAATCCGTATAGGAGGAGCAGCTCGAGACCTCGAGCCAGCGGCCGACGCCCGGCGACCAGACCTCGAGGTCGTAAGTGATCGCGTTCGCGAACCCGAGGTCGCCGGCCGGCAGCAGGATCCGCCGGTACGGGAGCTCGAGCCTTTCTAGCACCGTCTCCGCGTGGCGGGTGAGCTCCTCGAGGGCCTCCTCCGACGCCTCCGGCTCCGTGAGCCGGACGAGCTCCACCTTGTCGAACTGGTGGACCCGCAGCAGACCGCGCGTGTCACGTCCCGCCGCTCCCGCCTCGCGCCGGAAGCAGGGCGTGTAGGCGACGTAGTCGAGGGGAAGCGCCGAGCCCTCGAGGATCTCGCCGCGGTGGAGGTTCGTGACCGGGACCTCCGCCGTGGGCACGAGGAACAGGTCGTCCGGGTCGGTCCGGTAGACGTCCTCCTCGAACTTCGGGAGCTGGCCCGTACCGGTGAGGCAGTCGCGATTCGTCAGGAAGGGCGGCGCGACCTCGACGTAGCCGTGCTCCCTCGTGTGGAGGTCGAGCATGAACTGGATGAGACCGCGGTTCAGCCGGGCGCCGGCGCCGACCAGCAACGGGAACCCGGACCCCGCCACGCGGGCGCCGCGCTCGAGGTCCAGGATCCCGAGCCTGGCGCCGAGGTCCCAGTGGAACTCCACGTACGCCGCGGGGGGCGCCGGCTCGCCCCACGAACGGACCACCTCGAACTCGCCCTCCGCGCCCGACGGCACCCGCGCGTCCGGCAGGTTCGGGATCCGCAGCAACGCGTCCCTCAGGTCCGCCTCCGCCCGGGCCTGCTCCGCGTCGAGGTCGCGGATCCGGTCGGCGACGATCTTCATGTCGCGGATCAGGTCCGCCGCGTCCTCGCCGCGCGTCTTCCGCTCGCCGATCTCGCGCGACTCCTGGTTGCGCCGCGCCTTCAGGAGCTCGACCTCGGAGATGATCTCCCGGCGCCTCGCGTCGAGCCCGGCCGCGCGGTCCAGGAGGACCTCCGTCTCCGGGTCGTCACGGCGCGCCAGGCTCGCCCGGACCGCTCCGGGGTCGTCACGGAGAGCCCGGACGTCGATCAAGTCGCCTCGCCGGGCTCGAGCTCGCGACGCTCGCAGTTCGGGTTGATCAGGTGACGCAGAATGACGCTGCCGGATTCGCCGTCCACCGCGACGACCTCGAACTTCCCGAAGTACCGGCACCGGATCGACCCGTACGAGGGGTTTCTCCGGCTCCGCGCCACGAACACGTCGCCGGGCTCGATCGCGACCGGGTCCTCCTGGACGTAGCCGCCCTCGGGGGCGACTGCGAGCTCCTCGAAGCCCTGTCCGACGACCTGCACCCCGGCCTCGTCGGGCTCGTCGAGGAACGCGCCGCGCGTGCGGACCGAAGCCCCGCTCGACGGATCGAACAGGAGGACGAAGTCCCAGCCGTACGTGCGGTCCGTCCGCACCGGCTGCGAGAGGATCAGGTCGAAGGCCGACGGATCCTGGAGAGCGCCCGTCAGGAAGTCGAAGAGCGTCACCTCGGTGGGCGAGAGAGGGTTCGGCGCCAAGAGCGGCTTGTAGGGATCGCCGCAGGCGACGAGCGCCAGCACGGCCATCACGATCGGAAGACGTGTACGTCGCATCGGCTCCGGATCCTCGCACGGGTTGCTGAAACGTCGGGTATAATAGCAGACTTCGCGGCGCGCGCGAGGCCGCTCGGAACGTGTCGTCCGGGCTTCGCGAGGTTCCATCGCACCGGACCGGAGCAAGATGCCGCAGAGCGCCCCGCCATCCCCGCCCCGCTACGCCGTCATCCTCGCCGGTGGGACCGGCTCCCGCTTCTGGCCGGCCTCAACTCCGGACCGGCCGAAGCAGCTGCTGCCTCTCGGGGGCGATCGCCCCCTGATCGTCGAGACGATCGAGCGGGCTCGCCAGCTCGTCGGCCACGACCGCGTGCGCGTGCTGTCGGGGCCCGAGCTCGTGGAGCCGTTCCGGCGGGTGGTTCCCGATCTCGCCCCGGAGCACTTCCTGCTCGAGCCCGTCGCGCGGAGCACCGCCCCCGTGCTCGTCCGGGCCGCCGCCGAGATCGAGGCGCGGGACCCGGGAGCCCTCATGGTGTCGCTGCACGCCGACCACGCGATCTCCCCGTTCGAGGGATTCCGAGAAACGATAGACCGCGCTGCCGCGGCGGCGGAGAACCGCGGCAGCCTCGTCTGTGTCGGGATCGAGCCCGCGCGGCCCGAGACCGGGTACGGCTACGTGCTCGCGGGGACGGAGCTGGACCCCGGCGTGCACGCCGCCGACCGCTTCATCGAGAAGCCGGACCTCGAGACGGCGCGGCGGTTCGTCGCCGACGGACGGTTCCTGTGGAACACGGGGATCTTCGTGTGGCGCGCCCGTGACCTGCTCGCCGCCGCGCGCCGCTGGACGCGGGAGCTCTCGCGCGCCTTCCCGCGGCTCGACGCGGGAGACGTCGAGGGGTTCTTCCGCGAGGCCGAGCCCGTGAGCGTGGACGTGGGCGTCCTCGAGCGCGCGGAGGACGTCGAGGTGGCCCGCGCCTCCTTCGGCTGGGACGACGTCGGGACCTGGGCCTCGCTCGCGCGCACGCGACAGCGAGACCGGGACGGAAACGCCGTGGTCGGAACGGCGCGCGTCGTCGAGAGCACGGACAACGTCGTGTGGGCCGAGGGCGGTCGGATCGTGCTGTTCGGGGTCAGCGACCTGGTCGTGGTCCGGTCCGGCGAGGAGACGCTCGTCACGACGAGGGAGCGGGCCTCGCAGCTGAAGCGGCTGCTCGCGCGCCTCGCCAGCGGAGAGGAGGGCCCGTGACCCTCTACCTGTTCGACGACGCCGCGTCGGACCTGTGGGGCCCGTTCGCACTGACCCGGCCGATCGGCGAGCTCCGGTTCGGGGATCGCCTGCTCCGTGAGCGGCTGGAGACGTTCGCCGGCATCTCCGCTCGTGCCGCGCTCACCCGAGCGTGGCTGGCGGAGTTCCGCGAGGCGGGCGCCCCGCCGGCACTGCCGCGCGACTCGGAGCTCGGCGACGGGGACCGCCTCTTCCTGTCTTCCCGCTTCGTCCCCGACGCCGGCTCCCGGCTCGGGTCCCTCGCCGTCGACGCGCCCGTCCTCCTGCTGGCGGGGAACGCGGTCGCCGGTCTCTGGGTCCCGGCGGGCCGGGAGGGCCCCGACGGAGGCTGGCTCCTCGAACCCGGCCCGTTTCCCGGGGCGGTCGAGCGCGACGTGGCGGGCGCGGTCCTCCCGTGGCCGTGGAGCCTGATCGAGCGGAACCGGGACCGGCTCGCGGCGGACCTCGCCTCCGCCGGATCCGGTCCCCGGTCCCTGCCCGAAGGGGTTCACCTCGTCGGGGACGGCCCCCTCAGGATCGGAGCCGGGGTCAGGATCGAGCCCGGCGTGCTGCTCGACACTCGGGGGGGAGGGATCCGCCTCGACGACGGGACCGAGGTCCTCGCGGGAACCCGCCTGGCCGGTCCGGTTCACGCCGGTCCGGCCTGCCGGCTGCTCGGCGGTCCGATCGGCGGCCTCTCGGCGGGACCACGCTGCCGACTGCGCGGCGAGATCGAGGACGCGATCGTGCTCGGCTTCTCCAACAAGGCGCACGACGGTTTCCTTGGACACGCCTGCCTGGGCCGGTGGGTCAACCTCGGGGCGCTGACGACGAACAGCGACCTCAAGAACAACTACGGCAGCGTGCGGGTCGAGCTCGCGTCGGGCGAGGTGGACACGGGGCTCCTCAAGCTCGGCTGCCTGCTCGGGGACCACGTGAAGACCGCGATCGGGACCTTGCTCGCGACGGGAACTCTCGTCGGCGCCGGCGCGAACCTGTTCGGCGGCGACCCTCCGCCCCGCCGGGTCCCCGCCTTCGCCTGGGGGAACGGTCCCGGGGCGCCGACCTTCGACCGGGAGCGCTTCCTCGGGACCGCCGCGATCGCGATGGACCGGCGGGGCGTGACGTGCGACGACGGGACTCGCGCCTGGCTCGGCGCCTGCTGGGACGCCGCGCGGGACGCGGGGGACGCCGGCGGGTGAGGATCGCGACTCTCGGCAGCGGCAGCCGCGGCAACTCCGTACTCGTCGAGTCCGGCACGACCCGGGTGCTGGTGGACGCCGGGTTCAGCGGCGCCTCGCTGGCGCGACGGCTCGTCGCGCTGGGCCGGGACCCCGGGGAGATCGACGCGGTCGTCGTCACCCACGAGCACGGGGACCACACGAGCGGCATGGGCGTGGCGGCCCGGCGCTGGGGCTGGCCCCTGTTCCTGACCCGGGGCACGGCGCGCGCCTGCGACGGCCTCCTGCGGGGAGACGAGGATCTCCAGCTGTTCGAGCCGGAGACCCGCTTCCGCGTGGGACCGCTGGAGTTCCACGCCTTCGCGACGTGTCACGACGCGGCCGAGCCCGTGGCGATCACCGTCTCGGAGACCACGAGCGGCGTGATCGCGGGGATCGCGACCGACCTCGGGCGGGCGACCGCCCCGGTGCGCGCGGCGCTCGCCGGGTGTCACCTCCTGGTGCTCGAGGCGAACCACGACGAGCTGAGGCTGCGGGAGTGCCCCTATCCGTGGTCCGTGAAGCAGCGGATCGGCGGAAGCCGCGGCCACCTCTCCAACCGTCTCGCCGGCGAGCTCGCGCGCGAGCTGCTCCACCCGGAGCTCGGCGGTGTCCTGCTCGCGCACCTCAGCCGGGAGTGTAACGACCCGGCTCTCGCGCTGAGGGAGGTCCGCGCCGCGCTGCGGGGAGCGGGGGGGCGGGGATTCCGGGGAGCGATCGGCGTCGCCGGACAGGAGGAGCCCGGACCCTTCGTGGACGTCGAGGCCGCGCTCCGGGCGGCGCGCCGGCCGACCGCCCAGCTCTCGCTGTTCGGCCGGGACTGACGCAGGGTTCCGGTCAGGCTCCGACGATCCGCAGGATGTCGTTCGCGAACGCCCACACCATCAGCCCGAGCACGAACAGCATCCCGATCTGCGTGAAGCGCAGCCGCTGCTCCACGCTCACGGCCTTCCCGCGCAACGCTTCGACGGCCAGGAACGCGAGGTGCCCGCCGTCGAGCACGGGAATCGGCAGCAGGTTGAGCACGGCGAGATTCACGCTGATGATCGCCATGAAGTTGAGCAGCGACCAGAACCCGGCGCGGGCCGCCATGCCGGACAGCTGCCCGATCGCGATCGGCCCGCCGAGCTCCCGGGCCGAGCGCTCGCCGGTGACGAGGCGCACGAAGAACTCGTAGATCTCACGCACCCACGAGGCGGTCTGGCTTCCCCCCGCCGCGAGCGCCTCCGCGAGGTTCAGCGATCGGAGGCTCTCCTCGTTCTCCTCCAACAGCACGCCGATCCGCCCTGCCGACACCGAATCCCGGACCAGGGGGTCCCACTCTCGTGCTTCGCCCGGAATGACCGTAATCGAATGGACGCGGTCGCCGCGCTCCAGCTCGATCTGCGTAGGCTTGCCGATCCTGGGGAAGATCGCCCGCACCAGCTCGGACGCCTCGCTCACGCGCCGGCCGTCGACGGCGAGGATTCGATCGCCCACCTGTATTCCCGCCGAGTCCGCAGGGCTCCCAACCACCACGCCCGTGACGACCGGCTCGTACACGCCCTGCGAGCGAGCGATGAAGCTGAACGCGACGAAGGCGAACAGGATGTTCATCGCGACGCCCGCGGAGATCACGAGGAACCGCGCCCACAACGGCTTCGCGTCGAAGTCGCGCGGAGATGGACGACGCGTGGGAGCCTCCGAAGGGCCCTCGAGCTTCGACGTGACCTCCTCGTCCGCCATCCCCTCCATTTTCACGTAACCCCCGAGCGGAAACGCCGACAGCACGTACTCGGTCTCCCCGCGCCGGAAGCCGACGATCTTCGGGCCGAATCCGATGGAGAAGCGGGACACCTCTATGTCGACGGCCTTCGCCACCCAGAAGTGTCCCAGCTCGTGCACGAGGATCAGCACGCCCAGCACGAGGGCGGTGGCGAGGATCGTGGTCAGCATCCGGGCATCTCGTCGTTCTCGAACGGGGTCCGGCTCGAGGGGGGATCGGGCGGCGCCCCGCTCGCGCTCAGCGAGGTTTCCACCCCGCACGTCGTCGCTTGTTCCTCGCTCAACCGAGCCGTTCCACCTCTACGGCCGCGCGCCGACGGGCCTCCGAGTCGGCCGCCACGACGTCCGCGAGGGCGTCGACGGGTGCGGACGGCATCGTCGCGAGGACCCGTTCGACGACGTCCGGAATGTCCGGGAACCGTATGCGGCCCTCGAGGAAGGCGCGCACCGCCACCTCGTTCGCGGCGTTGTACGCCGCGGGTCGCGTCCCGCCCTCCCGCCCGGCGGCGACGCCGAGCCCGAACATCGGGAAGTCCTCCTCCCGGAGCCGCTCGAACTCCAGCGGGCCGGCGTCGACCGGGTCGAACGGGCGGAAGTCGTTCCCGAGCCGTTCCGGCGCGGAGAGGGCGTACAGGATGGGCACCTCCATCGTCGGGTGCCCGAGCTGGGCGACCGTCGACCCGTCCCGGAACTCGACGAAGGAGTGGACGATCGAGGCAGGGTGCACGACGACCTCGATCCGGTCGTAGGGGACGCCGAACAGGAGGTGCGCCTCGATCACCTCGAGCGCCTTGTTCGCGAGCGTCGCCGAGTCGATCGTGATCTTGTCCCCCATGCTCCACGTCGGGTGCGCGAGCGCGTCCTCGGGGCGGATGCCGACGAACCGGGCGGCCGGGGTAGTCCGGAACGGTCCGCCGGACGCGGTCAGGATGATTCGGGACACCTCCCCGGCGGGACGCCCTCCGATGCACTGCAGGATGGCGCTGTGCTCGCTGTCGATCGGCACCAGGGTCCCCTCGCTCCCGCGCCAGGCGGCCAGCACCAGCTCCCCGCCCGCGACCAGCGACTCCTTGTTGGCGAGCGCTAGGCGGTGCCCCGCCCCGAGCGCCGCGAGGGTCGACTCAAGCCCCGCGAACCCGACCAGCGCGTTCACCACGATCGCGGCGGCCGGGCAGGCTGCCGCTTCGGCGATCGCCTCGGGCCCGTAGCGCCACTCGCCCCTCCACTCCGGCGCGAACCCGTCGTCCCGGGGCTCGGCGAGCACGACGAAGTCCGGGCCGACCTCGCGCGCGAGTCGATCCAGCGCCTCCGCGCGCCGCGCGCCGGTCAGGGCGACGACCCGGAACCGGTCGCGATGCCGGCCGAGCACGTTCAGTGCCGAACGGCCGATCGAGCCCGTGGCGCCGAGCAGGACGACCCCCGCCGGGGAGCCCGTCACGTGACTGCCGCCATGAAGAGCCACGCGACGGGAATCGCCCACAGCAGGGAGTCCATGCGGTCGAGCAGCCCTCCGTGTCCGGGCAGCAGCGCGGAGGAGTCCTTGACCCCGCACTCGCGCTTCAGGGAGGACTCCACGAGGTCGCCGACGATCGCGGCGGCCGCGAGCACCAGCCCGAGGAGCGCCAAGCCAAGGGGACCGAGGGTCGCCGCCACGTCGGGCAGGAGGAGCGAGCCGTACGCGGTCGCGGCCAGCGGGCCGGCGATGAGCGCGCTCACCGCTCCCTCCACGGTCTTGTTGGGGCTGATGCCGGGAGCCAGGGGGCGTCGCCCGAACGCACGCCCCCCCGTGTACGCCGCCGTGTCCACCAGCCAGGTCACGACGACGGGGAGGAAGAACAGAAGCGTTCCCTCGCTCCTCCCGACGGCCATCGTCTCCCGCAGTGGAACGCCGAAGGCCAGCAGCCCGCCGACATAGAAGGCCGTCGCGAACGAAAGCGCCGCGGCGAGGAACGGCCGCTCGGCGGGCGGGATCCGGAGCGTCGCCAGACCGGTGAGCGAAATGAGCGAGCCGGCAGCCAGCCAGCCCACGGCCGCGGGACCTTCGAGCAGGACCGCGATCGGGAACAGCGCCGCGAGCGCGGCGGCCGGACCTCCGAGGAAGCGGTCCCCACGCTGCCGGAACATCGCGGCGGTCTCGAGGACCGCCACCGCGGAGAGGAGCCCGAGGCCCACGGCGAACGCCAGGCCGCCGGCGAGCGTCACGCCCACGCAGAGCGGGACGCCGACGGCCGCCACGGCGAGACGCTTGGCCAGGTTCGATCCCATCGTCGCGGTCAGGCGGAAACCCGGCCGAACCGGCGGTCTCGCCGCCCGAAGTCGAGCAGCGCCTCGAACAGCTCGGCCTTCCCGAAGTCCGGCCACAGGACCGGCGTGACGTAGATCTCGGCATAGGCGATCTGCCACAGCAGGAAGTTCGAGACCCGCATCTCGCCCGACGTCCGGATCAGCAGGTCCGGGTCCGGAATGCCGACCGTCCAGAGCTCCGCCTCGAGTCGCTCGGCGTCGATCTCCGCCGGGGCGAGCCGACCGGCCGCCACCTCCTCAGCGAGCCGGCGCGCCGCGCGCAGGATCTCGTCGCGGGCCCCGTAGCTGATCGCGATGTTGAGGCCGAGCCGGTCCCCGGCGCGCGTGGTCTCCTCGAGCAGCCGGATGGACCGGAGCGCGGGTTCGGACAGCCGCGACAGATCGCCGAACACGCGCGCCCTCACCCCCCGCTCGCGGAGCTCGAGCCGCTCCCGGTCCACGAACTCGACGAGGAGCGACATCAGCGCGGACACCTCCTCGGCAGGTCGTTCCCAGTTCTCCCGGGAGAACGCGTAAAGGGTGAGATGTCCGAGCCCCGCCTCGATGGCGCCCTCCACGCAGAGGCGCACGGCCTTCATCCCCTCGCGGTGGCCTTTCCAGCGGGGAAGCCTCCGTTCCGCCGCCCAGCGCCCGTTCCCGTCCATGATCACGGCGACGTGGCGCGGAATTTCCTCGGATTCCGACAGGGCGCGCAGCAGATCCTTTTCCCGCTCCGAGCTCCCGTTCCCGCTCACCCGTCCTCCCCCGCACAGGTCGCCACGCTCTCGGCGAGGAGGCGCCGGAGCCCGCGGTCCCCCCCGCGAAGGCTGTACGCCTCGAGCCCCGCCTCCTGCATCCGCTCGGCGATCTGCGCGCTCAACAGACCCTCCGTGCACACCAGCACGATCGGACGCCCCCGGTCCAGGTCCTTGAAGCCGGTCGCGAGCTCGTCGTACGAGCGCGTAACCGCCCGAGGCCACGGCCTGGCACGCCGGGTCTCCTCGGGACGCATGTCCACCCGAAGCGCCTCCTCCTCCACTTCGTCCACGAACATCGAGGACTCCGCCAGCTCCGCCAGATCGACCGCGCGGAGATCGACGATCTCGGCGGATGCCGCGAGCCGGGGGAGGAGATCAGGGTCGAGGCCGGCTTCGGCGTCCGCGACCGCCTCGGGCCGGACCGCGGTGGCCGTCCGTCCGTCGCCGATCGAACAATACTCCCGCACGCGGGCCGAGAGCGCCGCCGTGCCGATCCGGCGCGTGAGCGCGACGATGTCGTTCTTCTCCATGCCCACGAGCGGGCGGAGAACGGGGAGCGCCGAGGCGCCGTCGATCGCCCGCAGGTTCGCGAGGGTCTGCGAGGAGACCTGTCCGACGGACTCGCCGGTGACCACGGCCTGCGCGCCGACCTGCTCCGCCACGATATTCGCCGTCCTGTACATCTGCCGCTTGAGCGCCACCTGCAGCAAGGGCCCCGGGACGCGATCGCGGAGCTCCTCCACGACCGGACCGAACTCGACCACGTGCGCCCGCGGCCGCGTGCCGTGGCTCCACCGGTCCGCGAGGACGACGGCCACCTCGAGCGTCATGCGCCGGTAGGCGACCCCCCCAAGATTGCAGAACACGTAGTCGAGCTCCACGCCCCGGCGCAGCATCATCCAGGCGGCGGCCGCGGAGTCGAAGCCGCCGGAGATGAGCGCGACCGCGCGCCCCTCGACCCCGAGGGGAAGCCCGCCCGCCCCGCGAGCCCGCGACGAGAACAGGTAGGCACGCTCGCCGCGGACCTCGACCTGGATCCCCACCTCCGGGTCATCGAGGTCGACGGCGGCTTCCTCGTTGAGAGCCGCGCCGAGCCGGACGGCCACGTCCCGCGAGCGGAACCGGTGATGCCCGGTTCGCCGAACGCGGATACCGTACGTCCTGCCCCGCACGACCTCCGCGTAGAGGCTCCGGCCGCAATCCACGATGCGGTCGAGGTCCGCCTCGCACGCGCCGTCGAGAATCGAGTAACTGCTGATTCCGAACACCCGGGAAAGCGGGGCGATGGAGCCGCCCTCCGGCACCCTCACGAACAGGCGGCTCCACCCCTCCCGCAGCTCGCAGCCGGGAGCGGAGGCCGCGAGCGCTGCCCGGATGTTCCGGGCGAGCACCCGCTGGAACCGGGACCGCGTCCTTCGGGACTTGGTCGTCAGCTCGCCCGTCATCCGCACCATCGCCACGCGCCCGTCCGTCGCGTCGAGGGACGGTGCGCCGGAGTCGATTCTCATGCGCGAAGAATACGGGAAGGCGGACGCCCCGGCGACCGGGAGCGGCGCCTGAAGCGAGGCCGCGCGAAGCTGAGAAGCGCCCCGCGAGGGGCGAGCCTGGCACCGGCTCGCCTGTCCGGTCGGCGGATGCGGTACCGGTTCCCTCCGGAGCCGGTGTCCGGTTCCGGCACAGATGCTTCCGGTTCCGGACGGAACGGAGGCCAGACTTCACTTCATATTTCCACACATAACCACCTATTCAACAACATAGTATGAGGTCTGCCACCGGACGGCACACGCGTTGCGTTTCCTCAGGCGGGTCGGCGAACCGCGCGCCACCGGTCATCGGTCGCGTTCACCGGGAGGAACCGTGAAATGTGGTACGACACGCCGAGAACCGGGATCGAGGCCCTCAAGGCCGTCCTGTCCGTCGCCGTTCTGTGGGGCGGCACGGTCGTATCGGGCACCGCGGACCGCGCCACCTTCGTGCCGCCCGTCCTCGGCGCGGCGGAGGACGTCGTGGGCGTGTGGTCGTGGGCGGTGGACTCGTCCCTCCGCCCGCAGGAGTGCGGCCCCTCCGAGACGCGACTCCTCGAGTTCCGACGCGGCGAGGGTGGTCGGCTCGTCGCGCGGGCCCTGGTCCATGACGGCCGTCGATCGGTGATTGAGGAAATCGCGGACGTCTCCTTCGAGGAGGGTCGGCTCCGACTGACCATGGCGAGCGGGGTCGCCTTCCTGGGGACGATGCGCGGCGACGGTCGCTCGATCGACGGCGTCGTCCGCCGGGACGGGACGGCGTCCGCCTCCCTCCTCCGCCGCGTGGAGACCCGGCGTCACTCCCGGGAGCCGTCCCCGCTCCGGGCTACCTGACCGCTAGCTGCCGGGAGCGGAGGCGATCTCGTCGGTACGTCCCGCCGCGTGCGCATCCCGGCGCCCGGCTGTCCCCCCGCCCCTGCGCGCCCGTCCCAGGCTCTGTCGTACCACGGGGAGACGGGCGAGGAGCAGCACCCCGAGGATCGCCGCGAACACGAGCGGCTCGCGCGTGTCCGCCTTCACCTTCCAGTAGAAGTGAAGCGCCCCGAGACACGCGGCCACGTAGACCAGCCGGTGAAGCAGCCCCCAACCCCGCCCGAGTCTTCGGATCCAGCCGCGCGTGGAGGTGACGGCGAGCGGCAGGAGCAGGCACCACGCCGTGAATCCGACCAGGATGAACGGACGCTTCGCGATGTCTTCGACGATGAACTCCCAGGCGAACCACTGGTCCAGGACCACGTAACCGAGGAAGTGCATCGTCGCGTACCCGAACGCGAACAGCCCGAGCAGACGGCGGAACCGGATCAGGCGCACCCGGCCCGTGAGGCGACGCAGCGGAGTCACCGCCAGGCTGGCGAGCAGGAGGACGAGCGTCCACCAGCCCGTGCGCAGCAGGACCTCCTCGACCGGGTTCGGCCCCAGGCGCCCGCCGGCGGCGTCGGCGGCGAGCCGGGCGGCCGGGGTGAGACAGAGGACCCACACGACCGCCTTCGCGGCCACGATCCGCCGGTCGCGCGCCACGTCAGTACCAGCGGCGGAGGTCCATGCCCGAGTACAGGTGCCCGACCTCGTCCCCGTAGCCGTTGAACATCAGGGTAGGCCGGCGCCGGAACTCGCCCAGCCGGCGCTCCCGAGCCTGGCTCCAGCGCGGGTGGTCGACCTCGGGGTTCACGTTCGCGTAGAACCCGTACTCGCTCGGCGCGGAGACCGCCCACGTGGTCGGGGGCATCCGATCCAGCAAGCGGAGGCGCACGATCGACTTCACGCTCTTGAACCCGTACTTCCAGGGCACCACGAGCCGAAGCGGCGCCCCGTTCTGGTTCGGCAGGTCGCGGCCGTACAGGCCCGTGGCGAGGAGCGTCAGCGGGTGCATCGCCTCGTCGAGCCGGAGCGCCTCCACGTACGGCCAGTCGAGCACGCGGCGCCGCTGACCGGGCATCTGCTCCGGGTCGAGCAGCGTCGTCATCTCCACGTACTTCGCCTTCGACGTGGGCTCGACCCGGCGGATCACGTCCGCGAGCGGAATCCCGCGCCACGGTACTACCATCGACCACGCCTCCACGCATCGGAGCCGGTAGACCCGGTCCTGGACCGCGTGCGGCTTCAGGAAGTCCTCGAGGTCGTAGACGCCTGGCTTCGCGACGTGGCCCTCGACGACCACCGACCAGGGTCGCGGGCGCAGGGTGTTCGCGTTCTCCGCCGGATCGCCCTTCTCCGTCCCGAACTCGTAGAAGTTGTTGTAGGTGGTGAGGTCG
>JAWOIN010000044.1:0-56966 GCA_046484665.1 Gemmatimonadota bacterium
CGGCGGCGCCCGCCGGCGAGGAGTCGGGTCGCTCGGTCGCCTCGCCGATCGCCGGGACCGTGCTCGAGCTGCGCTGCGCGCCCGGAGACCGGGTCGACCGCGGCCAGGTTCTGGTCGTGATCGAGGCGATGAAGATGAGGACGTCGATCGCGGCCCCCGCGGCCGGCGTCGTGCGGGCCGTTCCCGTCGCGGCGGGCGACGCGGTCCGCGAGGGGGAGATCCTGGTCGAGTTCGCCTGACCGGCCGTGGAGATCCTCCTCGACTTCCTGGCGACCGGCGCCTTCGGTCACTTCCGCTGGGGCAACCTCGTGATGATCGTCACGGGGTGCATCTTCCTCGCGCTCGCCATCCGGAAGGACTACGAGCCGCTCCTCCTGGTGCCGATCGGGTTCGGGATCCTCGTCGGCAACATCCCGATGATGGAGGGGCTGCGGATCGGGGTCTACGAGCCCGGGAGCGTCCTCGAGATCCTCTACCGGGGCGTCACGCAGGGGTACTACCCGCCGCTCATCTTCCTCGGAATCGGGGCGATGACGGACTTCTCCTCGATGCTCTCCCAGCCGCGCCTCATCCTGCTCGGCGCGGCGGCGCAGGCGGGGATCTTCCTCACCTTCCTCGGGGCCCTGCTGCTCGGCTTCGACGCGGCGCAGGCGGGCGCGATCGGGATCATCGGGGGCGCGGACGGCCCCACCGCGATCTTCCTCTCGTCGCAGCTGGCTCCCGAGTACATCGGCGCGATCGCGATCGCCGCGTACAGCTACATGGCGCTCGTGCCCCTCATCCAGCCCCCGATCGTCCGGCTGCTGACCTCGCGGCGGGAGCGCCTGATCCGGATGCCCCCGAGCCGTCCCGTGAGCCAGCGGACGCGGATCCTGTTCCCGATCGTCGCCTTCCTGCTCTGCGCGCTGATCGCACCCGGCTCGATCCCCCTGCTCGGGATGCTGTTCTTCGGGAACCTGCTCAAGGAGAGCGGCGTCACGGAGCGACTCGCCGCCACGGCGCGCACGGCGTTCATCGACATCGTGACGATTTTGCTGGGGCTCACGGTCGGGGCCTCGACGGACGCGACCCGCTTCCTGACGCCCGACTCGCTCAAGATCTTCACCCTCGGCGCCGCGTCGTTCTGCGTCGCGACCGCGGCCGGAGTGCTGTTCGCGAAGACGATGAACCTGTTCGCGCGGGAGAAGATCAACCCGATCATCGGGGCGGCGGGCGTGTCCGCCGTCCCCGACTCGGCGAGGGTCTGCCAGATGGTGGGCGCGCGGGAGGACCCGACGAACTTCCTGATCATGCACGCCATGGCGCCGAACGTGGCCGGCGTGATCGGGTCCGCGGTGGCCGCCGGAGTGCTGCTGGCGACCCTGGGCTGAGCCGCGCTCAGCCGCCGAGTCGGCTCGCCACCAGGTATCCCGTCGCCGCCACGCACCCCGTGAGCACGCAGCCCCATGCGATGTCGACGAGCGCGACCACGGTCGGGAAGCCCCGGAGCGTGGCCAGGTTCGTGAGGTCGTAGGTCGCGTAGGCGATCCCGCCGAACAGAGCTCCGAGCAGCACGGCCCGCCCGAGCGTCCCCCGCTCCAGCGCGGGAAGCACGGCGAAGAAGACGACCGCCGCCACGTAGAGGGCGTAGAAGATCAGCGCCGCGGTCCAGTTCACGTCGGGGCGCAGAAGCTCGCCGAGCCGGTCGCGATAGAAGCCGCGCGCCACGACGCCGAGCCAGACGAGGTCGATCGCGAGAAACGCGACGAGGGACGCGAGCCAGGTCAGGGCGAGCTGGGTCGGCCGCATGTTCCCATCCTTTCCGTTGCGGTCAGGGCCCGGCGGCCCGGGCGCCACGCCCGTCGGCCGAGCTCCGGCGCGATCGCGCGAGCGGGCCCGTCGGCGGCACGGACCGCAGCGGCTCCGGCCGGACCCCGTGCGGGCGCAGGAGCGCGCTCGCCGCCAGGAAGCCCGAGGACACGGCCCGCTCCATCAGGGCCGTGGGAAACTCCATCCGGACGAAGTCGCCGGCCAGCGCCACGTCGGGCTCGGGCGTCTCCACCCCGGGACGCCCGGCGTGCCCGCCCGGCGGAAACGCGGGGCAGTCCCGCTCCACGCGGAAGACCTCGTGCACGACGCCGGCCGCCGACGTCTCGGCGTAGAGCTCGTGCAGGCCGCGGCGCATCGCGGTCCGGATCTCCCCCTCCGTCGCCGACTCCGGCATCCCGTAGGCGTGGAGCTCCACGACGCTCCCGCCGGTCCGCTCCGCCCAGGCCCGGCTCTCCGCCTCGAACAGGTGATACAGCGAGATGTTGTCGAGCAGCGCGAATCCCGCCGTGCCGACGAAGGCGTGGCGGCCCGGCGCCGTGGGCCGGTCGAGCCAGAGGCGCCACACCGCGAACGGGCTCGTGAGGCGCAGGCCCCCGACCCTCCCGCGCCACGCGGCGGTGCCCAGCTCCGGAGACGCCCGCACGACGGACTGAAGGCCCGGCACGTGAAGGGCGAGGACCACCAGGTCGGCGGGCTCCGCGCGGTCGCCGGGCCCGTGCTCGACGCGCCAGCCGCCTCCGGGCCGGCGTCGGAGCGACGTCACCGGGCTATCCGGCGCGAACCGGACCCCGAGCCCTTCCAGGTACGCGCGGAGCGGCCGCAGCAGCGCCCGCTCGAAGGTGTCGTCGAGCACGTCGAACACGAGGCCCTCGGGATTCCCGAGGAAGTAGCAGTGGAACATCATCAGCAGCTCGGCCGCCGACATCTCCTCCTCCGGGTTGAAGAAGGAGTGGGAGAAGACGTCGAACAGCATGCGGCGCGCCTCCGGCGGGAACCGCAGGGAGTCGAGGTACGCGCCCGCCGTCCTCCCGTCGAAGCGCTCGTAGGTCCTGACCGGCTCGTAGCGGAGCATCTCGAGCGCGGCGAGGCCGTTCACCCGGAGAAGGTCCCGCCAGCGGAAGCTCTCGGCCCGGTTCACGATCGCGAGGAAGTTCGCCGGCGGACGGGTGGGGAGGCCGTCGAACGACTGCGCCCGGCCGCCCGGCCCGAGCACCGGGTAGTCCTGGAGCGGCGCGAGCCGCGACAGCCCGGGGTCGACCCTCCGGAGGAACGCCCGGAGGTTGTAGTAGTGGCGGAAGAAGGCGTGGAAGCCGCGTTCCATCCCGAGCGTGGTCCCGTCGGGAAGCGCGACCGGCCAGGTCCGGAGCCGCCCCCCGAGCGAGGCCTCGGCCTCGAGCAGGGTCACGCGGGCGCCCCGTTCCGCGAGCACGGCGGCGGCGGCGAGCCCGGCCAGCCCCCCGCCGCAGACCACGGCGGAGACGGGCCGCTCGAGGCGGTCGCGGACGCCGCCCCAGAGCTCGACGGGACGGCCGCCGGCCGGGCCCGCGCGCCCGGAGCGGGACGTCTCCGCGCGGCGGCTCATTCCGGCCTCCTCGCCAGGAACGAGTGCACGATTCCCCTCTGCCAGCCGCTCATCGGCTCGGTCCGCACGTCCGCGAACCCGGCCCGCGCGAGGCGCCTCTCGAACGCCCGCACGCCGTCGAACGCGTTCACGCTCTTCCGGAGGTAGCGGTAGATCCTCGACGATCTGGAGAGGATCCGACCGCTGGGGATGACGACCCCCAGCGTCACCGCGTTCCACGCGAGGCGGCTCCAGGCTGAGTCCGCCACGGAGTACTCGTGGAAGCAGATCGCGCCGCCCGGCCCGAGGAGCCTCAACAGCCGGGCCAGGCAGAGGTCCGGGTCGGGCACGTTCCGGATCCCGTACGCCATCAGGATCCCGTCGAACGGGCCGCGGATTCCCGACGCCTCCGGCTCCATCGCGTCGCCGAGCACGAACAGCGCCGCGGCGGAGATCGCCTTGCTGCGCGCGATCGCGAGCATGCCCGGCGAGGCGTCGAGCGCGAGGATCGTCGCCTCCGGGTACTCGGCGAGAAGCGCCTCGGTGGAGGTCCCGGTGCCGCAGCAGAGGTCGAGGACGCGGGCGTCGGGGCGGAGGCCGAGACGGCGGGCGCTCCAGCGGAGGTGCTTCCGGTAGCCGGGGTTCAACGCCGTGAGGAGGTCGTAGCGACCCGCGACGCCGTCGAACGCATCCGGAACCGACGTCCTGTCCCTCTCGAGCGCGCGCGGCATCGTCAGTGCTCCAGTCCTGCCACGGTGTAGCCCGGGGCGTCCCCCGCCCGACGGAGCCAGACGACCAGAGGCCGAAGCTCCGTCCCATCCGGAAGGACGCCCTGCAGGCGGAGCGTCGCCAGAGCGTCCCCTCCCGCGAGGCGCCGGCCCGGGTCCCGTCCGGGCTTCCGCCCGTCTGGCGCGATGAGCAGAGCACGACGGGCCGCCTCCCCGCGAACCGGGCAGTCGACGGCGGGCGCGACCCCCGTCCAGGAGCGGCCGAGCGCGGCGTGCTCGAGCTCCCAGGCGTACGTGATCCCGTCCGTCGTCCAGAGGCCCGCCCCGAGCCCGAGGTCGTCGAACGCCAGCACGAAGGCGGGCGCCTCGGGCGCGAGCGAGGCGCCGCAGGCGTCGGCCTCCGTCCCGCCCGGAACGACCTCGAACCGCTCCAGCGGGGTCACCCGCCGGTACCAGTGGTCCACGATCCGGTCGCGCCGCGCGACCAGCACCCGGGCGAGCGTGTCCGCCGCGGACTCGGACGGGAGCCGGCCGGCGCGAACCGCGGCCCGGATCTGCTCGTCCGTGAACGAGCCCACGATCTTCGCGCCCCAGTAGCCGTCGCGGGCCGTGACCCGCGAGAAGGCCGCGTTCGGCCAGTTCGCCTTCCAGCGCCCGGGCTCGAACTCCTCCGCCTCGAGCCAGCCGATGGAGGGGTCGATCACCTCCCATTGCCGGTCCTCCCAGCCCACCCGGTAGAACCCGAGGGTGACGAGGCGGCCCATCGAGGCCCAGAAGTCCGCGTTGTACTCGAGCCCTTCGCGCGGCTCGTGCGGCCGGATCGTGCCGCTCCCGAGGGTCGCCGCGAAGTCGATCAGGTAGTGTCGCAGGTATCCCGGCTCGACGTACGCGTCCATCGTGTTCATCCAGCGCATGTCCACGTGGTTGAGCCAGGACGACACGACGTAGAGCCCCCGGAGGTCGCGCCGGTGCTCGTGCCGGTAGTGGTCGTTCGGGTCGTCCTCGCGCACCCCGTCGAAGTAGAAGGGTCCCTTCGGGGGGCCGGGCACGAACTTGCTCGCCACGGCCAGGTAGCGGCCGTCGGGCAGGGAGTCGGTGAGGGCCAGGACCTCGAGCACCGCCGCGAGCGTGAGCGGACCCTCCTCGGAGTCCTCGCCGCGGATCGTCGCCCCCTCCGCCACGGCCAGCCTCTCCTTCGAGAACACGAGCACGTAGTCCTCGGGGACGTGCCAGCCGGCCGCGTGCAGGAGCCGGTTCGAGATCACTCCCGCCGCGCTGCTCAGGTGGAGGAAGCCCTTCGGGTCGAACTTCACCACGTACCGGTCGCCGCGGCTGTCCCGGATGTTGAACCCGGGGGAGATTCCCTGGACCTTGGCGGACACGATCTCGAGCGGGCCGTCCGTGTCGGGACCCGCGCTCGTCGTCGGTCCCCGGAAGACCTCCTCGGGCGACAACCGGCGGACCGCGTTGCGCGGTTCGAACCAGGCCGACGGGACGACGTCGTCGAAGCGGGTGACGTTCAGCGCCTCGTGCCGACGCCCGGCCGCCCGCCGGATGCCGAGCACGCGCGACACCTCGCCCGCGAGCGCGTCGTCGAAGAGCTTCGGGGCCTCGAGCGGCTCCCGCGCCTCCGGCTCCGGGATCGGGAGCGTGTCCGCGTACGAAACCGGCTCCGGACGAAGGGGAAGCGGAACGCGCGAGGCGCCGCCGCAGCCGGCGAGCCCGAGAGCCGCGAGGGCAGCGAGGGCCGCGGGATGGGCGGTCACTCTCCTGAGGCTCAAAGCGGCCATTCTCCACCCAGCCCGACGTGCAGGCTCTCGTCGCTCCACCCGAGGAACGCCACCCCGACCAGCCCGTCCCGGGCCGCGAGCCGGGCTCCGATCCCGTAGGATGGCCGCCAGTCGCCCCACCCGATGCGGTCGAGTCGCGGCCCGACCGTCCCTTCCCCGAAGCTCAGAAAGAACTCCGAGCGCACGAGGTTGTGGATGTCCCTCCAGATCTCGTACCGCCACTCGGCCTGGAGAGCCAGCATGTCGTTGTCGGCGAACCGCCAGTCCGGATAGCCGATCGCGCTCTCCTCCCCCCCCAGCGTGCTGAGGTGGTAGAACGGGATGCCCTCCCCTCCGTCGGACCGGACGACCGAGGCGAGCCCGCGGAGCGCCAGCTGCTGTCGCTCGTTCAGGGGCAGGTAGGCCAGCGCGGTCCCCCGCAGGACGTGGAAGTCGGAGTCCGTGCCGTCGACGCCGCGGTACGCGCCCGCCTCGAACCGGAACAGGGCGCCCCGGTCCTGGAACCCCTCCCGCCGCGTCAGGTCGAGCGCGGCGGCGCCGTCCAGTCGCAGGTACCGGGCGCGCTCGCGCGCACCGTACAGCCCGGACGCGTCGAACCGGTCCTCCAGCGTCGCGTCGTCCGTCCAGATCGGCTTCCCCACCCGGTTGTCCTCGAACCCCGCGCCGAGGTCGAAGGACCACGCCCGGCTCGGCCGGAACCCGCCACGAGCCCCGACGTCCCAGTACTCCCGCCTGTAGAGGCCGCGCGCCGGGTCGGAATCCGGCCCGATTCCGTGGAACGGGACCTGGGCGTCCCTCTGCCAGCGCGCCTCCGCGGCGAAGACGCTCCGCCGGCCCGGGAGGAGGACGCCGGCCCGATGCCGCTGGGAACCCCGCCGGGAGAACGCCGTGTGAAGGTAGAACGGCTCGTAGCGCCGCAGCCGCAGCTCGACCGCCTCCGCGCTCCGCGGGCCGATGGAGGAGCGGATCGTCGGTCGCACCCCCCACGCGTCGACCGACCGGTACGCGCGGAGCAGGAAGCCCGGAGGCCGGGGCGCGGTGACCCGCCCCACCAGCCAGCCCGGCAGCTTCACGAAGACGAGGCTCAGCGGGAAGCCGACCACCCTGAGGGGGAGCTCGGCGACGTCCACCCAGTCCGCCGGCTGCTCGCCGGGCGGCCGCTCGAGCGCGGCGCGGATCGAGTCCGCGGTCTCGAGCCCGGTGCCGGCGCGGTCCGGGGGCACCTCCTGGGCTTCCGCCGCGAGGGTCGCGACCGCGAGGGTCGCGACCGCCAGCGCCAGCCCGAGGGCGAGCGCGCGGGACGCCCCGCGGCCGCGGCTCACGGCGCGCACTCCGGCGCCCCGGGGCCCGGCCAGGGGCGGAGCACGAACGTGTCCAGCTCGGTCCCGTCCGCCGCGATCGTCCGGCCCTCGATCCGGTCGCGGTACAGGACGAGGCGCGTGAACGAGTGCGTCCGGGCGCGCGCCGCCTGGAGCGGGGAGGTTCCCACGTCGCGCGCGTACATGGAGCCGCCGCCCGCGCCCTGGAGCACGTACACCGGACCACACCCCGGCGCGACGGCGCGGTTCGCCCGGATCGGCACGGACCGCTCGTAGTGGTGATCGTGGCCGGCCGCGACGAGATCGACCCCGTACCGCTCGAACAGGGGGACCAGAAACCGTCGGACGTCGTGGTCGCGGCCGTGGCCGCTCAGCCCGACGGCGTGGCTGAACGGCGGGTGGTGCAGGTACACGACCGTCCACGCGACGCCCGCGTCCGCCTGCGCGGCGCGCAGCGTCCGCTCGAGCCAGTCGAACTGAGGGCCCTCGCCCCGGCGCAGCCCGCGCACGGCATCCGTCGGGCTGCTCGTGTCGAGGGCGACGAACAGCGCCGGCCCCCAGCGGAAGGAGTACCAGCGGGCTCCCTCGACCGGCGCGGGCCAGTCGAACGCGAGGTCGAAGGAACGGCCCCCGTCGGCGCGCAGGTCGTGGTTCCCGATCGCCGGAAACACCGGCGTCCCGGCCAGCATCTCACGGTAGACCCGGAAGTGCCGTTCGGTGAGCTCGCGACTCGACCCGTCGTCGTACGCGACGTCGCCGACGTGGATCGCGAGGTCCCAGTCCAGGCGCCTCATGCGCCGGGCGAGCTCGACCTGCGGCTCGGTCCCCCAGCCCGAGTCGCCGAACAGGAGGACGCGGACCGAGTCGCCGGCGCCCGGCCTCGGAGCCGTGTCGAACCGCCAGGGACCGAAGCGGGCTCCCTCGACGCCGACCGCGTACTCGACGGTCACGCCCGGCGGGAGCGGGGCGAGGCGCGCCTCGCGGACGCCCTGGTCGCGCGGCGCCGGGAGCGCCGCGCGCCAGGCCGAGGAGTCCGACCCGGCCGGCCGGAACCAGGCCGTGTCTCCTCCCGGCGGGGCGTCCCGCATCCACAGGACCGTTGCCGAGCCCGACCCGACGTTCTGGACGTAGGGAGCGCGGACGAACGGCGCGGGGGGACGGGGGACATGGTCGGGATCGCCGGGCGACGGATAGCACGCGACGAGCAGGCCCGACGCCGCGGCGATCAGGGGTCCCGCGCGACGACCCGGCATGCCGGGCTGGCGGCGTCGGGCGGGTCGTGTCAACGTGAGAGTGCCAGAACGGCGGGAATCGCGGCGCCGCGGGCCCGTCCCGGCGGCGCGCATCGTGCACGGACCGCGGCTGGACGCGACGCGCGGACGCGGCCGTTCGAGGCGCCGCCGGCGCGGCCGGCCGGCGCGCCGGCCCGGAACGCGAACGAAACGATGGGATCGGTCATGATCGAGCGAAACGATAGCGTGCGCCACCTCTCCTTCCAAGACGCTCTCCCGTTTCTCGGGGAGTCGGGCGATGTGAACATCGCCTGGGACGACCAGGAGGCGCCGGTCGACGAGAAGGGGAAGAAGCCGGGCACGTCCCGGATCCGGCTTCCGGTTCTCCCGCTCCGGGGCACGGTGGTCTTCCCCTCCGTCGCCGCGCCGATCGCGGCGGGCCGCGACAAGACGCTGGCCGCGATCGAGAAGGCCCTGAAGGGAAACCGGCTCCTTCTCGCGGTCGCGCAGAAGGACGCCGAGCTCGAGGACCCGGTGCCCGAGGCGCTCTACCGCGTCGGGACGATCGTCCGGATCGCGCAGATGCAGCGCGTCCCGGGAGGCATCCAGCTGGTCGTCCAGGGGGACGGCCGCGGGGGCGTGCTCGAGATCACCGACGCGGGAGACCATCTCGAGGCGGTCGTGCGCCGGATCGAGGACATGCAGCCGCTCGACCTGGACGACCCCTCGTTCGCCGCGCTCTACAAGGAGGTCCAGGAGAGGGCCGCCCAGCTGAGCCGGCTGCGGGGCGTTCCCAAGGAGATCGTGGATCACCTGCTCGGGAGCGTCACCAGCGGCGGCGAGCTGGCCGACCTGGTCGCGTTCTACACGGAGCTCGACGTCGAGCAGAAGCAGGAGCTGCTGGAGACGGCGTCGGTCGAGGACCGGCTGCGGAAGCTGCTGCTCCACCTCCAGAAGCAGATCGGCGTGCTCGAGGCGCAGGCGCAGATCCGGAGCAAGGTGCAGGAGGAGCTCGGAGAGCGGCAGCGCGAGATCTTCCTCCGCGAGCAGATGAAGGCGATCCAGTCGGAGCTCGGCGACGATGCCGACAACGAGGCGATCGACGAGCTGCGCGAGCGGCTCGAGGGGCTGGACCTCCCGGCGGAGGCACGCAAGGAAGTCGACCGGGAGCTCCGGCGCCTCGAGCGCGTTCCCCGCGAGGCGGCGGAGTCGCAGGTGATCCGCACCTTCCTGGAGACGGTGGCGGACCTCCCGTGGAACGAGAGCACGAAGGACGAGCTCGACCTGGACAAGGCCGAGGAGATCCTCGAGCGCGACCACTACGGGCTCAAGGACGTGAAGGACCGGGTGCTGGACTTCCTCGCGGTCCGGAAGCTCCAGGGCGACAGGAGGGACGAGGAGGCAGCGGCGGAGGCCAGGGAATCGGAGGAGCGGCCGGAGCTTCCGGCCGGCGGCGAGGAGGACGAGGACGTCGCCGCGCCCGTCTCTCCCGGCCGGACGACCGGGCGGGTCACGGCCGGACAGCCGGACGACCGGTCCGGCTCGACGATCCTGTTCGTGGGACCGCCGGGCGTCGGGAAGACCTCCATCGCGAAGTCGATCGCGGACGCGATGGGCCGGAAGTACGTTCGCGTCTCCCTCGGAGGCGCGCGCGACGAGGCGGACATCCGCGGCCACCGGCGCACCTACGTGGGCGCGCTGCCGGGTCGGATCATCGAGGGCCTGAAGCGGGCGGGGAGCAAGAACCCGGTGTTCCTGCTCGACGAGGTGGACAAGCTCGGCGTCTCCTTCCAGGGGGACCCGTCCGCCGCCCTGATGGAGGTGCTCGACCCGGCCCAGAACGACACGTTCGTGGACCACTACATGGGGATCCCGTTCGACCTGTCTGACGTCATGTTCATCGCGACCGCGAACTTCCCGCACCAGATCCCCGGCCCGCTCAAGGACCGGATGGAGGCGATCGAGTTCGTCGGCTACACGGAGCAGGAGAAGCTGGAGATCGCGAAGCGCTACCTGCTGCCGCGGCAGCGGGAGCTGAACGGGCTCGCGGAAGCCCGGCTCACGGTCGAGGAGGACGCGATCCGGGAGATCATCTCCAGCTACACCCGGGAGGCGGGCGTCCGGAACCTCGAGCGCGAGCTCGGCTCGATCGCCCGCAAGAGCGCGCGCCGCATCGCCTCCGGCAAGGCCGAGTCGGTGACCGTGGGCCCGAAGGAGCTCCGGGAGCTGCTCGGCCAGCCGAAGGTCCACCCCGAGAAGAAGCTGACCGAGGACACGATCGGGGTCGCCACGGGCATGTACTACACGCCGGCGGGCGGCGACATCATGCTCGTCGAGACCAGCGTCATGCAGGGCCGGGACGGTCTCGTGCTGACGGGCCAGCTGGGCGACGTGATGAAGGAGAGCGCCCGCGCCGCGCTGACGTACGCGCGCACGCACGCAGGCGCGCTCGGGATCCCGACCGAGCGGCTCAAGGACCACGAGATCCACGTCCACGTCCCGGCCGGGGCGGTCCCGAAGGAGGGGCCGTCCGCCGGGATCGCGATGGCGATCGCGATGATCTCGGCCCTCAGCGAGCGGCCCGTCCGCGCCGACGTCGCGATGACGGGCGAGCTCACGCTCACGGGCCGCGTCCTGGCGATCGGAGGCGTGAAGGAGAAGGTGCTCGGGGCCGAGCGTGCCGGCATCAGGCACGTCGTGCTGCCGTCGGAGAACGAGGGCGACGTCGAGGAGCTTCCGGAGGAGGCCCGCTCGGCGCTCGAGTTCCACTTCGTCGAGACGCTGGACGACGTGATGAAGGTGGCGCTGGCGCCGATCCCGGAGCCCACCACGGCGGGCTGAGCCGGGGATCCGGCGACCGGCCGTTCAGTCCGGCGGCACGCCGGCCGCGCCGAGCAGGGCCGTCAGTTCGGCCGGGGTCTCGACCAGCCAGTCGGGCTCCTCCGGCTCGAGGACATCGCGCCCGTTTGGCCCCCACAGCACGGCCGCCGTGCGGACGCCCGCGGAACGGCCGGACCGCATGTCGTGGACGCTGTCCCCCACGTAGACCGCCCGCCCCGGCTCCGTCTCTCCCGCGCCCGCGAGCGCCTTCAGCACCGGCTCGGGCTCGGGCTTGAACCGGGTCACGTCGTCCGCCGTGACGATCGCGGCGAACCAGTCCTCGGGAAGCCCGCAGGCGGCGAGCCCCATCCGCGTCGCCACCCGACGCTTGCTGGTGGCGATCGCGAGGCGGAGGTCCCTCGCCCGAAGCGCCTCGACCGACTCCCGGATCCCCGCGAACGGGCGGACGAGGCGGTCGTGGTTGGCAAGGTTGTGCTCGGTGTAGGTGCGAACCATCGCCTCGGCCTCCTCGTCGGAGCGGGCGAAGTCGCGCACCTGCACGACGAGCGGTCGGCCGATCGTCGCCCGCCACGCCTCGTCCGGCGGCGCCTCCCCGAGGTGCCGCCGCATGGTGTGGCGGAACGAGGCGAGGATCAGGCCCTCGCTGTCGATCAGGGTCCCGTCGAGGTCGAACACGACCGTCCGCGGCGCCGCCGCCGACCGGGGCGCGCTCCCGCGCAGCGGTCGGCTCACGCCCGCCTGTCGAACCCGTTCAGCGTCGGCTCGAAGCGGGCCCGGAACGCCTCGGGCGTCAGCCCCGCGACCTCCGCCAGCGTCGCGAGCATCACCGGGTCCTCGAGGTCCCGCCGCTCGAGTCGGATCATGTACTGCCGCGCCACCCGGTACGACTCGGAGTCGATCTCGACGAGCCGGACGCGGGTCCGTCCCGTCTCCGGGTCCCGGAACTCCTCGAACGGACGGACGCTGAGGTGCCCGGCCCGGGAGAGGGTGACGATGCCGCCGAAGCAGAGCGGCTCGCTGACCGTCTCCGCGAGCAGGAAGCGCGCGGCGCCGAAGCCGAGGGTGCGGACGTAGTCCACGTCGAACGGAATCGGGGTGGCGCATCGGAGCTCGTAGCCGACGCGCAGGTCGGTGATCGTGAGCTTCTCGCCCCGCTCCTTGAACCGGCGCTGCACCTCGCGCTTGAGGATCGTCTCGATCGGGATCTCCGCGAGCCGGAGGTGGCCGTACTGGTCGTACTCGACGCCCACGCCGGGGAGCTTCGCGAGCTCCTCCGGGTCCATCCGTTCTCCGAGTCCCTCGGCGAGCACCGCCAGGCCGTCGCGGCGTCCGAGCGCGCGCCGCTTCAGGATCGCGCCCTCGAGGATCGTCGAGATCCGGTCCACCGTGATCGTCTTCTCCGCGAACTCCTCCGGGATCACCGTCAGCGTGGCGCCGGCCGACTTCCCGATCCCGAGCGCGAGGTGGCCCGCCTTCCGGCCCATCACGGTGACGAAGAACCACCGGTTCGTCGCCCGCGAGTCCTCCATCAGGTTCTGCGCGATCTCCGCGCCGAGGTCCCGCGCCGTCTCGTAGCCGAACGTCGGCATGTCCCCCGGGAGAGGAAGGTCGTTGTCGATCGTCTTCGGGACGTGTGCCACCCGGAGCGTGCCCTGCGCCGCGGAGGCGACCTCGCGCGCTCCGAACGCGGTGTCGTCGCCCCCGATCGTCACCAGCCGCGTGATCCCGAGCGCGTGGAGAGTCGCGACGGTGCGCTCCAGCGCCTCCGGCGTCCGGGTCGGGTTCGCGCGCGACGTGCGGAGGATCGAGCCGCCCGTCGCGTGGATCCGCGAAACCTCCGGGATGCTGAGGTCCCGCACCACGTTCGTCCGGCCCGCCATCAGGTGCTCGAATCCGTCGAAGATGCCGATCACCTCGCAGCCCTCGTCGAGCAGCCTGAGGGCGGCGGAGCTGATCGCCCCGTTGATGCCGGGAGCGGGCCCGCCCCCGACCAGAATGCCGACTCTCATCACCTCGGGTTTCACAGTCCTGCCCCGTATCGTGGCGCGTCCCGCCGCGGGTCCCCGGGGCCCGGTCCCGCGTCCGACGGATGTGTCCGCCGCGGACGGTGCGACAAGCTCCCGGTTCCGCACCGGGCCGTCAAGCGGGACGGGGGATCTGCATCGCGCCCCCGTACCCTGCAGGAAGGCTCGGGTGCGACCGGGGTGCGCGTCCGGGTCGGGGACGCCCCAACTCGTTGTCGCCCAGCGGTATGAGAAAGGCGCGTCCGGGGGCACGGCGCTTGCGCGACAACGGACCGCTCGAGACGGCGCCCGCGCGGCGCACGGCAATCGAAAGGTGCGGAGGAACCATGCGGAATCGAATCACCGGGCCGGCGACGACGGCGGCCCTGCTCGCTCTCGGACTCGCGGCGTGCGGCGGCGATGGGCCCGCCGGCCCGAAGACCCCGTTCGATCCCGACGCCGCGGCGGTCGTCGCGGCGGAGCTCGAGAGCCGGCTCGACGGAGACGGCGACGTGATGCGGTCGCTCTACCTCGTGGCGCCCGCGCTCGAGGCGGAGGGCGGCGCGGTCGTCCAGCTGCTTCCGGGCGGCGTTGCGCACGCCCCCCGTCCGCTCGACGCCCAGCTGATGGTCGACCCGTCGTACTCGATGGCGGCCGAGCCGATCTTCCCCAGCAACTTCCTCGGCAGGACGTTCGAGTGGGACGGGGAGCTCGAGCGCTACGCGATGACGGAGCGGACCGGCGCACCGGCGAACGGGGTCCGCTTCGTGCTCTACGCCGTCGACCCGTTCAGCGGGCAGCCGGCGACGCCCCTGAACGAAGTCGGCTTCCTCGACCTCACGGACGAGGGCAGCGCCTCGGCGACGCGGCTCGGCGTCCTCGCCGAGACTGGCGGAGTGGTCCGGCTCGACTACCTGGTGAGCGCGAGCTACGCGCTGCTCGGCAACTCGATCCAGGCGACGGCGACGGGCGAGGGCTTCCTGTCGGACGGCACGCGCAGGCTCGACTTCGACCTCGTCCAGACCGTCATCTACGACACCGCCGCCGAGACGATGGCGGTCGACCTGCTGTACGACCTCGAGATGCCCGACGAGAACGTCCGCGTCCTCGTCGACGTGAGCGGCGAGATCGACCTCGCCAACTCCGGGTCGCTCGCGCTCGAGCTCGCGATGAGGATCACGCAGGGCGGCAACGTGACCGTATTCTCGGGCACCGTGGACGCGACCGACGCGCTGGACGGCTCGATCGCGCACAACGGCGAGACGGTCGCCCTGATCGGCGGGACCACGTCGGCGCCGACCTTCACCGACGCCGGCGGCGAGCCGCTGACGGCGGCGGAGCTGGAGGCCCTGCGGCAGGCGTTCGACCTCATCGATGCGGTGTTCGACTTCGCGACGGCGATCTTCCAGCCGTTCGGCGGCGGCGCGACGACGTTCTGACGAATCGGCCGGAACCCGGCGGCGGCGCGGGGCGCGGAGGCAACCCCTCCGCGCCCCGGGTCGCGGAAGCGACCGGCGGGATCAGGCCCCGGAGGCGATCTCCGCCAGGGCGCGTCGCGTCATGACCGGGATCATGGCCCGCCGCCACTCCGGGTCCACGATGATGTTCTCCAGAGGGTGGCACTGCCGGAACGCCTGCTCGGACACGGCTTCGATGACGTCGTCGGTGAGCCGGAGACCCTTCGCCGCCTCCTCGACCTTCCCGACCCGGCGCGGATACGAGCCCATCCCGGACGCGAACACCCGGAGCGAGAGCACCGCGCCGTCGGCCGCGAGCTCCGCGGCGACGGCGAGGTTCGCGAGGGGGAAGTCGATCGAGTCGCGGATCCGGAGCTTCCGGAACGCGGCCCGCGCTCCGGGCCGCGGCGGCGGCAGCCGGACCCCCACCAGGATCTCGCCCTTCTCCATGCGCCGGTTCCACACCCCGTCCGAGGTGAAGAAGGCCTCGATCGGGACGATCCGGCGCCCGCCATCCGGCGCCGCGATCTCGAGCTCGGCGCCGAGCGCGCAGAGGGCCGTCGCGCCGTCGGCCGAGTGGGCGGCGACGCAGCGGGTGCCTCCCTTCACCACGTGGCAGTCGACTCCGTCCTTCTTGAGGCAGTAGCCGAGGGCGCCCCGCCAGAAGCGGGTCTGGTTGTACCATGTGCAGCGGGTGTCGAGGCAGACGTTGCCACCCAGCGTCCCTACGCGGCGCAGCTGCGGGCCCGAGACCTGCGCGCACGCCGCGGCGAGCATCGGCCACCGCTCCCCGACGGCCGGGTGCCGCGCGACGGCGTCGAGGCTCTCGCAGGCGCCGACCCGGAGCCCGCCGTCCTCTCCGGCGTCGAAGCCCCTCAGCTCGTCGATCCGCCGCAGCGACACGAGGTGGCCCGGCGTGAACAGGCCGTGCTTCATGTTCGGGACGAGATCCGTGCCGCCGGCGATCGGCATCGCGTCCTCGCCGTGCGCGGAGAGCAGGGCGAGCGCCTCGTCGAGCCGGGTCGGCCCGTGATACTCGTAGGGATGGAGCCTCAGCATGGCGGCCAAGATAAGGGCGGCGGCCGCCTCGCTCCACGTCGGGCACGACGCGGGGACGTCCGCGGGACGACTTCGAGAGCGGACGCCCGCCGGTGCCGCGCCGGGCGGAACCAGGTCAGCGGTGGGGGTGCTCCCGCGCGTAGTTGTGGGCCGTGATCGCCGAGATCACGTGACAGATCCAGCCGAGCAGCCCGCCCGAGCCGATCCACAGGCCAGGCGTCACGATCAGCCAGAACAGGGCGCGCCAGAACCTGCCGTTGTAGAGCTGGCCCAGACCCGGAACCAGGAAGCTCAGGACCGCCGCCGTACCGGGACTCCGCATCGCGTGCTCCTTCCGTGCGTCACGGCGGCCCCCTGCGGACCGCCCGTGCGCATCCCTACGGGGCGCGAGCCGCGGCTGTTTCGAGCAGGACGGCGAGCAGCCCCGACAGCTCGGACAGGCCTCCGCGCAGGTGCTCCTCCGAGTACCCGTAGCCGATGCGGAAGTAACCCTCCCGCCCGAACTGGGAGCCCGGCACGATCAGCGTGTCCCGCTCGAGCCGGAGGCGCTCCGCCAGCTCGGCCGAGGGAAGGTCCAGGCCGTACCCGAGGAAGGCGATCGCGCCGGCGTCGGGCGGCCGGAGGCGCAGCAGCCCGCCGTGCCCGGCGGCCCAGTCGGTGAGGACGCCCAGCCGCTCGCGGAGGGTCCGACGCCCCCGGGCGAGGATCCGGGCCCGGGCCGCCGGCTCGAGCGCGGCGGCCGCCAGCCCGTCGCACACGACCGACGGGGCGATCGTCGTGTAGTCCTTGCGCGCCCACAGCTCGTCCCGCCAGCCGGCCGGGGCGACCAGCCAGCCCACGCGGAGCCCCGGAAGTCCGTACGCCTTCGACAGAGACGCGGTGGCGACCACCTTCGGCGTCCTTCCCCACAGCGAGCGAGTCACGGGGCCGTCGAGCTCGGCGCCGGCGTACACCTCGTCCGCGAGGATCCACGCCCCGGTCCGCTCCGCCGCCTCGACGATCCCGTCGATCGCCTCCGGGGCCAGCACGGCTCCGGTCGGGTTGTTCGGGTTGGTGACGACTACGAGACGCGTTTCCGGCCGGATCGTCTCCGCGGGCGCCCCGGGCGCGGGCTGCCAGCCCAGCTCCTCGCGGAGCGGAAGGTCGACCACCTCGGCGCCGAGGCCGGCCGCGAGCCCCGGAGTCTGGCCGTAGGTGGGCGTCACGATCACCACCCGGTCGCCGGGCTCGATCAGTCGCCAGCAGGCGACGAAGTTCGCCTCGGCGCTCCCCACGGTCACGACCACGTTTGCCGCCGTCGCCCCAGGGTAGAGCGCGGCGATCCGCTCGCGGAGAGCCGGCGAGCCCTCCGTGTGCCCGTATCCGAGCAGCGTGCCGGAGGGATCGTGGCCGGTCAGCTCCACGAGCTCCTCGAGCGTGAACGGGGCGACCCCGCTCTCGGACAGGTTGTACCGGACGCGGTTCTCCCAGAGCGACTGCCAGCGCTCCATCTCGAACGGCGGAATCCGCACGGTCCCTCTCCCTTCCGTCCCGATCGGGCGGCGGCGGCGCCCCGGTCCTCAGTCCCCGAGCCGGCCGGCGAAGCCCTTCCGGAGCTTCGCCAGCTTCGGCGCGATCACGAAGGTGCAGTACGGCTGCGTGGAGTTGCGCCGGTAGTAGTCCCGGTGCTCCTCCTCGGCCGGCCAGAACGTCCCGAGGCGCCCGATCTCGGTGGCGATCGGACGGCCGAAGACGCCCTCCGCTTCCAGCGCCGCGATCGCGTCGCGCGCGATCCGCTCCTGCTCCGCGTCGCGCGCGAGGACGATCGAGCGGTACTGCGGGCCGACGTCGTTCCCCTGCCGGTCCCTCGTCGTGGGATCGTGCGTGGCGAAGAAGATCTCGAGGATCTCCTGGAAGGAGATGGCCGCGGGATCGAACGTCACCTGCACGACCTCTGCGTGGCCGGTCCCCTTCCCGCACACCTGCGCGTAGGTCGGGTGCGGAACGTGGCCCCCGGCGTATCCCGGGACCACGGAGACGACGCCTTCGATCCGCTGGAACAAGGCCTCGGTGCACCAGAAGCAGCCGCCGCCGAGGGTGGCCGTCTCCGTCCGGCCCGTCTCCGTCCGGCCCTTCGAGTCCTCTCCTGTCATCGGTTCTCCCTCACCCGAGAGCCACGTCCAGCACCATCATGACGGTGAAGCCGATCACCGTCGCCGCGGTGGCGAGGTCCGTCCGGCCGCCTCGCTGCGACTCCGGGATCAGCTCCTCCACCACCACGTAGACCATCGCGCCGGCCGCGAACGCGAGCGCGTACGGCAGCATCGCCTGCACGCCGATCACGGCCGCCGCGCCGATCACGGCCGCCACGGGCTCCACCGCGGCGGAGAACGTCCCCGCCCAGAAGCTCCTCGCGCGCGAGACGCCGGCCGCCCGCAGCGGCATCGCCACGGCCACGCCCTCGGGGAAGTTCTGCAGGCCGATCCCGAGCGCGAGCGCGACCGCCCCCTCGAGGCTCGCTCCCGCCGCCGTCGCGACCCCGAGCGAGGCGGCCCCGAACGCTACCCCGACGGCGAGCCCCTCCGGCACGTTGTGGAGGGTGATCGCCGTCACCAGGAGAGTCGACCGCTGCCACCGGGTCGGCACTCCCTCCGCCTCGTGCACGGGCGCCAGGGGGTGAAGGTGGGGCAGGATCCGATCGGCGATCCCGACCACGATCGCGCCGCCCACGAAGCCCGACGCCGCCGGGAACCACCCCGGCAGGCCGCCTCCGGCGGACATCGCGATCGCCGGCGCGAGCAGCGACCAGTAGCTCGCCGCCAGCATCACGCCGCTCGCGAAGCCGAGCATCGCGTCCACGAGCCACGGACGGAGGCCGCGCGTGAACACGACGACCGCGGCGCCGAGCGCGGTCACCAGCCACGTGAAGCCCCCGGCGACGAGCGCCTGGAGAATCGGGTCGAGCGTTCCCAGCCAGTCCAGCATCTCTCGTCTCTCGTGCGCCGCGCTCGCGGCCCGGGGTCCGAGCCCGCAGTTTCGCCCCGGAGGGAGTCCGCATCGAAATCGAGCGTGAGATCCGGGGGGAAAGATGACACATCCGAGGCACGACGGACGAGACCCGGGGGCGCTGCGTCCCGTCCGCCTCGAGCCGGGCGCGGCGCCTTACGCCGAGGGCTCCTGCCTCGTCTCGTTCGGCGGCACCCGGGTCCTGTGCACCGCCAGCGTGGTGGATGGGGTGCCGTCCCACCGCGAGGGACGGGGCGGCTGGGTGACGGCCGAGTACGGGATGCTCCCCCGGTCGACCCACACCCGCACGGACCGCGAGCGGAGCGGCCCGCGCGGCCGGACGCAGGAGATCCAGCGCCTGATCGGCCGCTCGCTGCGTGCCGCCACCGATCTGGATGCGCTCGGGGCCCATACGATCCTCGTCGACTGCGACGTGCTGTCCGCCGACGGCGGGACGCGCACCGCGTCGATCACCGGCGCCTGCGTGGCCCTGCACGAGGCGGGCCGCTGGCTCGTCCGCGACGGGAGGATCGAGCGGATCCCGCTGCGCTCGTTCGTCGCCGCGGTGAGCGTCGGCCTGGTGGAGGACGTCCCCTGCCTCGACCTCGACTACCGGGAAGACTCCCGCGCCGGCGCCGACTTCAACGTGGTGGCGCTCGACGACGGGCGCCTGGTGGAAGTGCAGGGCACCGCGGAGGGAAGACCGTTCCGGGTCGACGAGCTGGAGGAGATGATCGCACTCGCGGGCGCCGGGATCCGCGAGCTCGTGGCCCGCCAGAAGGAGGTGGCATCGTGATCGACCCGTCGCCGCTGTCGCGCCCCGCCCCGCTCGCCTCCCTGGTGGAGGTCCAGGCCGGGGCCGTCGTGAGCCGGATCGTGCTGAAGGAGCGATCCGGGAACGTGACCCTGTTCGCGTTCGGCGCCGGGGAGGGACTGACCGAGCACACGACCCCGCACGAGGCCCTGGTCGTCGGCGTCGACGGCGAGGCGGAGATCACGATCGGCGGCGAGGCGCACGCCGTGGCGGCGGGCGAGGGCCTTCGGCTGCCGGCGGGCGTGCCGCACGCCGTCCGCGCCCTGTCCCCGTTCCGGATGATGCTCGTGATGCTGCGTCGGCTGGAGGATTGAGCGGTGTTCGCGCTCGTCCGCCGTTTCATCAAGACGGCGGTTGTCTTCCTGTTCCTCGGGCTGGGCTACGGCGGCTGGCTCCTCGCCAGACGCGAGATCGGGCGAACGTGGCCCGCTCCCCATCAGGTCTCGGCGCACGCCCACGTCGTCGGGGTCGGCTTCGTGATGTTCCTGATCCTGGGCGTGGCCCTGTGGCTCTTCCCGCGGCCGGCCCGGGGGGACACCCGCTACCGGCCCGCCCGGATCGAGGCCGCCTGGTGGCTGCTCGCGCCGGCGACGCTCGTGCGCTTCCTCGGCGAGGCGGCGCGTCCGGCGGTCCCCGGCGCCTGGCTCGGCTGGGTCATCATCGCGACCGCGGCGGCCCAGGTCACCGGTCTCGCGCTCTACTTCCACACCATGTGGTCGAGGATCCGGCCGGTGGGAAGCCGCCTCCGCGAGGAGCGCGGGGAGCGATTCTGAGGGCCCGTCCGCCGGCGGGCGCGCGCCGGGTCCCGGCCCGGGGACCGCCGGGCGTGCCGCCTCAGCGGCCGAGCCGGTCCAGCGCGGCGTCGCGGGCCGGGGCCAGCTCCCCGGGCGCTGCGACGGTCATCCCGAGGTCCCGCAGGAAACCGTCCGAGAGGCCGTAGATCCACGCGTGCACGCCGAGCGGCTGACCGCGCTCCCAGGCGTCGCGGACGACCTGCGTCCGGCAGACGCGCGCGGCCTGCTCGAGCACGTTCAGCTCGCACAGGCGGCCGAGCCGCTCCGCGCCGGACAGGCCGGCGAGCCGCGCGGCGTGCTCGTCGCGCACCTCGCGGACGTTGGCCAGCCACAGGTCCACGATCCCGTGCCGCTCGTCCTCGAGCGCCGCCTTCACGCCGCCGCAGCCGTAGTGCCCGCACACGATCACATCGCGGACCTTCAGCACGTCCACCGCGAACTGGAGCACGGACAGCGCGTTGAGGTCGGTCGGCACGAAGACGTTCGCCACGTTCCGGTGCACGAACAGCTCGCCCGGATCCAGCCCCACGATCTCGTTCGCGGGCACCCGGCTGTCGGAGCAGCCCACCCAGAGGAACGGCGGCGCCTGCTGCCGCGCGAGGCGGGAAAAGAAATCGGGGTCGTCCCGGGCGCGGGCCCGCGCCCAGGCGCGGTTGTTCTCGAGCAGCCGGGAGAGGGTCCGCATCGGGCGGCCCGTCAGCCGGTCCGGGCGTCGGCGCGGTTCGACCCCGCCTCCCGGATCGCTCGCCACACCCGGTCCGGCGTGAACGGGAGGCGGTCGATGCGGACGCCGACCGCGTCGTGGATCGCGTTCGCGATCGCCGGGAGCGACGGGTGGAGCGGCCCCTCTCCCGCCTCCTTCGCGCCGTAGGGGCCTTCCGGGTCGTTCGACTCGACGATCAGGGAGACGAACTCGGGGCAGTCCCGCGAGGTCGGGATCCGGTAGTCGAGGAGCGACGGCGCGTCGTGCAGGCCGTCTCCGGGCCCGCCCCGCTTCTCGCGGTGGTGCTCCATCACGGCCTCGCCGAACCCCATGTAGGCGGAACCCTCGATCTGGCCTTCGACCAGCATCGGGTTCAGCGCCTTCCCGCAGTCGTGCGCCACCCAGATCGTCCTCACGTCGACGAAGCCGGTCTCCGGGTCCACCTCGACCTCGGCCACGTGCGCCGTGAACGAGTAGGCGGGCGAGGCGCCGATCGTGCCGCCCCGGTACTCGCCGTGCACGTCCTTCGGCGTGTCGTAGTGCCCGACCGCCCCGAGCGTCCCGTGCACGGCCTCGGCGAGCTGGAACGCCTCGGCGATCGGCATCCGCCGCCGGTCGACGCCCGTTCCCGCCGAGTCCATCGCCCAGCCGCCGACCAGCCGCACGGCGGCGGCCGGGATCTCCCACGCCCTCGCGACGGCCCCCCGGACCTTTCCCGCCAGCTCGAGACACGCCATCTGCGTCGCGCGGCCGACCATCAGCGTCTCCCGCGACGAGTAGGCGCCGAGGTCCACCGGGACCAGGTCGGTGTCCGCCGACACGACCCGCACGTAGGCGAGCGGGACGCCGAGCTCCTCGGCCGCGATCGCGGCCATCGTCGAGTCCGATCCCTGGCCGATCTCGCTCGCCCCGTGGAACACCGTGACCCGGCCCGAGCGCTCGACCTGGACCTGCGCGGCGGCCTGCGGCATCGCGTTGGGGTAGATCGGGTAGTTGGTGCCGCTGATGTAACAGGAGCCGGCCACGCCGACGCCGCGGCCGTACGGCAGCCTCCCCCGCTTTTCCTTCCAGCCGCTCGCGCGCTCCACGGCGTCCAGGCACTCGAGGAAGCCGTTCGACTTCACGGTGAACTCGTTCACCGTCTTCCCCGTGCCCATGAAGTTCCGGCGGCGGAGCTCGATCGGGTCCATCCCGATCCGCTCGGCCACCTTGTCGAGCGAGATCTCGAAGGCGAACCGGGGCTGAACGGATCCGTGGCCGCGCTTCGGGCCGCACGGCGGCTTGTTCGTGTAGACGCGGGTCGACTCGAATCGGTAGGAGCCGATCCGGTACGGCGCGGTGAGCAGCTGGCCGCTGTAGTAGGTGGTCACCAGCCCGAACGACGCGTAGGCGCCGCCGTCGAGGATCGTGCGGGCGTCGATCGCCCGGATCTCCCCGTCCTTCGAGGCGCCGACCCGGTACCACATCTCCATCGGGTGGCGGCCGCGGTGGCTGTAGAACAGCTCTTCGCGGGTGTAGAGGATCTTCACGGGGCGGCCGGTGCGCAGCGCGAGCAGCGCGACGCAGAACTCGAGGTCGAACGGCTCGGACTTGCCGCCGAACGCCCCGCCCACCGCCGGCTGCACGACGCGCACCTGCGCCACGTCGAGGTCGAGCACGCGGGCGATCTCGCGCTGCAGGTAGTGCGGGACCTGCGTGGAGGACCAGACCGTGAGGAGGCCGTTCGCGTCGGCCCGCGCGATCGCGCAGTGCGGCTCGATCGGCGCGTGCGTCGTGCCGTGGAAGAAGTAGTCGCCTTCCACCACCACCTCCGCCGCGTCCATCTCGTCGTCCACGGGGCCGAACTCCAGGCGCACGTGCTTCGTCACGTTCCCGTTCCGGCCCTCCCGCTTCGGCTCGTGGATCGGAACCGCCGAGGCAGCGAGCGCCTCCCGCGGGTCGAGGATCGCGGGCAGGATCTCGTACTCGACCCGGATCGCCGCGAGCGCCCGGTTCGCCGCGTCCTCGTCGACCGCCGCCACGGCCGCCACAGCGTCGCCGACGAAGCGGACCTTGTCGAGGGCGAGCGCGTGCTCGTCCCGGGTCCACGGGATGATTCCGTACGGCTCGGGCATGTCGCGGCCCGTGATCACGGCGCGCACGCCCTCCACGGCCATCGCGTGTGCAGTGTCGATCGACACTATGCGTGCGTGCGGATGCGGGCTGCGGAGGATCTTCCCGTGCAGCATCCCGGGCGGCGCGAGGTCGTCGGTGTAGACCTCCCGGCCCGTGGACTTCGCGTGCCCCTCGTAGCGGCGGTTCCGGCGTCCGAGCACCCGGTGCCCGCCCGGCACGAGGCCCGCCGCGACGGCGGCGGGATCGGCGGAGCGCTCCTGGCGTGCGTTCAGCTCGTCAGGGTGCATCGGCGCGCGCCTCCCGCTCCGCCGCGACCAGCTCCGCCGGCGACCGGCCCTCACGCATCGCCCGCGCGGCCAGCTCGACCGCCTCGAAGATCTTCGTGTAGCCGGTGCAGCGGCAGAGGTTGCCGGACAGGGCCTCCTCGATCGCTGCCCGGTCCGGGACCCCGCCCTCCGCGAGGAGCTGCGCGCCGGCGCACAGGATGCCGGGCGTGCAGAACCCGCACTGGGCCGCCCCCGTGATGTCGAACGCCTCCTGGAGAGGATGGAGCCCGCCGGGACCGGCGAGCCCCTCGACGGTGCGGACGTCGCGGCCCTCCGCCTCGGGGACGGGGAGGAGGCAGGAGAGCACGGCCTCGCCGTCGAGGAGCACCGTGCAGGCGCCGCAGTCCCCCTTGTCGCAGCCCTGCTTGGAGCCCGTGAGCCCGAGGCCGTAGCGGAGCGCCTCGAGGAGCGTCCAGTGCCCGGGAACTCCCAGCTCGTGCAGGTCGCCGTTCACCCGGAGCGTCACGATCCGCTTCACGCACGCGCTCCCCGTCGGCCGTCTCCGCGCCCGGCTCGCGACCCCGGGGCGGATCCCCGGGACGGTCGGTGCGGTATTCCGGGCAGGAGGTTAGACTCGGGCGGTTTCGTCGGTCAAGCAACGAACGGAGCTCCATGCCGTACGCGACACCAGGGACCCGGCCGGGCGGGCGCCGCCCGCGCCGTGGCTCGCGGCTCGCCCTCTCCGTCCTGGCACTGGCCCTCGCTTCCCCCGCGGGGGCGCAGGAGCCGGGACCGGTCGGGACGGCCTTCGCCCTCGACCGCTGGCTCGTCTCGGCCGCGTTTCCCGCGGCGCGGGCCGAGGAGGGCTCGCCGCTCTCCGCGCCCGGCCCCGAGGGGGTCCTCCCCGACCGGGGCCGCGAGGCGGCCGGGGTCGAGTGGAGCCTCGTCCGCCTGGACGGCTCGGCGACCTTCCGACTCGACTCCCTCGCCGCGGGCCGGGACGGCCCGGATGCCGGCGGCGCGGGCGCGGAAGGCGCCGTCGCCGGCGGCGCGGCTCTCGTCTTCGCGCACGCCTACCTGCGCAGCCCCGACGACCGAACGCTCCGACTCGCCTGGAGCGGGGTCGACGGGACCCGGGTCCGGGCCTGGCTGAACGGCCGGCCCCTGCTCGGGCTGGACGGCGAGCCGCTGGAGGCAGGGGACGAGGACCCGATCCGGGTCCGGCTCGGCGCCGGCTGGAACACGGTCCTCCTCCGCGCGATCGGGGGCGGCGGCGATCTCGGGTTCGCCGCGCGGCTCCTTCCCGACGAGGCGACCGGGGGTTCCGGCGTGCAGGGCCTGCGCGTCCAGGCGTCGCGCCCGCCGGGCGAGGTACGCACCGGCCCGGAGCCGTGGATCCTGGTGGAGCCGGCGGCGCGCGCGACCGGTCACCTCGCGTGGCGCGGCGACGCGCTGCTCGGCGGGCTGTCCGTCGACGCGACGGCCTGGAGCCCGACCCCCGTGGACCTGGTCCGGTTCAAGCTGCGCGCGGGGGGCGCGGAGGCCGAGGGTGAGGCCCGCTGGCTCACGCCCGGCGCGCCCGTGCGGACCGAGCTCTGGCTGCCGCTGGACCGGCTGCGGCGTGCGGCCGAATCGGGGCACGCCCTGGAGACGGAGATCGGCTGGGCGAAGAGACAGGAGCGGCGGCTCCTGGTCCCGCCGCGCGAGGTGCCGGCCTCCCGGGAGGAACCGATCCGGCTCGTCGGCTGGACGGTCCGCGAGTCTCCCGAGTCGAGCCCGGCCGGCCGGCTGGGGCCCTCGGACGCGCCGCCGGCGTCCGCCGGGTGGTCGCTCGCGGGCGAGTGGAGGGTGCCCGGGCCCCTGGCGGGCCGCAGCCTCTCGATCGACGTCGAAGGGGCGCCGGGCGAGTACCGCATCGGGGAGCGGACCCTCCCGCTGGGGCAGCGGACGGCCACCCTGTGCGCCCCGTGCGAGAGGGGACAGAGGATCCGCGTGCTCGTCCGATCCTCCGCCGACTGGTCCCGCTTCCCGGCCGCGATCCGCGCGGACGGGGACGCGCGGGACGGGGACGCGCGGGACGGGGTGGAGGCCCGGTGACGCCGCGACCCGCGCGCGGGGCGGCGGCGTGGATCGCCGCGCTCGCCCTCTGCGGCTCCGCCTGCTCGCCCGGCGCCGGCGTGACGGCGCAGGAGGCCGTCGCCGTCTGCGAGATGGCCGTGCCGGTCGCCGTGCTGCCGGCGAGCCTGGGCGAGGCATCCGGGCTGACGCGCGATCCGCGACGGCCCGACCTGTTCTGGCTCCACAACGACAGCGGAAACGAGCCTCTCCTGTTCGCCGTCGACACGACCGGCGCGCTCCTTTCCACGGTCCGGGTGACGGGAGCTTCCGACCGGGACCCCGAGGACATCGCTCTCGGCCGCTGCGGCGAGGGGTGGTGCCTCCACCTCGGGGACATCGGGGACAACAGCGGGGTGTACCCCAGCGTGCGCGTCCACCGGCTGCCCCTGCCCGAGCTTCCCGCCGCCGGATGCTCCGTCCCGGGAGACGCGGCGTCAGGCGACGCGGAGGGAGGGAGCGCTCCGCCGCCCGGCTCCTGCGACCAGGTCATCGCGCCGCTGGCGAGCTGGGAGCTCGTCTACCCCGACGGACCGCGGGACGCCGAGGGGCTCGTCGTCGATGACGTCCACGGCGAGTTGCTCGTCGTGTCGAAGGGCCGGGAAGGTCGAGTCCAGCTCTACTCGGTCCCGCTCACCGACCTCGAGACGGCGGCGGGAGCGACCGTCACCCTGCGGCGGGTCGGGAGCCTGGCGATTCCCGTCGGCCTTCACACCTCGCAGCTCGTGACGGCCGCCGACCTCTCCCCCGACGGGCGGCGGCTCGCGATCCGGAGCTACGTGAACCTGTACCTGCTGAACTGGCGGGGCTCGGCGGCGCAGGACACCTCAGAGGCCCCCGCGGTGGCGCCTCTGCTGCCGGCGTTCGAGCCTCAGGGCGAGGGGCTCAGCTGGGCGGCGGACGGAATCACGCTGTATCTCGCGAGCGAGGGACGCGACGGGCGTCCGCCGCAACTCAGTCGGATCCGCTGCCCGGGTCCGTAGCTGGCCGGGGCTCGGGGGCCTCCCCGGGAGGAGGACCATCCGGCGCGGCGGGCGGCTCCGCGGCGCCGGGATCGGACCCGACCGGCACCACGCCCTCGCGGGTGAGCTCGGCCGCGGACTCCGGCTGCGCCGGCGGGCGCGGCCGGACGGGCTCCGGCATCCGGTCGAGGATCGAGCGGTCCCCACGGAAGGCGCTCCTGGGGTCGGCCTCCTCGAACTCCCGCTGGATCTGGTTCAGGCTGCGACGGAACTCGCGCATCGCGCTGCCCAGCGACCGCGCGATCTCCGGCATCCTTCGCGGTCCGAAGAACACGAGGACGATGACGAAGATCACGAGGAGCTCGGAGATCCCCAGGTTGCCCATGCCCACGCGCGTCGCGTCCCGCTCAGGCGGAGAGGGCGCGGAGAACGTCCTCGCCGTAGAACATCCGGATGTAGCGGGCCTGGATCGGCGTCACCCTCCGCACCGCCCAGATGAGCTCGACCCCGTCGGGCACGGCGGGCTCCGACCGGAGGTGGAGCCCGCACTCGCCCGGGATCTGGTTCCCCTTCCGCAGATTGCACCGGCTGCAGGAGGTCACGACGTTGAGCCAGCCGTTGTCGCCGCCCCGCGAGAGCGGAACCACGTGATCGCGCGTGAGCGACTCGCGGTACCCGAGCTCCTGGCGGTGCCGGCCGCAGTACTGGCAGCGGTAGCCGTCGCGCGCGAACAGGAACGTGTTCGTCACCTGGCGTCGGAAGCGCCGCGGCACGTGGATGTAGCGGACGAGACGGATGACGACCGGTGCGGCCCAGACGCCGCTCTCGGAGCGGAACGGCCTTTCCGGGTCGACCTCGAGCGGCTCCGCCTTCTCGTCGATGATCAGGCGCAGTGCCCGACGGACCGGCAGTATGGTGAGCGGCTCGTACGACGCGTTGAGTGCAAGACAGCCCATGCGATCCCCCGTTTCCTCCCTCCTCGCGCGGGAATCTGGAGGAGCCGCGAGCGGGACGTCAAGAATGCCGCGTGAGCAGGAGGTGACGCCGGGCGACGCGACGGGCGGTCCGTACGCACGCGTCCACCTCGCCCGGCCCGTGCTCCAGGGCTTTCATTACCGGGTTCCGGGTCCGCTCGTTGACCGCGCGCGGCCGGGGTTCCGGGTCTCGGTCCCCTTCGGGCGGCGCCGGGAGATCGGCGTGATCGAGGCGCTCGTGGAGGCCCCCGAGGCCGGGGGCGCCCGGATGCGGGAGATCCGGGAGGTCCTCGACGAGGAGCCCGTGCTCGACGCCACGCTGCTCGAGACCTGCCGCTGGGTGGCCGACTACTACGTCGCTCCGACCGGCCTCGTCTACCGCGCGGCCCTGCCGCCGGGCATGATGGGCGGCGCCCGCGCGGGCGGCGGCGAGCTCCGGCGCCAGGTGATCCGGCTCACGCGTGAGCTCCCGACCCTGATGGAGAGGGATGCGGCGTTCGGGCGGGCGCGGCGGCAGCGCGAGGCCTGGGAGGTGCTGGAGTCGCTCGGCGGCCGGGCCGAGGTCTCGCACCTGGAGCGCCGGCTCGGCTTCGGCCGCGGCGTGATCGCCGGCCTCGTCGAGCGGGGGCTCGCGGAGATCTCCGAGGATGCGGTCGAGCGGGACCCGTTCGCGGACGAGCCGCTCCCGGAGATGACGCCGGTCACGCCGAACGTCGACCAGGAGCGCGCCCTCGCGGAGCTCCTGCGCCGCGCCGCCCTGCCGGAGCCCGGGGTCGTCGTGCTGCGCGGGGTTACGGGCTCCGGCAAGACCGAGGTGTACATCAGGCTCATCCGGTCGGCGTTGAAGCGGGGGCGCTCGGCGCTGTTCCTCGTGCCCGAGATTTCGCTCACCCCCCAGACGGTCGAGCGGGTCCGCGCCGCGTTCGGGGACGAGGTGGCGGTGCTCCACTCGGGCCTCTCCGCTGGCGAGCGCCGCGATGCCTGGACGGCGCTCCGCGAGGGACGCAGGCGCGTCGCGGTGGGGACCCGCTCCGCCGTGTTCGCGCCGCTCGCCGACCTCGGGGTGATCGTCGTCGACGAGGAGCACGACGGAAGCTACAAGCAGGGGGAGACACCCCGATATCACGCCCGCGCGGTCGCCGTGATGCGCGCGCGGCTCCAGGGAGCGCTCTGCATCCTCGGCTCGGCGACGCCGTCGCTCGAGAGCTGGGCGAACTCCGAGCGGGGACTCTGGGGCAGGCTCGAGCTCCCTCATCGCGCCACCCCGCATCCGCTGCCCGCGGTCGAGCTCGTCGACCTCCGGGAGGAGGAGGGGCCGCCGCCGCGCATCCTGTCGAGCCGCCTCCGGGACGCGCTCGCGGCGCGCCTCGAGCGGGGAGAGCAGTCCCTTCTGCTGCTGAACCGGAGAGGGCACTCCACCTGGGTCGGCTGTCCCGCCTGCGGCTGGGTCGCGGCCTGCCGGAGCTGCAACGTCTCCCTCACCTGGCACCGCCGCCGCGACCGGCTCGTGTGTCATCACTGCGGATTCCAGGAACCGGCGCGCGACTCCTGCCCGGAATGCCGGGCGCAGACCCTCTCGTTCACCGGGGTCGGGACGGAGCAGGTGGAGCGGCACCTGGGGGAGGAGTTCCCGGCCGCCCGGATCGCCCGGATGGACGTGGACACGACAGGGGAGAAGTGGGCGCACAGACGGATCCTCGACTCCGTGCGCCGCGGAGAGGTGGACATCCTGGTCGGCACGCAGATGATCTCGAAGGGCCTCGACCTTCCGGGGATCACGCTGGTCGGCGTGATCGACGCCGACGTCGGGCTCAACCTCCCCGACTTCCGCGCTTCGGAGCGGACGTTCCAGCTCCTCTCCCAGGTGGCGGGGCGCGCCGGGCGCGGGACGGTCCCCGGGGAGGTCCTCGTTCAGACCGGCCGGCCTTCCCACTTCGCGCTGCGCACGGCGCTCGCCCACGACTACGTCGGCTTCGCACGCCAGGAGATGGAAGACCGGGCCGGACCCGGGTATCCGCCGGTCCGGCGGCTCGCGAACGTGGTCGTCAGCGGGACCGGCGAGACGCAGGTGACGGAGGCGGCCGAGGCGCTGGCCGCCTGGATCGAGGGACTGCTCGCGGAGACGGCGCTGAAGCGGACGGACCTGCTCGGTCCCGCTCCCTGTCCGATCGACCGGCTCCGGGGGCGCTGGCGATGGCACCTGCTCCTGAAGAGCGACTCGGCCGCCGAGCTGGGCTCGGTGCTCCGCTACCTCGCGCGCCGCGGGCCCGTCCCTTCCGGCATGCGGCTCGAGCTCGACCGGGACCCGGAGCACCTGCTCTGACCCGGCCGGCGCCGGACCCGGCCGGGGCTCACCGAGGCTCGACGGGCCCCGGTTCCTCGAGATCGTAGCGGACGAGAAGCGAGTCGGGCGGAGCCGTGACGTCGAGCGTGTCCACCGGGATCAGGCCCGCGATCCGCGCCGTCAGCCACACCGCCGTCACCTGCCCGCCCCCTTCGTCGATCGCCACGACCTTCAGCCGGCCCGGATCGCGGGGCCGGCCGCTCCCGACCCACTCGATCACCGGGGTGCGGATCCACCAGCGTCGGACGATCCACGCGCCAGTGGGCAGCCGGTCGAACTCGACGCGGCCGCCGAGCCGCTCGCCGTCCGCCGGGCCCTCGAGGTTCACGTAGTGGAAGTCGAGGCTTCGAAGCTCGGCGCTCGCCGGGTCGAGCCACATCACGCCCTCGATGTCCGCCAGGCGGCTCGTCGGGAGAGTCCTGAACCGGAGCCCGAGCAGGCCGTCCCTCCGCTCGAGGCGGAAGCAGTGGCGGCGAACGAAAGTGGCTGAAAGCAGTACGTCCGCGTCGGGAGCGTAGTAGGCCACGAGGCCGGGGGGCTCCTGGACGAAGCCGCCGAGCACGAGGTCGCGGGCAGGGATCGAGCGGAAAGGGTGACGTCCGAAGAAGCGGGCTTCTTCCAGCACGGGCCCGTCGAGCGGGCGGCCGCGCGCGTCGAGGCGCCGCGTGTGCAGCACCACGTCGAACCGGAAGTACGGCTGCTGGCCGGTCCAGGCCGTGGCCGAGAGCGCCTTCCGTGCCTCGTCCCAGGTCTCCTGCAGGGCCACGCCTTCCGCCGGCAGCACGTCGCAACGGGCCCGCTCCTCGACGGGGATCTCCCGAAGGCGTACCGGGCGCACCTCGACCTCGAAGCGATACTCCAGCACTTCTCCGGCCTCGAGCCGCAGCGGGGGCGACGTCGCGACCGCGTAGCCGATCCGCTCGAGCCGCAGCCGCCACGCGCCCGGCCCCGGCACCTCGACCCGGAAGGTCCCGCCCGGGCCGCTCAGCGCGCGGGCCCGGACCTCGCCGCCCTCGTCCTCGAGCAGCACGAACGCTCCCGAGATCGGCGCTCCCGACTCCGCCTCCACGACCGCGCCGGCCACGACCTGGCCGGCCGCGGGCTTCGCGAACGCCAGCAGCGCGGCCGACGTGGCGAGGACGGGCAAGCGGAGGGAGCTGCGCACCGCAGGCTCAGGCGAGTCGGACGCCCAGCCCCGGCTCCGGCCCGAGCCGGATCCGGGCGTCCACCAGCCGCGGCCCGTCGAACGGGTCCTCGGCGAGGAGCGCCGCGCCGTCGAGATCGGCGCGATCCGCAAGCGGGGCCAGGTGCGCCGCGGACGCGATCCCGAGGGTCGTCTCCAGCATGCAGCCGAACATCACCTCGAGCCCGCAGGCCCGGGCCGCGTGCACGGCGCGCAGCGCCTCGCGGATGCTCCCGCACTTGGCGAGCTTGAGGTTCACGCCGTCGACCAGGCCGAGCAGGCCGGGGACGTCGGAGGCGCGGCGGCAGGACTCGTCCGCGAAGATCGGGATCGGCGACGCCTCCCGCACCCGGCGCCAGCCCTCGGGATCGCCGGGCGGCAGCGGCTGCTCGACCATCTCGACGCCCAGCTCGGCGAGCCAGCCGAGGTTGCGGATCGCCGTCTCCGGCGTCCACGCCGCGTTCGCGTCCACCCGGAGCAGCTTCGACGGATCGGCCTCGCGCACGACTCTGATGATCTCCTCGTCCCGGTCGGTCCCGAGCTTGATCTTGAGGATCGGCCAGCCGGTCGCGGCCCTCACCCGCTCCGCCATCACCTCCGGCTCGTCGATCCCGATCGTGAAGGAGCTCGGCGGGACCTCGGACGGGTCGAGTCCGAGCAGCCGCCACAGCGGCATCCCGGCCCGCTTCCCGAACAGGTCGTGCAGCGCCGCCGAGACGGACGTGTGCGCCGACGCGCTCCCCGGCACCGCCTCGCGGAGCCGGCGCTCGATTCCCTCCAGCCGGTCCGGGTCCCGCTCCGCGGCGAGCAGGGGCCGCATGCGCTCGAGGGCCGCCTCGACCGTGTCCGCCGTCTCCCCGTAGTAAGGCGAGGGGTCGGCCTCGCCCCAGCCTTCGACCCCGTCCGCCTCCAACCGGGCCCACACCCGGTCGACCCGCTCCTGCACCGACCGGCTGATCCGGAACGGCACCTCCGGACGGATCGAGATTCGCTCCCAGCTCAGCTTCATCGGTCCCCCTCAGGCTTCGTCCTCGGCGGGCGGCCGGTCGCCGCCTCGACCAGCGCCCGCAGGTGCGTGTCCACGTTGCGCCCGAGCTGCTCCGGATCGTACCCCCCCTCCAGGCAGGAGACGATCCGGCCGCCGGCGGTTCCGCGCGTCCTCCGGGCGAGCTCGAGGGTGAGGAGCCGGTAGTGCTCCGGGTCGAGGGTGAAGCCCCCGAGCGGATCGCCGCGCGCCGCGTCGAACCCGGCGGACACCAGGACCAGCTCGGGCGCGAACCCCGCCGCCTCGTCGAACGCCTCGAGCAGCGCGTCGACGTAGCACTCCGGCTCCAGGCCCGGCGGCATCGGCAGGTTGCGGGTCGTCCCGTCGCCGGCGGCCCGCCCCCGCTCGTCGGCCGCCCCGGTCCCCGGGTAGTACGGGCTCTGGTGGAGCGACAGGTACCAGACGTCCGGGTCGGCGTAGAAGATCTCCTGCGTCCCGTTTCCGTGGTGCACGTCCCAGTCCACGATCAGGACGCGACGGGCGAGGCCCGCCTCGATCGCCGTCCGCGCCGCGAGCGCGACGCCGTTGAACAGGCAGAATCCCATCGCGGCTGACGGGGTCGCGTGGTGGCCCGGGGGGCGCACCGCGCAGAAAGCGGAGGCGAAGCGGCCCTCCGCGACCGCACGGACCGCGTCGAGCGCGCACCCGACGGCGCCGAGCGCGGCATCCCACGAGGCGCCGGAGACCGCGGTGTCGGGGTCGAGCCGGACGATCGTCTCGCGCCGGGCGGCCTCCTCCACGGCCTCGCGCACTCGGCTCACGTGCCCGGGGGCGTGAACGCGGAGCAGAGCCCCGGAGTCGGGCGGCACGCCCTCCACCGCCTCGACGCGTCCGTGCAGGTCCGGCAGCGACCGGGCGAGCGCCTGCACGACGCCGCGGAGGCGCCCCTGGTGCTCGGGGTGGCGCCAGCCCGTGTCGTGCAGGCTGCACGCCGGGTGCGTGTAGAGGCCGACGGTCTCCGTCACACTCGCCATCCGCGCTGGGGTCGGAACGGGGACGCGGAGCCGCGCGCCCCGGAGGGGCAGGTTGATCGGCCCGGTGCGCCGCTCTAGCTTCCGGCCGTCGAAGCGCATGCGAAGCTCGTGCCCCGAGCGCCCGGAGGTGACAATCTACAATCCGACCCGCACCGATCCAGCCGCGCGGCCCGCGCGCCTCCTCGGCGCGTCGGGGATCGTCCTCGCGCTCCTCGTCGCGGGCTGCGACGTCGAGTGGGGTGGCGCCAGCATCCGGCTCGAGAACCCGGCCCCGGAGCCGGAACCGGCCGTCGAGTCCGGAGCCGTCGCGGTCGAGGCGCCGCCCGCCCCGCTGCCCGAGGGCCCGCTCCTGTTCGAGGTGTCCATCGACCCCGCCTCCGGCCACGCCCGGGCGTTCCCCTTCGCGCGCCTCGGGGAGCGTGGACCGGAGCCGATCGCCCTCCCGGAGAGCTGGGACGACGCCTGGCGGGCCCGGTTCGACTCGGCGTTCCTCGCCGAAGGCCGGGCGCTCGAGCTCCACGCCGGCGGGCGACGGATCGGGAGCCTGGTCCTCGACGGCCGGACGCGCGCGCCGCGCGCCCGGTGCCTCCCGGTCGCGCTGGGACGCGCCCTGCTGCCGGCCGGCTCGAAGGCCCCGGAAAGGGCATACGCCCTCGCGAGCGTCGGGACCCCGGGCGAGCCGGCGGCGCCGGCCCGCTTCGAGGTGGACAACCGGATCCGCACGTTCGGCCCGATCCTCGCCGAGCAGCTGATGCGGGCGGGAGGCGAGCGCCGGCCGTTCCTCGCGCAGCGGGCCGACATCCAGGCGGTCGACTGGCCGGGCGACTCCCAGCCGGCGATGGCGGCGACCTACCTGATCAACGACGGGCCGGACGGGCCGGCCCCCGCCGGCGACGCGACATCGCTGTTCTTCCTTGCCCGGTTCGACCCGGCCCGCGGATACGTGCCCGAGTGGTCGGAGCTGCGCCGGTACGGCGGCGGCGAGGGAAAGGAGTTGTTCGTCTACCGGGGAGCGGTGGACGGTCCGTCCGGGCGGATCGACTTCGTCGAGCGGCGGGACGGGAGCTCGATCCGGCTCGCGGCGAGCCCGGACGTCGAGGGGCGCCGGTCGATCACGTGGACGGAGGCAGAGTCCTGCCCTTCGGACGGGATCCTCGCGGAGGCCGCGGGGGGCTGACGCGCCCTGCGCCCGGCGCCCGTCGTCCGGCGGCCGGCGCGGCCCCGCGCGGGATCAGGCGACCGCGAACGTCTTGAGCGACTTCCCCGCCTCGCTGCGCCGGATGTCGATCAGGGCGCGGTCGCGGAGCTGGCGCACCCGCTCGCGGGTCACGCCGAGGATCTGCCCGATCTGCTCGAGCGTGTGCTCCGACTCCCCCTGCAGCCCGTAGTAGAGCCTGAGCACGCGGGCGTCGCGCGGGCGGATTCCGGCCAGCGCCACCGCGATCTGCTCCTTGAGGAGCCGCTGCTCGACCTCGAGCGCGATGTTCGTCTCGTCGACCAGGAACCGCTCGATCAGCTTCCCATCCTCGGCGTCGCCGATCGGCGCGTCGAGCCGGACCTCGGTCACGTTCAGGGCCTGGAGGACCTCGACCACGGTCGGGTCGAGCTCGGCGGCCTGCCCGATCTCCTTCGAGGTGGGATCGCGCCCCAGCGACTGCTTGAGCTCCTCCGTCACCCGCAGCACGCGGGCGAGCTCGGTGGCGCGGTTCAGCGGCAGGCGGACGGAGCGGCTTTGGCGGGCGAGCGCGGCGAGGATCGCCTGGCGGATCCACCAGACGGCGTAGGAGATGAACTTCACGCCCTGGTCCGGGTCGAACTTCTTCGCCGCGGTGACGAGCCCGACGTTTCCCTCCTGGATCAGGTCGCCGAACGCGAGTCCGCGGTTCTGATAGCGCTTCGCGACGGAGACCACGAACCGCAGGTTCGACCGGATCAGCGTCTCGAGCGCATCCTCGTCGCCGGCGCGCGCCCGGCGGGCGAGCGCGTCCTCCTCCGCGGGGGTCAGGAGGGGATGCCGGCTCACGTCCTCGAGGTAGAGGTCGACCATGCTCACACGGTCCGACGTGAGCACCGTGCCGGTGTACCGTCCGTTACGAGCCATAGGCGGTGTCGCCGACGTGCCCTCCTCCATCGTCGAAAACGGACGGAAAGCTACGAAGGCGACCGCACCCCCGTCAAACCGGCGCGATCGCGCAAGCCCTCGCCGGCGCCCGGGCACGGGGCGTGCGTCGAGGTCGTCCGCGAGGCTCGGGTTGTCCGCGGGGGAAGGCGTCGGTAGATAGAGGGAGGTCGGGTCCCCCGGCTCCGCGTCCGGAGCTCACCGCGGACGCGACGCAGAGGTGAGAATGGGACGTTTCCTGTGGACCTGTGCGGCCCTCAGCGACGTGGGACGGGTGCGGGAGGAGAACGAGGACTCCGTGTTCTGCTCCGGCGAGTCCGGCGTGTTCCTCGTGGCCGACGGAATGGGCGGGCACGCGGCAGGCGAGGTGGCGAGCGCCATCGCGTCCGAGATGATCGGGACGCTGCTGTGCGAGCTTCGGAGCGAGGAAGGCCTCGACGAGGCCCGGGAGCGCTTCGTCGCCGCCTTCCGCGACGCCGGCATGGAGATCGTGCGGCAGGCGCGGCAGGACGAGTCCCGGACCGGGATGGGGACGACCGCCACCGTGCTCGTTCTCCGGCCGGATGACCACTACATCGTCGGGCACATCGGGGACAGCCGGGCCTACCTCCTCCGCGACGGCGTCCTGTCGCGGATCACGACCGACCACTCCTGGGTGCAGGAGCAGGTCGCCCGGGGCGTGATCACGCCCGAGCAGGCGGAGCGGCACCCGCAGTCGAACATCATCACGCGGGCGCTCGGGGCGGAGCCGGCGCCCCGGCCGGACGTCTACGTCGGCCCGCTGCGGGCCGGCGACCGATTCCTGCTCAGCTCCGACGGGCTCACCGACATGCTCGAGGAGAGCCGCGTGCGGAAGATCCTCGGCGCGGTCGACGCGCCGGAGGCCGCGGTGGGACGACTCGTGAGCGAGGCGAACCTCGCGGGCGGGAACGACAACGTCACCGCCGTCGTGGTCCACGTGTTCGAGCGGGACGACCGGACGGAACGCTAGGCGCCGCCGCCGGGGCCGCGCGGAGGCGGTCGTCAGGTCAGCGGAGCCGACTGCCCCAGCCGGCGCGCGACCTCGTCCTCCGGCAGCGCGAGGAGAGCCAGCAGCCGGTCGGGCCCCGGGATCTCGACCGCCGGCTCCAGGCAGAACACGCGCAGCGCCCGCGTCGCGTGGTGCAGGGAAAGGCCCAGCCGCGGCAGGTCGATCAGCCCCTCCTCGCCGGCCGAGGTCAGCCGCTGCACCCCGCCCCGCCTCCGGACCAGCAGCAGCCGCAGGTCCAGCATGCGCGGGTTCGCGGGATGGTCGAGCAGCACCGAGCCCGGCTCGCGGCCCCACTCCACCGCCAGCCGGTCCTCCAGCCTCCGCACCAGCTCGCGCCGGCCCGGCACCCAGGTCCCGATTCCCGCGGGCAGCTCGTCGCCCTGCAGCTCCAGCACCCGCTTCGGCAGCCGGCGGTCGACGAGCGCCGAGAGCAGGTCCCCCAGGATCGGCGGGGCCCGGCGCTCGCGCATCCGCGACGCCAGGAGGCCCAGCAGCTCCTCGTCGGTCGGGCCGGCGAGGTCCTCGCGGGCGAGGAGGCCGGCCTCGAGCGCCCCTTCGACGAGCCGGCGGAACGCGACCGTGGCCGCGCGGACGCCGTGGTGCCAGTAGACGTTCCGGAACATCTGGTACTTCGCGAACAGGAGCGACTCCAGCGCGCTGAGCCCCTTCTCGGTCACGGCGACCTCGAGCGGAGTCCCCGGCGCCTCCCGGGCGAGGGTCAGCGAGTCGAGCAGCCGCTCGACGTCCACGGACCCGTACGGGACCCCGCAGAACAGGCTGTCGCGCCGCAGGTAGTCGATCTTGTCGAGGTCCAGCGAGCCGGAGACCAGCCCCTGCAGGGGGTGCGCGGAGACGCCCCGGATCAGCGCCCCGACCAGCGCGTCCGCATCCCCGCCGGCCTCCGGCAGCTCCGCCAGCGCGCCTCGGATCGCCGGCGCCCGGAGGAACCGCGCCGCGACCTCCTCGTGATGGCCCGGGATCGCGTCCGGCTCCAGCTCCTCCATCGCGTGGGAGAAGGCGTAGTGCCCCACGTCGTGGAGGAGCGCCGCGAGCCGGACCGCCGGGAGCGCCGCGCGCTCGGCATCCGAGAGGTCAGCCAGGGCCCCCTTCCGCTCGAGCGCCTCGACCGCGCGGCCGGTGAGATGGTAGACCCCGAGCGCGTGCAGGAAGCGGGTGTGCACCGCGCCGGGGTACACGAGGTGGGCGAAGCCGAGCTGCTTGACCCGCCGCAGCCGCTGGAACTCGGGGGCATCCACGACCGCGGCGGCGGCGCGGTCGAGGCTGACGTTGCCCCAGAGGGGGTCGCGGACGGTGCGGGACCCGTCCCCGCTCACGGCCGCCGCGACCCCGACGAGCGGGGCCGGCTCAGGAGCCGGACCCCTCGTTCTGGTGACGGCGCTGCTCGGCGTCCACCACGCTGATCGCCGCCAGGTTCACGATCTCCGCCACCGTCGCGCCGCGTTGCGTGACGTGCACCGAGCGGTCGAGGCCGAGCAGCACGGGGCCGATCGCCTCCGCTCCGCCGATCCGGGCGAGGAGCTTGTAGGCGGCGTTCGCCGCCGAGAGGTTCGGGAAGATCAGCACGTTCGCCGGCCGCTTGAGGTCGGAGAACGGGTAGGTCTTCTCGAGAATCGCCTGCACGACGGCCGTGTCGGCCTGCATCTCCCCGTCCACCACGAGGTCGGGGCGCCGCTCCTTGATCAGGCGCACGGCCTCCATGACCTTCGCCTGCTCCGGGTGGGGGGCCGAGCCGAAGTTCGAGAACGAGAGCATCGCCACGTACGGCTCGATTCCGAGCCGGCGCGCGAAGTCGGCGGTCATCACGGCGACCTCGGCGAGGATCTCGGCTTCGGGGTCGATGTTCACGGTCGTGTCCGCGAAGAAGAAGAGCTGGTCGCGGAACACCATCATGTAGAGGCCGGCGACCTTCTGGACCCCCGGCAGCAGGTCGATCGTCTGGAGCGCCGGCCGCAGCGCCTCGGGATAGCTCATGTTCGCGCCCGAGACGAGGGTGTCCGCGTCGCCGCGTCCCACCATCATCGCCGCGTGGTAGCTGGGCTCCCGCATCCAGGCCCGCGCGGCGTCGGCCGTGATCCCCTTCCGGCGGCGGCGCGCGTAGTACGCCTCCGCGTATTCGTCGAGCTTCCCGGACTCCTCGGGGTCGAGGACCTCGACGCCGTCGAGGTCGGTCTCCGTCTGCTCGGCGATGGCTCGGATCCGCCTCGGATTGCCGAGCAGGATCGGAGTCCCGAGCCGCTCCTCGACGATAGCGTGCGCCGCGCGGACGACGACCGGCTCCTCGCCCTCGGGGAGCACGATCCGCATCGGGGTGCGCTTCGCCTTCTCCATGATCCCGCGCATCAGCTCGCGCGCCGGTCCCAGCCGAGCCTCGAGCTGGCGCTTGTACTCCTCGATCTCCACCGGCTTCCGAGCGACGCCCGTGTCCATCGCGGCCTTGGCGACCGCGGAGGCCTCCCAGATCAGCACGCGGTGGTCGAACGGAGTCGGGATCAGGTAGTCCCGCCCGAAGCGGAGGCTCCGGCCCTCGTAGGCCGCCGAGACGGACTCCGGCACGTCCTCCTTAGCCAGCGTGGCGAGCGCCATCGTGGCCGCGATGAACATCTCGTCGTTGATCGTGCTGGCCCGCACGTCGAGCGCGCCGCGGAAGATGAACGGGAAGCCGAGGACGTTGTTCACCTGGTTCGGGTAGTCCGACCGTCCCGTCGCGATGATCACGTCGTCGCGCGAGGCCAGCGCGTCCTCCGGCGAAATCTCCGGGTCCGGGTTCGCCATCGCGAACACGATCGGGTCCCGCGCCATCGACTTCACCATCTCCGGCTTCAACAGCCCCGCCACGGAGAGGCCGACGAACACGTCGGCGCCCTTGACCGCCTCGGCGAGGGTCGTCGCGTCGGTGTCCACCGCGTAGCGGGCCTTCTGAGGGGTCAGGTTGTCCCGCTTCGTGCTGATCACGCCCTTCGAGTCGACGAACCAGAGATTCTCCCGCTTCGCCCCGAGCCGCTCGTAGTGCCAGGCCGTGGCGATCGCGGCGGCCCCGGCGCCCGAGAACACGATCCGGACGTCCTCGATCTTCTTGCCGACGAGCTCGAGCGCGTTGAGGAGCGCGGCACCCGAGATGATCGCCGTCCCGTGCTGGTCGTCGTGGAACACGGGGATGTCCAGGCGCTCCTTGAGGGTCTGCTCGATCTCGAAGCAGTCGGGCGCGTGGATGTCCTCGAGGTTGATGCCGCCCACGGTGGGCTCCAGCATCTCGCAGAACCGGATCACGTCGGCGGGGGTCGGTGCGTCGATCTCGAGGTCGAACACGTCGATGTCGGCGAACCGCTTGAACAGCACGCCCTTGCCCTCCATCACCGGCTTGGAGGCCTCGGGGCCGAGGTTTCCGATCCCGAGGATGGCGGTGCCGTTCGAGACCACGGCCACGAGGTTCCCGCGCGCCGTGTACTTGTAGACGTTCTCCACGTCCTTCTCGATCTCCCAGCACGGCTCGGCGACGCCCGGCGTGTAGGCGAGCGACAGGTCTCTCTGGGTGGCGCAGGGCTTCGTGGGGACGACCTGCATCTTCCCCGGCCGGCCTTCGGAGTGGTACTGGAGCGCCACTTCCTTCCGAATCTTGGCCACGGTGCGTTGCTCCGTTCCTGGGTCCGCTTCCGCTGTCCCCTCCCGGACCGGGAGGGACCCTTGAAGCAGTGCAAGTACCCTGCCTCGGCGGGGGCGGCGGCGCCACCCCGCTTGCGACCTCCCGGCCCGCCGGACACTATTCCCGGAAGCCGCGTCAACCCGCTCTCCACAGGAGGGACCGTGGACATCCTCCCGGGTCGGATGATCTATCTCGGGTACGGGAAATACTGGCGTTCCGACGAGATCGTCGGATTGCTTCCGATCGAGGAAGGACGGGGACCCGGTCGGCGGACCGAGGTCTGGGTCGCCACCCGCGAGGAGCCGATCGTGGCGTCCCGCTCCGAGCAGACGATCCTGGGCGAGATGGCGGCGCTGCCGGACGAAGTGTCCCGCGCGACGGCGATGCGCAGCGCGATCGAGAGCCTCGTGGAGGAGCTCTCCGACCTCCCGCCGGTGCTCCGCCGCCTGCTCAAGCGGGAGGGCGGGATCGACGCCGACTTCTGGCTCCGCCGCCTCCGCTCGCTCGCCGGCCACGAGCCCGGCCTCGAGGACGAGCCCCAGGAAGACCTGTTCGGCGAGGAGTGACCTCCGCCGGCCGGCCGGTGCGGGACGAAACCCCCGCACGGCTGGCCGGTACTCCTTCCGCGTGAGACAGTCCACCCTTCGACCGCGGCAGCCCCCCGTCCGGCGCCGGAGAGCGGTGCCGGGCGCGGCGTTCGCGATCCTCCTCGCCGGCCTCCCGCTCCCCGCCCTCCCGGCGCTGCACGCCCAGGAGCCGGCGGCGGACGGCTGGAACGACCCGCGGACCCTGGCCCTCGTCCGGGCAGGGATCGACGCCCGCCGCTGGCCGTGGGGGGACAGCACGCTCGCCGGCTTCGACCTCTACGCCGAAGGCCGCGTGCACTACGTCGCCGACTTCGGCGGCGCGGCCGGTCAGCAGGCGGTCCGCGCGGACCAGGTGGCGGTCGAGCTTCGATGGCGGCGGGGGATCGGCTCGGTCCAGGAGCTGGTGGGGCGCCGCGAGACGGAGTGGCTGCCCACGAACCTCCGGTACCACGTCGATCACCTGACGCTCGTCCTCGACAATTACGGCGACCGGATCCGGATCGGGGAGGGCGACGAGGTCCGCGACGCGCCTCACCCGCTCGCCCCGCTCGCGATCCGGATCTACGACTACCGCCTGACCGACTCGCTCGCGATGGAGATCTCCGGTAAGTGGCACCGCCTCTACCGGATCGAGGTCCGCCCGCGCGATCCCGGCGTTCCCGCCGTCGTCGGCAGCCTCGACGTCGAGCAGGAGTCCCGGCAGCTGACGCGGCTGGCGGTGAGCTTCACGCCCGCCTCCTACGTCGACTCCCGGCTCGTTCAGGTGAGCGTGGAGCTGGAGAACGCCCTCATCCGCGGTCGGGTCTGGCTCCCCCGGTCGCAGAAGGTCGAGATCCGGCGCCGCATGGAGTGGATGGAGCTCCCGTTCGGCTCCACGATCCGATCGAGCTTCCAGGTGCTCGACTATGACCTCGACCCGCAGAGCCGGGGCGTGTGGCCCGGCCATCGGATCCGGGCCCTGCCCGCCGCGGAGCTCGGGCGCTATGCAGGCTGGCGGACGCCGGCGCTGGAGGCGTGGCCGGAGGACGTCCGCACCGACTCGGTCCGGCTCGACCGGGTCCGCCAGGAGGCGGTGGCGATCGCCGGCAACCGCTACATGGGGGGCGACGCACGGCTGCGCCTGTACGTCCCGAGCGTCTCCTCCGCCTTCCGGGTACGTCGCGCCGAGGGCGTGTACGCGGGGGCCGGGGCGCGCTGGGAGATCGACGGCCGGCACGCGCTCACCGTCGGCGGCGGGTGGGGATTCGGGAGGGAGGCGGGCTCGCTGCGCGCGTCCCTCGACCGCCGGCTCGGATCGGCCACCCTCTCGCTCGAGGGCCGGCTCGACGAGCTCGAGGACATAGGCCCGTTCGCGGCCTCGTCCGGCGTTCTCTCGACTTTGGGCGCGCTGCTCGGGGGCGACGACTGGATGGACTCGTACTTCCGGAGCGGAGGAGCGCTCGCCATCCGCGGCCCGCTCGGTTCGATGGGGCGGGGCCGGGCGGCCGTCGCCAGGGAGGAGCACGAGGCGGCGCAACTCGAGCTCGATCCGCCCGGCGGAACGGACGCCCGACCGGTGCGCTCGATCGGGGAGGGAACCGACCTCCGGCTCGAGCTCGGCTTCGAGCGCGAGGTGGGCACGTGGCTCGGCTCCCGCGCGACCGCCACCCTCGCCGCCGATCTCTCGGCCGGCGGCGACTTCGGGTACTCCCGGTGGATCGGCGGCCTCGCCGTCCGGCCCCGCGAGCCGGACGCCGTGTGGGCGTGGGAGGCGGCGGCCGGCGTCGGACTCGGGACGGGAACGCTGCCCGAGCAGCGCCTCCTCCTGCTCGGCGGGCGGGGCACCGTGCCCGGCTACGAGTTCCGGCCGTTCGCGGGGGACGCCGCCGCGTTTGGCCAGGTGGCCGCATCGAGGACGCTCTGGCACCCATGGGTCCGGGCGCGACTGCTCGCGGCGGCCGGCTGGACGAGGATCGGGAGCGCCGCGGAGGTGGCCGCCGGACGCTTCGGGGCGGTGGAGACCGGGAGCGTCCGGACCTCGCTGGGCGCAGGCGTCTCCCTGTTCTACGACCTCGTCCGGGTCGACGCGGCCCGCGGGCTCGACGACGGTCGCTGGGAGTGGATCGTCTCCGTCGCGCCGGCGTTCCGGCCGCCGCTCTGACGCGCGAGGGCCCCGGCCACGCGGAGAGTCCGGGCGGGAAACGGGCGAGGGCTCAGCCGCCCTTGCTCGCGTACCAGGAGTCGCCGCTCCCGAGGTCCACACGGAGCGGGACCGAGAGCTCGATCGCCCCTTCCATCTCCTGCCGCACGACCGCCGACGCCTCCTCGACCTTCCCCTCGGGCACCTCGAACAGGAGCTCGTCGTGGACCTGGAGGAGCATCCGGAAGGGCCCGTCGCCGAACCGGCCGTGCAGGCGGATCATCGCGAGCTTGATCAGGTCGGCGGCCGTCCCCTGGATCGGCGAGTTCGTCGCGGTCCGCTCGCCGAAGCCCCGCACGCCCGGGTTCCGCGATCGGATCTCCGGGACGTAGCGGCGGCGGCCGAGCAGGGTCTCGACGTAGCCCTTCTCGCGCGCCGTCTCCTTCATCTTCTCGAGGTAGTCGCGAACACCCGCGAACCGCGCGAAATAGCTGTCGATGAAGCGCTCGGCGTCGTCGCGGGAGATTCCCAGCTGCCGGGCCAGCGCGACGGGACCCTGCCCGTAGATCGTTCCGAAGTTGATCGTCTTCGCCCGGTCCCGCATCGCCGGCGTCACGGCCTCGGCCGGAACGCCGAAGATCCGGGCGGCCGTCTCCCGGTGGATGTCGCCGCCGGATCGGAAGGCCTCCACGAAGGCGGGGTCGCCCGACAGGTGCGCGAGCACCCGGAGCTCGATCTGCGAGTAGTCGGCCGACAGGAACCGGTGGCCGTCCGCGGGGACGAACCCCTTGCGGATCTCCCGCCCGAGCGGCGAGCGGATCGGGATGTTCTGGAGGTTCGGGTCGGAGGAGCTGAGCCGGCCCGTGGCGGCGACGGTCTGGTTGAAGCTCGTGTGGATGCGCCCCGTCTCCGGGTTCACCATCGCGGGGAGCTTCCGGACGTACGTCGAGTCGAGCTTGTCGAGCTCCCTGTACTCGAGGATCAGCCGCGGGACCTGGTGCCCGGCCTCCGCGAGCTCGTTGAGCACGAACTCGTCGGTCGAGGCGCCCGTCTTCGTCTTCTTCACCACGGGGAGCTCGAGCGTCTCGAACAGGAGCTCGCGGAGCTGCGGGACGGAGCGGAGGTTCACCTCGCTGCCCGCCAGCTTGTGGATCTCCTCCTCGAGCAGCTGCAGCTCGCCGGCGAACTTCTCCGCCAGCCGCGCGAAGAACGCCCCGTCGATCCGGACGCCGCGCATCTCCATCGCGGCGAGCACCGGGACGAGGGGCATCTCGACCTCGTGAAGGAGATCCAGCATCTCGTGCGCCTCGAGCTCGTCCCGCAGGATCCCGAACAGCTGCAGCGAGACATCCGCGTCCTCGGCCGCGTACTCCGTGGCCCGGTCGAGCGGCACCTCGGAGAACGGGATCTGCGCCCGGCCGCTCCCGCACACGTCCTCGTAGGAGATCAGCTTCCGCTTCAGGCGCTCGAGGCCGAGCACGTCGAGGCTGTGGGCCCGTTTCCCCGGGTCGAGGCAGTAGGAGGCGAGCGAGGTGTCGAAGTCGATCCCGCCGAGCGGCGCGCCGGCCCGCTCGAGCACGATCATGTCGTACTTGATGTTGTGGCCGACCTTCGGAACGGAAGGGTCGGCGAGCAGGACGCGGAGGGGCGCCATCCCGGCCGACCGGATGGAGGGAAGGTTGGGCACCTCCGCCGCGTCGAACGCGAAGCTCGGGTTCCCCTCGGCGTCCGGCGTGCTCGCGGGCGGGACGTGCCCGAACGGCAGGTACCAGGCGCGGCCCGGCTCGGCGGAGAGCGAGACCCCGACCAGCCTGGCCCGCATCGGGTCGAGCGACGTCGTCTCCGTGTCGACGGCGACGGCGCCTGCGGACCGGAGACGCTCGAGCACGGGAGCGAGCTCCTCCGGCCGGGCGAGCGTTCCGTAGGCGCGCTCCTCGGGGGCCGGCCCCGGCGCATCCTCCCCCGCTTCGGGCTCCTCGGGCGCGTACTCCCGGGCCAGGGTGTGGAACTCGAGGTCGAGGAAGAGCTCTCGCAGGCGGGCCCGATCGGGAGGCTCGCGTCGCAGGGTCCCCAGGTCGAGGTCGACCGGGGCGTCGAGGCGGATCGTGACGAGCTCCTTCGACAGCCGCGCCTCCCCGCCGTGCGCGAGCAGCGCGTTCCGGACCCGGATCCCCTCGATCTCCTCCGCCTTCGCGAGCAGCGCCTCGAGCGTGCCGTAGCGGGCCAGCAGGTCCGGCGCGGTCTTCGGGCCGATCCCCCGCACCCCGGGGACGTTGTCGGAGCTGTCGCCGATCAGGGCGAGGTAGTCCACGACCTGGTGCGGCGGCACGCCGAGCCGCTCGGAGGCGTTCTCCGGAGTCACCTCCGTCTCCTCGACCGCCCCGACGCCTCCCCGTCCCGGGTTCAGGAGGTGGACATCCTCGTCGATCAGCTGGTAGAAGTCCTTGTCGCCCGAGACGATGACGGTGTGGAGCCCGGCGGACGAAGCCTGGCGGGCGAGCGTACCGATCACGTCGTCGGCCTCCCACCCCTCCACCTCGATCACCGGGACCCGGAACGCTTCCACGACCTCCCGGCAGCGCGGAATCGAGGCCTCGAGCTCGTCCGGCATCTTCTCGCGCGTGGCCTTGTAGTCCTCGTACAGCTCCGTCCGGTAGCTGTCGCCGGCGTCGAGCACGAGGCCCACGTAGTCCGGGCGCTGCTCATCGAGAATCCGGATCAGGAAGCGCGCGAGGCCGAACGGGGCGGAGGTGTTCTCGCCCTTCGACGTGGTCAGGGGTCGGCTGATCATCGCGAAGAACGCACGGTAGATCAGGGCGTGGCCGTCGAGGAGGAACAGGATCGGCTTCGTTCCGGTCACGCGCGGCTCGGGCGTTCGGGTGGGCGGACACGAAGCGGCGCCCCGGGCGGAGACCGCCGGAGCGCCGCGCGTGGTCTCCTCCGCGGGACCGCGGAGGATCCAGTCAGATCTTCGTCACGTTCGCGGCGCGGGGACCCTTGTCGCCGTCCGTGATCTCGAACTCAACCTCCTGCCCTTCGGCGAGGGACTTGTAGCCCTCCGACGCGATGGCCGAATAATGGACGAAGACGTCCTTCCCGTTCTCGTCCTCGATGAATCCGTATCCCTTGGCGTCGTGGAACCACTTGACCTTGCCTCTGGACATCGACGTCCTCCTGCTGGGGATCGGGGAACGAGGCCCCCACCGGCCGAGCGGGGCTCCCGGCCATGCTACCGGTCGGCTGGGGGAGCGTCAACAGACGCGGCATCGAGCCCCCACAGGCGTCGATAGATGTGCCGGTAGGCGGTGATCGTCTTCACGTAGATCCGCGTCTCGGTGAACGGGATCCTCTCCACGAGCAGCTCCGCGTCGGAGGAGAACTCGGGGAACTCCCGCCACCGCGCGAAGCGGTGCGGGCCGGCGTTGTAGGAGATCAGGGCCGGCGCGAGAGCGCCCCCGTTCCGGTCCAGCAGCTCGCGGAGATACAGGGTGCCGAGACGGAGGTTCACCTCGGCCACCCGCAGCTGGTCCGGATCGAACTCGGAGAGGCCCGATCGGCGGGCCAGCTCCGCTCCGGTCCGCGGCAGGATCTGCATCAGGCCGATCGCGTTGGCGGGCGAGGCAACTTCCCGGTCGAACTGCGACTCCCGCCGCACGATCGCCGCGACGAGCGCCGGCTCGAGACGCTGGCGGCCGGCAGCCTCCCGCAGCGCATTCGCGTAGACGAGCGGGTAGACCCCGCGGAGCATGTCGTCCGTCCAGGCCCCGGTGCCGGAGCGGCGGGCCGCGTCGGCGAGGGAGGTGCCCTGCCAGGTCCATCCGTGCGCGTTGAGCAGCAGCGCGAGCGCGAGGCGGACGGCGGGCGTCTCGCCCGTCGTGTCGCGGGCCGACAGCTCGCGCACGGCGCGCCCCCTCCAGCCAAGGAAGCGGAGCAGGTCGAGGCGTTCGACGAGGGCGAGGTCCACCGGGCGCGGGGGCGGAGCCGGCGGACCGTCACGGCGCGGGACGTGCTCCCACGCGTCGAGCCCCAGCGCCTGCGCGGAGAGGATCCCGTAGTAGCTGAGCGGATCGTAGCCGAGCGCCTCGCGGTAGAGAGCCTTCGCGGACGCGCTGTCGCCCGCCGCCCGCTTCGAGCGGGCCGTCCAGTAGACGGAGGCGTGGTACCAGTTCCCGCCGGGCGAGCGGCGGCGGTAGGTTTCGAATCTCTCCACCGCCCGCTCGGGCCGCTCGGCCAGCAGGTCGAGCATTCCGAGCCGGAACTGGGCGGTGCCCGCGTACCCCGACCGCGGGTAGCGTTCCACCGTCCGCTCGTACGCCTCCGAGGCGGCCTCGAGGTTGCCCCTGTCGTGGTGGATGTCCGCGATCAGGAAGGCCGCCTGCGCGCCGTCCGGCGCGGCCGGCATCGCGCTGACGCGCTTCCACAGCGCGATCGCCTCGTCCCAGCTCCCCTGCCTGTACCATGCCCTTCCGGCCAGGAACAGCGCCTGGGCGCGCAGGCGCTCGGGGCCGAGCTCCTCCGGCGCCTCGGCCCCGCGCAGCCACGGGGCGAGCGTCGCCCGCGTCTCCGCGTACCTCGTGCGCGCGAACCAGGCCTCCGCGAGCTCGAGCCGGAGCGCCGGCCGGTCCGGCGCGCGCGCCCGCGCGAGCGCGCGGGCGAGGAGCTCCGTCGCCCGCGCCGTGCGGCCCGACGCGAGGTCGGCCCCCGCAACCAGGCGAAGCCCGGCGAGCGTCGTGTCGAGGGCGAGCCAGGTCTCGCCGACCGAGGCGTCGCCGCGCCGGCTCTCGAGCGCCCGGCGGGCCAGCCGCCGCGCGGCCGCCGTGTCCCCCTGCGCGAGACGGAAGGGGATCAGCCAGCGGCCCGCCAGCCCGGCCGCCGTGGAGGCGCTCAGCGAGTCGGAGAACGCGAGCCCGCGCGCGGAGTCCCCGGCGACGAACGCCGCCCGCGCCACCTCGATCCAGACCGAGTCGCGAGGAAGCGCCCGCGCGCGCGCCACGCTCCGCGCCGCCTCCAGCGCGGCATCCGGCCGGCCGGCGCGGCCCAGGGCCTGGAGCGCGGAGAGGCGGAGCCAGGGCCCGATCGCGGGCCGGAGGCGAGCCGCCTCCAGCCACGCCTCGGCCGCCTCCGCGTCCCGACCGAGCCGGGAGAGAGCCCGCGCGCGGCCCGTGAGGCCGGCCAGCACGGGGTCATCGCCCGGCGCCGGCGCGGCGATCGCCGAACCGTCCAGGACGTCGCGCGGACCCGACCGCCGGAGCCCGGAAGCCGCTTCCCCGCGGGCGAGAAGGCCCGGGAGGACGGAATCGAGCGACGCGAGCGCGCCCGCCGCGTCCCCCGTCTCGAGACGCGCCAGCCCGTCGAGCAGCCGGCCCTCTCCCCCGGCGAGGTCGTCGAGCCAGGGACGCGAGACGAGCAGCCGCGCCACCTGGACCCACGCGCCGGCCGCGGCCTGGGCGCGTGCGGCGGCGAGGACCGTGGCGGGAGCGGCGTCCGGCCCCGCCCCTGCCAGCTCCGCGTTCGCGACGCGCGCCGCCGTCAGCGGCAGGCCGACGAGGATCAGCGAGTCGACCCGCGCGCTGGCCGGCGTCAACGACGGCGGGATCCCGTTCTCCTGGGCGCGGGCGCCGGGCGGAACCGCCCCGGCGGCCGCGACGGACGACGCGAGCAGCGCGAGCCGAAGGCGGAGGCGCAGCGCGCTCACGGGCCGTCGCCGCCGCCGGGAGGCGCCTCCGCGGCCGACGACGACGACGCGGGGGCCTCCCGGGCCGCCTCCTCCCGGTCCCGGCGACGGATCCCCGCGAGCTCCGTCACCGCCTCCCGCAGCACGATCCGGGAGCGCTGGTCGAGCGTGTACACCCCGAATTCGCCCGTGTCCTGGAACACGAGCCGGACCCGGATCGGGAGCGACTCGTCGTAGATCCACTCCAGCTCCATCCGCTCGCCGGCCCGCTGCGGCCGGTGCGGCACCTCCCGGTCGGGCGGGCCGAGCTGCACGTGCGCGCGCCCCCGGTCGGTCCGCCAGCCGGCGATTCCCGGCTCGCTGTACCTGATGTTCGCGGCCGACATCCTGTCGAAGTACGCGGCGAGGAACTCGTTCCGGGAGGTGGAGGGGTCCGGGTCCGACTCGTCCCAGAACGCCTCCCACAGCCGGACCCGCTCGGCCGGGGTGGCCGCGCGCCACGCCGCGATGCTGTCCTCCGAGGCGGCGTACGCGAGGTACCCGGCGGCCGACGCGAAGTCGAGGGTCGCCCACTCGTCGTCCAGCACCACCAGCAGCGCCGTCTCGCGGAACGACCCGGCGTCCGGGCGGCGCACGCGGACCCGGACGACGCCCGGCGGGACGCGCCTCTGGGGCAGCGGGCCGATCGCCGTGGCGGGACCGTCCCCCCGCCGCTCCAGCTGCACCGTCTCCGTCCACAGGGGCGTCGTCGAGTCGGATCCGGCCACGACCTCCACGAGCAGCGGGCCCTCCTCACCCGCGGCATCTTCCACCACGAGGAGGAGCGGCTCCCGTCCGGCGCTCAGCGTGGCGCGCGGCGCCACGAGCATTGGCGGCTCCTGCGCGAGGGACTCGCGCGGCGTCGCCCGGAACACGGGCTGCGGCTCCGTCAGCGCCGTCCCCGGAACGGGCCAGGTCACGAGGAAGCGGTGCGAGGTCTCGCGGCGGGAGGTGAGCTCGCGCACCTCGACCTCGACCTCGTGCTCGCCGGGCCCGATCGGGACGAAACGCTGGAAGAACACCCTCTCCTCGCCGCTCGCCGTCGCCGGAAAGTCGTCCACGCGGACGACCTCCCTCCGCACCCGTCGCAGGACCGTGTCACCCCCCGCCACGGCCGTGAGCCGGACCTGGTAGCGGGCCGAGAACAGGTCTCCCTCGCGGGAGAACCGCAGCGCCGACGGCGGCATCGAAGCGGCGAAGCCGAGCCAGGCGGAGTCCGCCGGGCCCGGAAACAGGAGGAGGCGACCGACGACTGGGAACTCCGCCGTGCCCACGAGGAAGCCGCGCCCGCGGTAGGCGTCCAGCATGGCGGCGACGTGCGCGGAGCGCACCGTGACGGGACCGTCGATCCCGGAGCCGGACGAGCCGCAGCCGACGAGCGCCAGCGCGAGGGCGAGCGGTGCCGCGCATATCGCGGGCGCGGGCGGGCCCGGGGGGGTGCGCGCCGCACGGCACGCCCGAGGAGCGGGCTGCCGCGCCCTGCCCCGCCCATTCCGCCGCCCGGCCGCCGCGTCCCGCATCTCCCTCTCTCGCCTTGTCCCGCCTGCCCGTGCCGGGGGTCGACACCCCGGCCGCCCGCCGCGGCCGCGCCGCGGCGGGGTCGAGGCCGAATGTGCGGGGAGCGGGCGGGCGGGCGCCAGCGTTCGCGCGCGCCGGGACGGGAGGGAGGCGTGCCGGGCTTCGCCGGGGCCCCGATGCACGGCGGGGCGCCCCGGAAGGCGCCCCGCACGAGGTCAGGGACGAACGACCGGTCCGTGCGGACCGGCGGCCGCGCTCCGGCTCAGAAGTCCGTCGCCCACAGGATGCGGAGCATCGAGAAGCGGCCGATCGCCGGTGTCCCCGGGAAGCTCTGGTACTCGTCGTCGAGCACGTTCGAGATGTCGAGCTGGGCGGACACCCCGCGCATGCCGGGGATCTTCCAGCCCAGGTTGAGGTCGAGCACCGTGTAGCTCTCGACGTCGCCGACGTAGACGCCGGAGGCGACCGGGAACGCGTCGATGTAGCGCCCGCGGATCCCGGCCGAGAGCCCGTTGTCGCCACCACGGTAGGCCAGCCCGAGCGAGCCCTTCCACTTCGGGGCGTTCAGCGCCACTTCCTCGGCGCCCGCGTCGAACGCGTCCTTCTCCACCCACGAGAGCGTGGCCGTCGCCTGCCAGGTGTCGTCGAACACGTACGTCGCGGACGCGTCGGCTCCCCAGTAGTCGAAGTCGCCGAGATTCTGATAGGTGAGGAGGATCGGGGAAAACGTCGAGCCGCCCGCGGTCTCTGGAGCGACGACACCAAGCGGAAGACCAACCACGCCGCCCGCGGTTGTCTGCGAGCCGACAGTGCCCGCGATTGTCACGGCCTGATCCTGCGGCACACCCTGGGAGACCAGATAACCGGCAAGCGCTTGACCATTAAGGAAGAGATTTGGCGTGAAAGGCCGAAGGGCCGACACGAAGTTGTCCACCTGCGTGAAGTAGATGTTCGCGCCGAGAAGGAGGTTGCTGCCGAAAAGGAGGCCCTTGTAGCCGGCCTCGAAGGTCTGCCAGATCGTGGGCTCCAGCGGAGCAATCTCCCCGAGCATGCTCAGATCGACCGGAGTACCGAAGGGGGGCGCGTCGTCTCCGGATTCGGGGTTCAGGATCGCCGCGACGATGGGGACGACTCCCTCGGGCGGAGCTGGCGTCGCGAGGAAGGCCGGGAGAGCCGGAGCCAGCGCCTGGCACTCGGGAGACGCAGGATTGGCGCACACACCCTGCACAATGGCGGCGAATGCGGTCTGAGCCTCAGCCCAGAGCGTTGCGCTGTTGGTCGGCCGGAACGATCGCGGATCAAAGCCAGCCCCAGTGAAATTGAACGGAGACATGTGATCGGGAACACCATCCGTCGTCTGGAATCTAAACCCGTTCTCCGTCGTGCCCTGCGCGCGAGCATCGTAGTTGAACGGCCCGAACAGGGGCACTGGCTGAGCCGAGATGTCCAGAAACAGGTTCAGCGTGGTCGGCGTCGAGAACGCCCGGTTGTAGCTGAACCGGAGGCTGCGCTCCGGGGTCGGCTTGAACACGATCGCGGCGCGGGGCGAGAAGACGAGGTCCTCGAGCCGGGAGTGGTCGTCGAGCCGGGCGGCGAGCACCAGGTTCCACCGGTCGCTCAGGTGCCCGTCGTACTGCACGTAGCCGCCGAACTCGGTGACGTCGTCGTCGTCCTCGTGGCGGCCGTTGATCGTCCCCTCCGACTGCGGGTTCGTGTACAGATAGTCGAGCCCGTAGATCAGCTGGTGATCCTCGGTGATGTCGTACGCGTGCTGGAGCTGGGCCACGGTCAGTGACGACTTGTCGACCAGCGGACGGCCGGCTCGCAGAAGGTACGTGTCGTCGTTGTCGCTCTTGTTGAAGAAGATCTGCCCGAACAGGTCCTTGTAGCTGGCCCGCGCCTGGCCGTACCAGTAGCCCCAGTCCTGCACCTGGCCGGCGCCGATCCCCGTGAGGTCGACGCTGTTCACCGCCGTCGTGCGGCCGCCGGAAAGGATCACGTCCCAGTCCTCGGTAGGCCGCCAGTCGGCACGGAGATCGAGCGCCCAGCGCTCGAGATCGTAGTCACGACCTAGTGCCACGTTGTCCACGCGCGCCTGGAGATCCTGCTGGCCTTCCGGGGTGAGAGCGCCGGTCCCGTCACGCGGAAGGTCGCCGGTGAAGTTCAGACAGACTGCCGCGGACGGGCTGTAGCTCGCCGCCTGGCAGGCGCCGGCAAGATCCCTCTGGATCGCCTCCTCTTCGTCGGTGAAGTAGTAGTCCGTGCCTCCGAAGTACTGGCCCGACAGCTTCATCCCGAACTGGTCGCTCACCTTGTAGGCCGCGCGGCCCTCGACCTGCCAGACGCCCTCATCGGTGCCCTCCGTCGCGATCGTCGTCGTGCCGGACACCGGGAGGTCGACGGACGTGCTGAACCCGTTCTGCTGCCGGAGCCCGCCGGCCAGGCTCACCGCGACGCCCGGCCGGTCGATCGGCGAGCTGGTCAGGAAGTGGATCACCCCGTTCGCGGCGTTCGGCCCGTACAGCGCCGAGCCCGGCCCGAGCACGATCTCCACCCGGTCGATGTCCAAGTTGTTGGTCGGCTGGAGGTGGGCGATGTTCGCCCGCAGCGACGGCACGCGCGCGATCCGGTTGTCGGTAAGGGTGAGGGTGGCACCGGAGAAGATGTTGTTGAAGCCTCGGACCACCGTGTAGTTGCCCTGGAGGCCGGTAGTGACCACGTCGACGCCCGCCTTCTCCTTCACGTGGTCGGTGACCGTGATCGTCGGGCGCTCGCGGATGTCCTCCGTCGTCACCACCTCGATCGCGGCCGGCGCCTCGAGCGCTTTCTCCACCCGCTTCGACGTGGTGACCGTGATCGGGTTCAGGTTGAAGCTGCGCTCGGTGAGCGTCGCGTTCAGGGACGTCGTCTCGCCGGGACGGATCACGACCCCTTCGACAGTCACGATGCTCCAGCCCGCGAGAGTGAACCGCACCGCGTAGGTGCCGGCCGCGACCCCGGTGAGCCGGTAGACGCCGCTCCCGCCGGTGAGCGCCCCCGCCGTCACCTGGTCCCCGGCGAGCAGCTCCACCTCGACCGTGGACAGCCCCAGCGCGGTGCTCTGGTCCGTCACCCGCCCGGACAGGGCTCCCTCCTGGGCCACGGCGGGGCTCGCATGCGCGAGCGCCAGCGCGAGAGCGGCGAGGAAAGCGGTCGGGAGGAACTGCCACGGTCGCACAACGCGTCTCTCCATCGGGACATCCTCACTGTGGCGCGGTGAAGGATGCGCCGGGCCGCCGTGCCTCCGCGGCGGTGGGCGCCATCGGATCGGAGTGGGGGAAGTTTCGCCGGCGGAATCGCGTCGCGCAAGCCGCGCGGCCCCCGCGGGGCGCGCCGGGGGGCCGGCCCCGGGATGCACGACGGGCCCGGAGAGACGATCTCCCCGGGCCCGTCCCACGTCCGCCCGGCGGACGCGCCGTCGGATCGGAACCCGCCTCGCGGGCGCCTCGCGTCAGGCGGCGCCGCGCTCCACCGCGTGGACCGCGTCGATCATCTTCTGCGCGCTCTCCTCCATGTCGATCACGATGCGATCGACCCGCGACACGAAGTAGTTGTGCGCGATGTTGATCGGGATCGCGATCGCGAGGCCGGTGGCGGTCGTGATGAGGGCGACCTTGATGCCTCCGGCGACCAGCGTCGCCTCGACCTCGCCGGCGATCTCGATCGCCTGGAAGGCCTGGATCATCCCGATCACCGTCCCGAGGAAGCCGAGCAGGGGGGCGACGTTCGCGAGGGTGGCGAGCCACACGAGGCCGCGCTCGAGCTTCGAGACCTCGATCGCGCCCGCGTTCTCGATCGCCTGGGTGACGCGCTCCGTCCCTTCCCGGTACCGGCGGAGGCCGGCCTTGAGAATCTCGGCGGCCGGCGCGCTCGACTCCTCGCACAGCCCGAGCGCCTGGTCGAGCCGCTGCTGGGCGATGAGTCCGTCGACTTCCTTGATGAGCTTCCGGTTCTGGGCCGACTTGACGGTGAGGTCGAAGAACTTCCACAGGATGACGAGGAAGCCGATCGCGAGGCAGGCCCCCAGCGGCCACATCATGAAACCGCCGGCCGTCCACAGGTCGCCGAGCCTCAACTCCTGTCCCTGTCCGAGCACAGGCGTCTCCTGGATCAGCCAGAGCGCCGTACCTGTCAAGCTAGCCAAGGTGTCCTCCGCCGGTGTTGGGTTCCGATCCCGCCCCGTGAAGACGCGGGGCCCGCAAGCTATCCGGCTCTCTCTCCCGGTGTCAAGGGAAATCCGCCCCCGGACGCGCCGGACGGGGCGGAAAGTCGGCACGCCCCCGGCGCACGCCCGCCGCGGGCCGGCATCGCCCGAACGATCTCACGCCTTCACGCACCGGACCTTCCGCCCGTCCCCGTGGCGTCGGAGATCCGGGAGACCGGCCAGGCAGGCGGCGTCCCGGGCCGGGTGCGCGCAGCGCGGGTGATACGGGCATCCCCCGCCCTCCGGGGCGTCGGCCGATCGCTCCGGCGTCGGCCCGTTCTCCTCCGGGCGGGGCGGCGGGGCGGCGCTCGACGGCGCCGCGGGAGGCGCGGAGGGTGGCGCGGCGGCGGGCGACCCGGGACCCGGAAGCCGCGGGATCGACCGGAGCAGGTCCCGCGCGTAGGGGTGGAGAGGCCGCTCGAACAGGTCCGCGGTCGGCCCTTCCTCGACCACGCGCCCGAGGTACATCACGGCCGTGCGGTCGGCGACGTGGCGGACGACGCCCAGGTCGTGGGCGATGAACAGGTAGGCGAGTCGCAGCCGCTCCTGGAGGTCCGCGAGCAGGTTGAGCACCTGCGCCTGCACCGAGACGTCCAGGGCCGACACGGGCTCGTCGCACACGATCAGCTCCGGCTCGACGCTGAGCGCGCGGGCGATCCCTATCCTCTGCCGCTGCCCGCCGGAGAACTCGTGGGGATAGCGCGCGGCCGCGGAAGGGTCGAGCCCGACCATGTCGAGCAGCTCGTCGACCCGACGCGCCGCCTCCCTTCCGCGGGCGAGGCCGTGCACGGCGAGCGCCTCGCGGAGCATCCCCCCCACGGTGAGCCGCGGGTTGAGGGAGCCGAAGGGGTCCTGGAACACGATCTGGGCCCGCCGCCGGAACGCCGCCCGCTCCGGCCGGTCGAGCTCCGCGAGGTCCCTCCCGCGGTACAGGACCCGACCCGCCGACGGCGGCTCGAGGCCTAGCAGGAGCCGGCCCGTCGTGCTCTTGCCCGAGCCCGACTCCCCGACCAGGGCGAGCGTCTCGCCCTCCCGGACCTCGAGGTCGACCCCGCGGACCGCGTGGACCTCCGCGGCGCGCCGCCCCACCGCGGGACCCGCCCGGCCGGAGGCGTAGCGCTTCTCCAGCCCCTCGCCGCGCAGGATCATCTCGCTCACGGCCCGTCCTCCACCACGAGCCAGCAGGCCGCGCGCGAGGACGGCGCGTCGAGCAGCGGCGGCTCCTCCGACCGGCAACGGGGCATCGCGCTCGGGCAGCGGGGGTGGAAGCGGCAGCCCGCCGGCCAGGCCCCGGGCCGCGGAACCGCGCCGGGGATCGCCTCGAGCCGGGTCCCGGGACGATCCGGGTCCGGGATCGAGCGCATCAGGCCCCGCGTGTACGGGTGCGAGGGGCGCGCGAACAGATCCGCGGCCGGCGCCTCCTCGACGATCCGGCCGGCGTACATCACGGCCACGCGGTCCGCGACCTGCGCCACGACCCCGAGGTCGTGCGTGATCAGGAGCAGGGCCATGCCCCGCTCCCGCCGGAGGTCCGCGAGCAGCTCGAGGATGCGGGCCTGGATCGTGACGTCGAGCGCCGTGGTCGGCTCGTCCGCGATGAGGAGGGCGGGGTCGCCCGCCAGCGCCATCGCGATCATCGCCCGCTGCCGCATGCCCCCCGACAGCTGGTGCGGGTACGCGTCCGCTCGCGCCGCGGGGTCCGCGATCCCGACCCGGTCCAGCAGGGCCACGACCCGCTCCCTCACGGCGCGTCCCCGCAGCTCCGTGTGCCGGCGGACCGCCTCGCCGACCTGGTCGCCCACCCGGAACACCGGGTTGAGGCTGGTCATCGGCTCCTGGAACACGATCGCGATCTCGCCCCCCCGCACCTCGCGCATCCGGGCCGGCGACGCGGCGACCAGCTCCTCGCCGCGCAGCCGCACGCTGGACCTGGGGTGGATCCGGCCTGGCGGCTCCGGGACGAGGCCGAGGATCGACAGCGCGGTGACGGACTTCCCGCAGCCCGACTCCCCGACCAGACCGAGCGCCTCGCCGGGCCCGAGCGAGAAGCTCACCCCGTCCACCGCGACCGTCTCGCCCTCGTCCCCGCGGAAGCCCGTTCGGAGGTCGCGGACCTCGAGCAGCGGGGCCGGCGCGTGCGCCCGCCCGGCGACGGGCGGTGCGGCGGGGCGTGCGGCGGCGCTCACGGGACGTGCCTCGGGTCGAAGGCGTCGCGCAGCCCGTCGCCGACGAGGTTGAAGCTCATCACGGTGAGCACGATCGCGAGGCCGGGGAAGGTCGTGATCCACCAGGCGTCCACGATCCGGTCGCCGCCGGACTGGATGATGTTCCCCCACGAGGCGGTGGGCGGCTGCACCCCGAGCCCGAGGTAGCTGAGCGCCGCCTCCGCGAGGATCGCGTTCCCGATCCCGAGCGTGGCCGCGACGATCACCGGGGTGAGCACGTTCGGGAGGACGTGGCGTCCGAGCACCCGCGAGGGACCGTAGCCGAGCGCCCGGGCCGCCTGCACGTACTCCCGCTCGCGCACGCTCAGCACCTGCCCGCGCACGAGGCGCGACACGCCCATCCATCCGGTCAGGCCGAGCACGAGGACGATGAGCGGGATCGACGGCTGGAGCACCGCCACCACCGTGATCAGCAGCACGAGGCGCGGAAAGCTGAGGAAGAGGTCCACGAGCCGCATCAGGGCGGCGTCGACCCAGCCGCCGGCGAAGCCCGCCACCGCCCCGACCGCCGTCCCGAGCGTGATCGCGATCGATACGGCGAGGAAGCCGATCGAGAGCGAGATCCGGGCCCCGTGCAGGACCCGGCTCAGGATGTCGCGCCCGAGCTCGTCCGTCCCCATCCAGTGCGCGGCCGACGGCCCGAGCAGCCGGCCCGTCGCGAGGTTCACCGCGTCGGGG
>JAWOIN010000132.1:0-6202 GCA_046484665.1 Gemmatimonadota bacterium
ATGCTCGATCGGCGCGATGAACGGTGCGAACACGTCGAGCATCAGCGCTCCACTCTCGGCCAGCACCGCCGACAGCGCGCTGTCGACCACCGTGTTGACGACGATCGGCCGCGTTCCCGACTGCTCACCGGCGGCGCGGATGCGGATCGCTGCCTTGCGGGCCTTGTCCTCGTTGTCGACGAACGGCAGCCGGTAGGTCCGGAATTCGACGCCGTGGAACTGCGTCAGCAGACTGTGCCCGATCGTCTCGGCAGTGATGCCGGTGCTCCTCGAACAGGCCGATCGGGTCCCGCCGGCCCCAGCGCGCGAACAGCTCCGGGTCCAGCGTCGCCCGCGCCTCCCGCACGTCGTGCGTCGCGTGCCCCCCCATCCGGAAGGTCTCCGCCGCGAGGAGGACGGGCCCCCGCCCGCTCCGGCAGGCCTCCACCGCGAGCACGGCCGCCGCGTGGACGTCGAGGACGTTGTTCCCGTCGACCTCGAGCAGCCGCGCCCCGTACGCCCGGCCCCACTCCGAGAAGTCGCGGGACCGGTGATGCTGGTCGAGCCGCGTGCCCAGGGCCACCTGGTTGTTCTGGAGCACGAACACGGCCGGGAGCCGCTGGACCGCCGCGAAGTTCAGCGCCTCGTGGACCTCGCCGCTCTTCGTGGAGCCGTCGCCGATCCACGTGAGGGCCACCCGGTCCTCGCCCCGCATCCGGTACGCGAGCGCGTACCCGTTCACGACCGTCGCCAGCCCGCCGACCATGCTGACCGGCGCCACCACCCCGCGGGACGGGTCGCCGATGTGCAGGTCGCGGCCGCGCGCCGGCCCGTCTCCGGTCCCCAGGTAGCCCCGGAACATGTCCGCGAGCGGCATGCCCATCTCGTGGCAGGCGCCGGCGTTCCGGATCATCGGCCCGCACACGTCCCCGCTTCCGACCCCGCGACGCAGGGCGTGCACCGCGCCGATCGTCACCGCCTCCTCCCCCGTGCCGAGCCACGCCTTCGAGATCACCCCCTGCTTCACCCAGCGCTGGAGGGCGATGTCGTGGAGGCGGAACCGCAGCAGCCCCCGGTAGAGGTCGACCAGGCGCGACGGGCCGAGCGCGGCGACGACCGCGGCCCTCCCGGGGTCTGCCTCGAGCCGGGCGCGGTACTCGGCGAGGAGTCCGGCGTCGGCGCTCCACTCCAGGTATTCCGGCGGGTCGTACGCCGGGTAGCGTCTCACGATCGAACCTCCGTCGCGGGCGACGGCGCTCCCGCCACCGCCGGGGATCGGGCGAGGCGCTTCCCGCGCCCCTCCCCGAGACCCTACAATGTGCCGGAACTCTATCGGTGACCCTCCCCCCCGGTCCAGCGCGGCCCGAGGCCGGGGCGCTTCGGGACCGGGCGAGCCCGACGGGCGGGCCTCGGCGGGGCGGTCCCTCACACCTGCTCCGGGACACGACTTGGAACGCAGCTCCGAAGCCCGCCCGAGCCTTCCCCCCGGCGCGCTCCGGGTCGGCGCGGCCGGGTTCGCGCTCGCGAGCCTCGCCGGCTTCGCGGCCCTCTTCCTGATCACGCAGGACGTCGAGGGGAGCCTCGCCGGGTTCCGGGAGTTCCGTCCGATCTGGGCCCTCCCCGCCCTCGGGCTCGCGGCCCTCGACTGGCTGGGCGGGGGCCTCCGACTGAAGATCCTCGTCCGGCCGCTCCGGCTCCCGATCCGCTTCGGGACCTGCGTCCGGACGTCCGCCGCCGCCGCCGCGCTCGCCTACCTGACGCCGTCGGGATCGGGCGGGGGCCCGGCGCAGCTGTACGGGCTCCTGCGGAGCGGGGCCAGCCTCGGACGCGCCGTGGCCGCCAACTTCGCGAGCATCACCGTGAACCTCCTGTTCCTCTCGCTCGCAGGGTTCGGGGCCTGGGCGCTCGGGGCCACCTCCGAGATCGAGGGGATCCGCCTCCCGGTGGCGAACCTCAGCGCCGCGCGGCTGTTCGAGTGGTCCGTGCTCGGATTCGCCGGCGTGGCGACGGTGATCCTCCTGATCGCACTCAGTCCCCGGCTGCCGCGCGTCCTCATCGTCCGCGCCTTCGGAACCGGCCCGCGCGTCCGCACCGTGCTGCGCTTCCTCGCGGAACTGCACGGGGCGATCCGGATCTACGGGGCGCACGGCAAGGCCGCCCTCGTACTCGCCACGCTCGTGAACGTGATCCCGTTCGGCGCCCGGTTCGTCATGGGATGGGTCGTGCTCCGGGGATTCGGGATCGACGCCGGCTTCTGGAACGTCGTCGTGCTGCACGTCATGCTCCAGTTCCTGCTCTACTTCATGCCGACTCCCGGAGGCTCGGGCGTCGCCGAGGTGCTCGCTCCCGCGGTGATGAGCGCCTTCCTCCCCACGAGCCTGCTCGTCGCCTACACCGCCGTCTGGCGCTTCTTCCTCGCGTGGATCACGATCCTCGTCGGGGGAATCGTCCTCTTCCTCTGGATTCACGCGGACGGTCGCCAGCTCATCCCGGCCGTCGCGTCCCGGACGCCCGCACCCGGCGATGCCACCGCCGGGCCCGAACCGGCGGGCGCCGACGGGGTACCCCCGGAAGAGAGGGGAAACCGGGCCGCGGACGGCTCGCGAACGGAGGTTGCGCCATGAAGTCGTGCCGGAAGTGCGAGGCGATCATCCCGGACGACGCGAAGCTGTGTCCGCACTGCCGGGTCGCCCAGAGGCACGGGGACTGGCTGCCGCAGGCGACGCTCGTCGGCCTCACCGCGGCGGCGGCGATCGCCGTCCTGCTCGACGCCTGCCCGGCGCCGCCCGGCTGATCCGGCCCCGCCCGTTCGCCCGGACGCTGGCGCGAAGCCCCTCCGCCGACGATTTTCGCCACGATGAGGACACACCCCCGATCTCCGTTCACCTCCCGACGGGAGCGCGCATGCGGTTCCTCACGTTGACGACGGCCGTGGTCTCTCTCGCCGCGGGCGCGGCGGGGTGCGGGGCGGGCCAGGCGTACATGCCGGGCGCGCCGGGAGGGGCCAGGTCCGACATCAGCGGACGGGACGTGCGCGCGGCCTGGCTGGCCGAGAACCCCGAGGCGGACCCCGCCATCCGGGAGGCGATCGAGGAGGGCGTGTTCGTCGCCGGGATGACGGTCGAGCACCGGGACCTGATTTCCAACCCGGACCGTCGCGGCACGTTCGGCAACGGCTTCTGGCGCTCCCGTGAGACGGGCGACGAGATCCGCTACCAGTGGTTCCTGGCGGGCGAGCGCGTCCCGTTCGTCGACGGGCGCGGCCGGAAGGTGTGCGAGCTGATCTTCGTGGACGGGGTGTTGCGCCAGGTCCGCTACTGCTGAGCACGCGCCCGGCCTGGGCGCGGGCCCGGCTCCGGCGCCCGCGCACGCCGTCAGGTCGCGTGAGCACAATCTGGACACGGGTGGCGGATGCGCTATCTTTTCTTTCGGGCGCCGACGGCGGTTCCGGCGCACCCCCCGGCAACGCGTGGTCCGACGTCGTCGCGATTCGACGCGTGTGTAGTCCCTGCGGCACGGGTTGCACGATCCGGCGGCGGCGATTCGGAGTCCCGCGGCGGGATGGCGGTCGCGATGTGGCCTGACAACTCTCTGTTTACATTACACTTGCGGAACGGGATCAACACCACTGGAGAGCACCGATGGGGTGTGGCACGTGCCTTGCTCTGGGAGTCGGCGAGCCGAAGCGGATGGACGGGAGCTTTAAACCGGACCGGACCTGGAAGGATCCGCGAATGCTTGATCTGATGACGAGACTGTGGCGAGAGGAGTCCGGACAGGATCTCGCGGAGTACGCGCTCCTGCTCGCGCTGATCGCGATCGTCGTGTTCGTCGCGGTCGAGACGCTGGGCGGCGCGATCTTCAGCTTCCTCTGGGGTCCCGTCACGGACGGACTTCAGAACGCGATCTGAAGTCGCTCCCTTCTTGCTGGTCACGGGGGGTTTCCCCGACCGGGTGGACGGCGCGATCCGCCGTCCCGAACTCAGAGGCTGGAAACAGCCGGGAGGAAGACGATGTTGTCACATCTCAGGGCAATCTGGACCGATGAGTCCGGGCAGGATCTCGCCGAGTACGCGCTGCTGCTGGCGCTGATCGCGATCGTCGTGATCGTCGCCGTCAGCGCGCTCGGACCGATCATCGCTCAGGTCTTCACGGACATCGCGACCTCGCTGCAGGATGGGGTCTGATCCTGACGCGGGAAAGTAGGTAATCAGTGACGAGAGGGGGGCGGCTCCGGCCGCCCCCCTTCTCGCAGGTGGCCGGGCGACACCGGCGGATCGGTTCGCGGACGGCACCCATACCGGGGGGCACATGGGCGCGCTGGACCTGCTGCTCGGGGTCGGACTCGTGGGCACGTCGCTCGTCGCCGCGCTCTCCGACCTCCGCCATAGACGGATTCCGAACTGGCTCACCGTGTCATCCCTGGTCGGGGCGCTCGCGATCCGTCTCGCGTTGGGCGGAGCTCCGGGCCTGGGATCGGGGGCGCTCGCGGCCGCGATCGCGTTCGGGATCGGATTCCCGCTCTTCGTGGTCAGGGCGATGGGCGGCGGCGACGTGAAGCTCCTCGCCGCCGTGGGGGCGTTCCTCGGCAAGGAGCACCTCTGGGCGGGACTCGCGGCGACAGCGCTGGTCGGCGGAGTCCTCGCCTCCGTCGTTGCGATTCGCCGTGGCGCCGTGCAAAGGACTCTCCGGCTCGCATGGCGTGTCGTCCGCTCACTCGCCGTGGGGGCTGCCTCGAGAAGGTACGTCGCTCCCCCGCAGACACTTACGACGCCGGGCGCGCTCACCGTTCCCTATGGCGTGGCGATTGCGGTGGGGGCGGTCGTCGGGTTCTATTGGTGATGCACGCGCGCTACACCCCCCGGACCTCGCATCCGGAGGGTGGCACCCGTCGGCCGGAACGGCCGATCCGCGCACCGGATCATGGCCGTCGCGGTGCCGGACCCAACGATCTAAGAGGGGATGTGCCATGCGGAGCAGAAGGCTGCTGATCGTCCTGACTCTGGCGCTGATGTCGGGGCTCGCGGCTGGCTGGCTGGCCCTGCGCTACCTGCGCGAGTCCGGACCCGAATTCCCGGGCCGGACGGCGGAGGTGGCCGCGGTCCCGGTCGTGGTCGCCGCGCGAAATCTTCCCATCGGACACGTCCTCCAGGCGGCGGACATCAAGGTCCAGGACTGGCCCGGCGCCGCCCTCCCCGTGGGATACTCGAGCTCTCCGGAGGAGGTTCTCGGGCGCGGAGTCGTCCAGGCCGTGGCGCTCAACGAGCCGCTTCTGTCGGCGAAGATCGCGGTGAAAGAGGCCGGTGGCGGCCTCCCGATCGTGATCCCCGGGGGAATGCGGGCCGTGAGCGTACGGGTCGACGAGGTGATCCAGGTCGCCGGCTTCGTGGGTCCCGGGACCCGCGTCGACGTCATGGTCACGCTGGACCAGCAGGAACAGCAGAACAACCCGATCACCAAGATCGTGCTCCAGAACGTCCCCGTCCTCACGAGCGGCCAGATCGTGGAGCGCGCGCCGAACGGAGAGCCGCAGACCGCTACGGTGGTCACGCTGCTCGTCTCCCCGGAAGACGCCGAAAAGCTCGTACTCGCCGCCACCAAGGGGCGGATCCAGCTGGCACTCCGGAACACGCTCGACCTGGACTCGCTGGTGACCGAAGGCGCGAGGCTCCGGTCGCTCATTCCCCAGGCTGCGTCGGTCGCCGCAGCGCGGCCGAGCGCCCCGGCCCGCACCCAGCCGCAGCCGGCCGCCTCCCGTGCCCGGACCATCGAGATCTATCGGGGTCCGGAGCTCAAGGAGGAGAACGTGGAAGGGAGCGGCTCCCGATGAACAACTCCGCACGCAAGCGAGGTGGATCCATGCTGGTCCGATCGCGTCTCATGCCCGTGGCCGTCGCTCTCGTCGTCGCGCTCGGGATTCCGGGCGCCGCCCGGGCACAGACTCTCGGAAGCGCCGAGGTCCTGCGGCTGGCGTCGGGCGAGTCGTACCTGATCACGCGCTCGGCCCCGCTCACGAAGGTGTCGATCGCAGACCCCGGCGTCGCTGACGTCGTCGTGGTGTCCGCGAACGAGCTCGTGGTCAACGGCAAGACGCCGGGAACGACGAGCCTTCTCCTGTGGGACAACGCCGGCGGGCGCGCGCACTTCGCCGTGCGGGTCTCCCCCGACGCGGCCACCCTTCAGGAGGACCTGCGTCGTCTCTTCCCGGGCGAGGCGATCGAGG
>JAWOIN010000001.1:0-7304 GCA_046484665.1 Gemmatimonadota bacterium
GGCTGGCTGTATCGGCCGACGGGTTCCGATGGGCCGGGGCCGCTGGTCCCGGGGCGGGCGCGGTGACCGCGGTGCCCGGGGCGGACGCGGTGGCCGCGGAGTCCGGGGCCGATGCGGCGGCCGGGGGGCCCGGGGCGTCCCGGGGATCGGCGCCCGCCGGCGCCGCGGGACTCCGGGCCGCGTGGCTCGAGGCGATCGAGGCGGCGAAGAGCAGGGGCGGGCTGCGGGGCGAGGCGATCGGCCTGCGGGGCGCGACGCTCCGCGGGCTGGAGGGATCCGAGCTGGACCTGCGGGTTCCGTCGGGCTTCGCCGGGGACCTGCGGTCCTTCCTCGACGACGAGGCGCGCTCGGCCGTGTTCCGCCGCGCGCTCGGACGGCGGATCGGCGTGAAGCCGACGGACCTCGTCTTCCGGCTCGACGATGCGGGGCCGCGGCGCCGGCTCACGGCCGAGACGGCGCGGGACCAGAAGCTCGAGCAGATGATGGAGGCGGATCCGGGACTGCGGGATGCGGTACAAGCACTCGACCTCAGGCTGAAGGAGTGATCGCCAGGTGGAGAACATGAGCCAGCTGCAGCAGCTGTTCCAGCTCGGCCAGCAGATGCAGGCGCGCCTCGCCGAGGCGCAGCAGAAGCTGGAGCAGGAGACGATGACGGTCGCGAGCGGCGGCGGGCTCGTCGAGGTTACGGTGGACGGCAAGGGAACGGTCCGGGGGATCCGGATCGACCCGACGGCCGTGGACCCCTCGGACGTGGAGATGCTCGAGGACCTCGTGCTGGCGGCGATCTCGGAGGCGCAGCGGCGCGCGCACGAGCGGCTCGAGGCGGAGATGCGGAAGGCGGCGGGAGGGATGCCGCTTCCCGGGCTGGGCTCGCTGCTCGGGGGCTGAGGGAGGGACGGCGTGACGGCGATCGAGGCCCTCGTCGAGGAGCTCGGCAGGCTACCGGGGATCGGGCGGAAGACCGCTCAGCGGCTCGCCTACTTCCTGCTGAAGGTTCCCCCGGAACAGGCGCGCCGCCTCGCCCGGGCGATCGACCGGGTGGTCGACGAGGTCCGTCCCTGCTCGGAGTGCGGGAACCTGAGCGCCGCCGACCCGTGCGAGCTGTGCCGCAGCCCGCGCCGCGACCCACGCGCGATCTGCGTGGTGGAGGAGGCGTCGGACATCGGGGCGATCGAGAGCTCTGGGCAGTTCCGCGGCCGGTACCACGTGCTGGGCGGGCACCTTTCTCCGCTCGACGGGATCGGCCCGGACGAGCTGAACATGGCCTCGCTGATGCGTCGGCTCCGGGAGGAGGTCGAGGAGCTGATCATCGCGACGAACCCGAGCGTGGAGGGCGAGGCGACGGCGGCCTACCTCCACCGGCTCGCCGCCGGTCTCGAGGGACTTCGCGTCACGCGGCTGGCCCGCGGGCTGCCGGTCGGGGGCGACCTGGAGTACGCGGACGGGGTGACGATCGCCGAGGCGTTCTCGGGACGACGGGAGATGTGAATGGCTGACAGACTGATCGTTCTGCGCGACGACGGGGAAGGCCTGGCGCTCAAGGTCGTGAAGATCGCCGCGATCGCGCTCGCCGGCGCGGCGGTGCTGAGCGGGCTCGGCGTGTGGCTGGCGCGCGACCAGATGGCGCGCCACCAGCGGGAGCTGTTCAGTTCGCAGCCCCTGCGGCGGCTCGCGGCGCTCGGCTACCTTCGCAATCACGCGGGCGTCGACAACGTCCTGCTGCTCCGGGACTACCTGGCGTGGGAGGACAAGCCGCTGCTCCGGAAGCGGGCCCTGGCGATCCTGTCGGGGATGGAGGAAGACCTCGCCGCCGCGGAAGGCGCCTGACGAGAATGGAAGGAGCCGATCGCGCCCGCCCCCCGGTGCCGGAGATCGACGGCAAGGTCGTGTTCACCGGTCCGCGCCGGTCCGGGAAAACGGAGCTGCTTCGCGCGATCCACGCGCGACTCGACCCCGCTACCCGCGGCGCGCTGCTCACGCCGTCCGAGGACGACGGGTCGACCGTGTTCTTCGACCTCACGACCGTCGAGCTGGGAACGATCCACGGTCGCCCTCTCCGGGTGCAGCTGCTGACCGCGCCGGGCGATCCCGAGCAGTCTCTCCTGCGGCGGACCGTGCTCCGCGGAGCCGACGCCGTGGTGTTCGTCGCCGACAGCGACCCCGCCCGGCTCGACGCCAACCGGGCGGCGCTGAGCGCGCTCGAGGCGGACCTCTCGGCGATGACTCCCGTCGGAGCTCCGCCGGTCCCCGTGTTCCTGCTCTACGGCAAGCGGGACCTTCCCCGCGCGCTGGCGCGGGAGGAGCTGGAGCGAACGCTGAACCCCGGGGGCCTTCCGGCGTTCGAGTGCTCGGCCGCCCGCGGCGACGGGCTGCTCGAGCCCCTCGCGGCGGCGGCGGAGCGTCTGGTCCGGGCCCTGGCGTAGGGTCGACCCGTTGACCGCCACGGTGAACCTCCCCAACGCGATCACCACGTTCCGGGTGCTGCTCGCCCCGGTCGTCGCGATCCTTCTGCTGCAGCCGAGCGCCTCGTCGCGCCTGCTGGGCGGGTTCGTGTTCGTCGTGGCGGCGGTGTCGGACCTCGTGGACGGCGCGATCGCCCGCCATCGCGGACAGGTCACCGACTTCGGCCAGCTCGTGGACCCGATCGCCGACAAGCTCCTGCTCGTCGCTACGCTCGTCCCCTTCTGGTGGCTGACCTGGCGGCACCCCGGACTCGGCGGAATCCCCCTGTTCGGAGGGATCGGCCTGTGGGTGCTCGCGGTCTTCTTCGGCCGCGAGATCCTGATCACCTGGCTGCGGACCCGCGCGGCGCGGCGGGGCGTCGTCGTTCCAGCCCGGACGATCGGGAAGCGGAAGGCGCTCGCGCAGAGCGTGTTCAGCGGATCGATGATCGTCTGGCTCGCGTTCCGTACGGAGGCGATCGAACGGGGCTGGTCGGGCGGGCTGTTCCGGTTCTGGACCTGGCTGAACGGCTGGTTCACGACGGTCTCGCTGATCGTCGCGCTGACTCTCACCGTCGTCTCCCTCGTCGTGTACCTGATCGCGTTCCGGACCCTCCCGGGTGACGGAACCGCCCGGGGGCCGGGGAGCGGGACGTGAGCGGCACGGAGGACCGGGCGCGCCGCGTCCTCGCCCTCCTCGCGGTCGCCCGGCGCACGGTGGCCGTCGCGGAGAGCTGCACGGGGGGCGGTCTCGGCGCCGCGCTGACTGCGATCCCGGGTTCGTCGGAGGCCTTCGTCGGCGGCGCGATCGCCTACTCCGACGCGATGAAGCGAAGGCTGCTCGGCGTCGATCCCGCGACGCTCTCGCGGCACGGCGCGGTCTCCGGCGACGCCGCGGTCGCGATGGCGGTCGGCGTGCGCGCGCTCACGGGCGCCGACTGGGGGGTCGCGGTGACGGGAATCGCCGGCCCGGGCGGCGGCTCCCCCGGGAAGCCGGTCGGGACGGTGTGGGGGGCGGTCGCGGGCCCGGACGGATCGCCGCCGGCGGTCCGCTGGCGCTTCGACGGGGACCGCGCCGCCGTCCGGGCCGCGTCGGTGGACGCGGCGCTGGACCTGCTCGCGGACCGTCTCGACCCGGGGGCCGAGCCGGATGCCTGAGGCCGCGACGACCGAACCGACCCCCGGCCGACTCGAGTCCACGAACGGGGCCCGGGTGTTCTACCGGGCGTGGGAGCGGCCCGGATCGCGCGGGCTGATCCTCTGCGTTCACGGGCTGGGCGAGCACTCGGGCCGCTATGGGCGTCTCGCCGAGGCGGTCCGCGAGGTCGATCTCGACCTCTACGCGCTGGACCTGAGGGGACACGGCCGGACGACGGGGCGCAGGGGCCACGTGGCCGACTTCGCGGACCTCCTCCGGGACCTCGACCGCCTGTGGGACCGCGCCTGCGACGAGGTCCCGGGTCGAGCGACCTTCGTCCTCGGGCATTCGCTCGGCGGTCTCGTGGCGGGCCGCTGGATCGAGACGTTCGCGCCGGACGGCCTGCTCGGCGCCGTCTTCGTCGCCCCGTTCGTGGACGTGGCGGTGCGGGTACCGGGCTGGAAGCGGTCGCTGGGCGCCGCGGCCGACCGGCTCGTGCCGGCACTTTCGCTGGACAACGGCCTGGCGCTCGAGGACCTGTTCCGGCGAGAGGAGGACCGCAGGGCCTACGATGACGACCCGCTGGTCCACCGGCGGATCAGCGCACGGATGTGGGGCGAAATGGGCCGGGCGGCCGCCAGCCTCGTCCGGGATGCCGATCGGCTCGCGGTGCCGGCGCTCTTCCAGCTCGCGGGCGAGGACCGCATCGTGTGCAACGCGGCGGCCCGGAGGCTCGCCGCATCGCTGACGCCTCCGACCGAGGTGATGGAGTACGAGGGAGCGCACCACGCGTTGTACCACGATCCGGCGTCGGGGACGGCCCTCGCGGACCTCCGGGCGTGGCTCGGAGCGCGGATCGACGGTGACGCGGCGATGCGGGAAACCACAGCGGCGATTAAGGGGAGGACGACGTGATCCGGAAGGGACCGAGGCACGGCACGACGACCGACGGTGATGCGGGCCCCGCCGCCGACGAGCCCGTGGCGGCCGGCGGGGAGGCGACGGACGCCCCGTCGCGCGAGGCGGACGACGCGACGTCTCCGGAGGCGACGGAAGAGGCGCCGCCGGGCGAGCTCGCGGAGCTGCCGGAGGCGGACGTGCTGCTCGAGGAGCTCGCGCGGGGGCGCGGGGAGATCGAGTCGCTCAAGGACCGGCATCTCCGCCTCGCCGCGGAGTACGACAACTTTCGCAAGCGCACCGCGCGCGAGCGCGGCGACCTGCGGACCCTCGCCCAGGTCGAGGTCGTGCGGTCCGTGGTTCCGACGCTCGATGACCTCGCGCGCTGGCGGGACATTCCGAACGAGGCGACGACGGTCGAGGCGCTCGACAAGGGACTCGACCTGGTCCTCAGGAACCTCGAAAAGGCGCTGGCCGAGCACGGCGTCGAGCGGGTCGCGGCGGAGGGCGCCCGGTTCGACCCGGAGCTGCACCAGGCGCTGATGACCGGGGAGGCCGCCCGGCCGGAGGACGACGACACGGTGGGCCGGGTGTTCTCGCACGGCTACACGATCCGGGGGCAGCTCGTGCGGCCGGCGCAGGTGGAAGTCCTGCGGTGGCACGGCCCGGCCGCCGGGGATACCGGGGAGGCGCTCGAGGACGAGAACGGCGGGGCCGGGCCGGAGGACGTCGAGGCCTGATGGCGACCCGCACCAAGGACTACTACGCGATTCTCGGGGTCACGCAGAAGGCGCCGGCGGACGAGATCAAGAAGTCGTACCGGAAGCTGGCGAAGCGGTATCACCCGGACGCGAACCCCGACAATCCCGAGGCGGCAGAGACCTTCAAGGAGGTCGCCGAGGCGTACGACGTCCTCTCGGACCCCGAGAAGCGGAAGAAGTACGACCAGCTGCGCCGGTTCGGCGCGCTCGGCGGGTACGGCACGCCCGGGGGCTTCCGGACCGGCGCGGGCGGCCCCGGCGGGACGGGCGCCCCCGGCGGCACGGGGGCAGGACGCGGATTCCGGTTCGAGGACCTGGGCGGGATCGGCGACATCTTCAGTTCGATCTTCGAGTTCGGGAAGCGCGGTCCCGAGCGGCCCGCGGGCCCGACCCGCGGGCGCGACGTCGAGTACCTGGTCGAGATCCCCTTCCGCACCGCCGTGCGCGGCGGCAAGGTCCGCATCTCGGTCCCGATCAGCGAGGAGTGCGCGACCTGCGACGGGACGGGCGCGGCGCCCGGATCGAATCTGAACGCCTGCCCGGAGTGCAAGGGTCGCGGCACGATCACGTTCGGACACGGCTCGTTCTCCGTGCCGCGCCCCTGCCCGAACTGCCTGGGCCGCGGGACGATCCCCGAGGAGCTCTGTCCCGTCTGCTCCGGCCGCGGCGACGTCGCGCACAAGCGCAGGATCAGCGTGACGGTCCCCTCGGGCGTGGACGACGGATCCCGGCTCCGGGTCCCGGGGCAGGGCGAGCGCGGCCCGGGCGGCGGCCCGTCGGGCGACCTCATCGTCCGGTTCAAGGTGAAGGACGACCCCTTCTTCGAGCGGGACGGCCTCGACCTCCGCTGCGAGGTCCCGATCAACCTCGCGCAGGCGATGATGGGCTCGAAGATCAGGGTCCGAACGGCGGACAACCGGAAGATCGTGCTCGGGATCCCGGCCGGGACCCAGTCCGGGACCACCTTCCGGGTCAAGGGGCAGGGGGTGACGAAGGGGGAGAAGCGCGGCGACCAGCTCGTGAAGGTCGTCGTGAGGTTGCCAGACCGGCTCACCCCTGAGGGCCGGGAGGCGCTGGAGAAGCTCGTGGAGACGGAAGGCCTGAAGCACTAGGACGTCCGGTCCTCGCCTGCGGGCCGCGTCCCGCTCAGGCGGTCCCGACGATCACGCCTCCTCCCCGCACGGTCCCGTCCTCCGCGTACAGCACCGCGCTCTGCCCGGGCGTCACCGCGTCCTGCGAGGCGGCGAGCTCGAGCGCGAACCCGCCCGCGTCCGCCCTCGCGACCGTCGCCGGGACGATCGGCGCCTGGTGGCGGATCCGCACCCCGAGCTCCGTTCCCGGCGCCGGGACCGGCGCGAGCCAGTTCGCGTCTTCCGCGGCGAGCCTCGACCGGGCGAGAGAGGCGCGCGGGCCGATCACGACCTCGCGCGTCTCCGGACGGACCTCGAGCGCGAACATCGGCTCGGGGAAGCCTCCGGGCAGCCCCTTCCGCTGGCCCACCGTGAACTCCGCGTACCCCCCGTGCCGGCCGACTTCCGTCCCGTCCTCGAGCACGAACGCGCCGGGCGAGACGGCCGGGTGGGCGACCGGGAGCCGCCGCCGCAGGACGGCGAGGTAGTCCCCGTCCGGGACGAAGCAGATCTCGAACGACTCCGGCCTCTCCGCCGTGGACAGCCCGAGCTCCCGCGCCGCCGCCCGCACCTCCGGCTTCCGCAGCCCGGCCACCGGGAGCAGCAGGCGGTCCAGCACCGCGCGGTCGATCCCCCACAGGAAGTACGTCTGGTCCTTCCGGTCGTCCTCGGCGCGCGCGAGCCGGGCCGCGCCGTCCGGCGCCCGGACGACGCGGGCGTAGTGGCCCGTGGCGACGAACTCGCACCCGAGCGCGTCCGCGCGGCGGACGAGGTCGCGGAACTTGGTGAAGCTGTTGCAGCGGACGCAGGGGATCGGGGTCCGGCCGGCCGCGTACTCCGCCACGAAGTCGCCGATCACGTCCCGCGTGAAATCCTCCTCGAGGTCGAACACCTGGTGCGGAATCCCGAGCCGGGCCGCGACGGCCTTCGCGTCCGC
>JAWOIN010000094.1:0-22318 GCA_046484665.1 Gemmatimonadota bacterium
TGAGCATTTCTTTTAAAGGCTTTGAAGCCAATCGTATTCTGGAAGAAATCGGCCTGGAAATAGCTGCATCAGCCGGTGCCGCCTGTCATTCCGACCTTGTTGAAATTTCACATGTTTTAGTGGCGATGGGGTTGCCGAAACCTTGGGCAAAAGGCACCATTCGATTCAGCACAGGAAAAATCACCAGCGATGCCGACATAGAATGTGCCGTCAGAGTCACCCTGGAAGCATTGAAAAAATTGGATAGGAACCGCGCGGCGAGGGCCTCGCGCAGGCGGGCGTCGGCGCGGAGGCGTACGGGGAGGATCGGGACTCCGGCGGCCGCGGCGACCGCCGGGATCCCCACGGCGCCGAGGAAGCGTCGACGACTCGTCACGGGGCCCTCCTCGCGGAGCCCGGGGCCGGCGGCGCCGCCGGCCCCGGTACGTGGTTCTGTACTGCGGTGCCGGGAGGTTCGCTCCCGCTGCGCCGGGGGTCGTTCCCGCTGCGGCGGGGGGTCAGTCCCGCTGCGGCACGTTCCCCATCGACGGCATGACCTGCGGCTCCTCGAGGATCGACGACTTCGCGTCCCGGCCGAATCCGGTCAGCACCATCGTGCCGTCGTCGGCCGAGCTCCCCTTCACCATGCCGAATGGAATCGAGGAGCTGAGCCAGGCCTCCCGTCCGCCGGACATCCGGAGATGCCACGTCTTCAGGTTCCCGTTCGGTCCCTCGAGCGTCTCCTCGCCGACGAGCTCCGAAGCCAGGCACTGCTTCTGGATGTCCAGCATCGGGCTCGACGCCATCTGCTGACGCATCATGCCGAGCATCTGCTCCGGCGTGCGCATCGCCGGCATCATCCCCAACTTCACGATCCCCGCCGAGATCTCGTCGGCGCCGAACGGAAAGCCGGGGACCTGGAGCTGGACGATCTGGTCGCCCTGCGGCGTGGTCGCCTTGACCTCGAACCAGGGCTCCGACGCGGTGCCCCGGTCCACGAACGCGAAGCGGACCGCGCTCACCTGCGCCGCCGGCGCTCCCTCCATGTTGAACGATGCCCAGTCACCCTTCTTGACGCCCTCGAGCGAGCCGCACACGCGCGCCATGTCCTGCGCGGCGGCGGGCGTGGCCGCGAGGACGCAGAGCGTGCCGGCCACGAGTACGGTCCGAATCCGATCCATCCTGGTGCCTGCTCCGTCGCATGGGTTCACCGGTCCGGCCCGGCGAGCCGCCGGGCACGGACGAGCCGACAAGATGCGGTCCCGCTCCGGGCGGCCGCCACCCCGCCACTACTCGCCGATCACCTTGACGAGGACCCGCTTCGGGCGGCGCCCGTCGAACTCGCCGTAGAACACGGCTTCCCACGGGCCGAAGTCGAGCCGCCCGTCCGTCACGGCGATCACCACCTCCCGGCCCATGATCTGACGTTTGTGGTGGGCGTCGGCGTTGTCCTCGCCGGTCCGGTTGTGATGGTACCGCTCGGGGCTCGGGTCGAACGGGGCGAGCGCCTCGAGCCATACCTCGTAGTCGCGGTGGAGGCCGGGCTCGTCGTCGTTGATGAACACGCTCGCCGTGATGTGCATCGCGTTCACCAGGCAGAGGCCCTCCCTGACGCCGCTCTCCTCGAGCGCCCGCTCCACATCGGGCGTGATGTTCACGAGGCGCATGCGCGCCGAAACGTTCATCGTGAGGTACTTCGTGAAGGACTTCATCGCACTCCCTCGGCCGGGGAAGGGCCCGCTCCGCGCGGGCGGGGACCGCCGCTTGTACCGCTCGCGGGTCGAAGTCTATGTTCGCGGGCGATCGTCCGCCGCGAAACCGCCGGACGCCGCCCGCACGCGGGGTGCGATGGCGGGACCAATGGTCTCGAAACAACATGATCAGAGTCAGGTAATCCTATGCAGACAGTGGATATGGAATGGATGGGAGAGTTCCGGTTCGAGGCGCGTGCCGAGGAGACCCGGACGATCATCGACGGCGACGGGCAGGCCGGCCCCTCGCCGGTGAGCCTCCTCCTGGAATCTCTGGGGGCGTGCACCGCGATCGACGTCGTGGACATCCTCCAGAAGGGTCGCCAGGAGTTCCGCCGGCTCGGCGTGGAGGTGGGGGCGGACCGGAGGACGGAGGCGCCCCGCTCGGTGACGAAGCTCTACATGAAGTTCCGGGTCGAGGGGCCGGTGGACGAGCCGCGCGTGCGGCGGGCCGTCGACCTCTCGCTGGAGAAGTACTGCAGCGTGTTCCACACGCTCCGGATGGACATCAACGTGGACGTCGAGGTCGTGGTCCTACCCTGAGGCGTTTCGCCGCGCCCGTCCGGGCGCGGCGTCTCCGGATCAGACGCGCAGGACCCGCCTGAGCACCCGCCGCGCCACCTCCAGTCCCACCAGAAACAGGATCTTCCGCACGCCGTCCTCCGTTGTGTTCCCTCGTCCCGGCTCCGCCCGTCCGGCGGCCGCCGCAACGCTACAGGTGCATACGCTCGCAGCCCCGCCGGTGTTTCGAAAGCTCCCGCGGATCGCGGCGACCAGGAGCATCGAGGCGACCGGCGCGCGGGGGCGGCGATGCCGGTCCGCGCCGGCGCGCGATCGCTCCGACGCTGCGGCGCTCGCGCGGCGGAGGGGCGCGCTCTAGACTTCCGGCGTACGGAGGGGTGGCAGAACGGCAATGCACCGGTCTTGAAAACCGGCGCCCTTTGGGCTTGCGGGTTCGAATCCCGCCCCCTCCGCTCATCGCCGCGGCAGTTCCCACGCGGGTGGCCGCCCGCTGCGCGGACGGCCGGCCCGGGAGCAACTTCCGTCAGGCCGGTAGCTCTGGCGATGCGTCAGGTGCCACGGAAGGAGGGCACGTGAAAGAGCCGAACCTCCCGGTCCCCGATCCGGACCTCGTCCCCTGCCGGTTCTGCTCGCACGATGTGACGCGGGAGGCACGCCGCTGCCCCCGCTGTGGCCACGAACACCCCGGCCAGGTCCCGGTCCGGGAGGCGACCCGAGGCATCTTCGTGGTCGGGGCCTTTACGCTCGGAGTGATTCTCGCCGTCTTCCTCTTGTTCGCCTTCGTCCTCTGAATCCGACTGACCGCACACCCGACGTTGCATGTGCATACGCTCGCGCCTTTCCAGGTGACTCGGAGCGCCCGCGGATCCCACAGCCCGTCGCCGTGAGGCGGAGGACGCACCGAGCGGCAGAGCCGGTCCGCGCCAGCCGGTCGGCTCGAAGGCGCCGCGCCCGCGCGGCGGCGGGGGGCGCTCCAGACTTCCGCGTCCGGAGGGGTGGCAGGACGGCAATGCACAGGCTTGAAAACCGGCGCCTTTTGGACTTCAGGATTCGAACCCCCTCGCCCTCCGCTCCGCGCTTCAGCCGCGAAGGCCCGGGATCCGCCCGGACACTACGGCCGCCGGGTGGCGGAGAAGCTGGGCATCGAGGTGGGCGAGCGCATGGAGATGGCCGGCGCCTGACCGCGTTTCCGCATCGGGCAAGGGGCGAGGGGGTTGCGACGAGGACGGCGATCCCCTCGCTTGTCCGCCGACGAGGTCACGAGCGGGGAGACGAGGTGAACGGAAGCGACAGCCAGGAGAGGGCCGCGGGCGCCTGTCCGCTGCGGGGAGGGTCGGCCTCGATCCTGCCCGGCCGGTCCGTCCGTCGCTGGATGTTTCTCCTGCTCGGGCTGCTCTCGGTCGGCCTCGGGTTCATCGGCGTGTTCCTGCCGGGCCTCCCGACCACGGTGTTTCTCATCCTCGCGTCCTACTGCTTCACCCGCAGCTGTCCGTGGCTCGAGGACCGCCTGGTCCGGGCCCCGATCTTCCGCCCCTACCTCCGGTACCTGGACGGCGAGCGGGCGATGCCGCTCCGGGCCCGCCTCGTCACGATCGGCATGATCTGGCTCGCGGTCGGCTCGAGCTTCGCCCTGATGGGCGTCCGAGGTGCCCTGGCGCCCTGGTTCGTCGCCGTCGTGGGCGGGGCCGCGCTGATCGGAACGGCTGTCGTGTCGCTCATCTGGCGCGACCGCGGCCGGTCGGTCCCCGGGCGGAACGCGGGCGCCTGACCGCAGGTCATTCCTGCCCAGAAGGTGTCACAGGCACCCGTTCCCGAGTACCCGGTCGTCGTCGACGCCGATAGTTCGGTCCCCGACCGCACGCGGACAACTAGTTTGACTGCAGACTCTTACGGGGACAGTGACGCCGGCGCGCGGGTGACGGCGTCGTCGGCCGGCCCGCTCCGCCCGGCGGTCCCCGACTTGCTCCAGAGAGCCGGGTTCGAGCCGCGAACCCTGCACGGAGGCCCGTCCCGATGCGAAGAGCCGCAATCGCGTTCCTCGTCTTCCCCACCGTTGCGCTGCTGACCCTGTCCGCCGTCTCGTGCGCTGACCGGTCCGAGCCCGGCGTCGGCGACAACCCGCTTCTCACCGGGTGGGACACTCCATTCGGGGTCCCGCCGTTCGACCGGATCGAGAACGCGCACTTCCTGCCGGCGTTCCGGGAGGCGATGCGGCGCCACAGGGCGGAGATCGACGCGATCACGACGGACTCCGGCGCGCCCACCTTCGCGAACACGCTCGAGGCGATGGAGCGCGCGGGGCACGACCTGAACCGGGTCGCGAGCGTGTTCTACGCGGTGGAGGGCGCGCACACGAACGACACCCTGCGCGAGGTCGCCCGCACGGTCGCGCCCGAGCTCGCCGCGCACCGCGACGCGATCCGGCTCGATCCGGGGCTGTGGGCGCGGGTCAAGGTCGTATGGGACGCCCGTCCGGCCCTCAGCCTGGAGCCCGAGCAGGCGAAGCTTCTCGAGGAGACGCACAAAGGGTTCGTGCGGAGCGGAGCCGACCTCGACGAGGAGTCGAAGGCGCGGCTCAGGGAGATCAACTCGGAGCTGGCGACGCTGTCGCAGAAGTTCGGCGACAACCTGCTGAACGATACGAACGCGTTCGAGCTCTACGTGGAGGACCGCGTCGACGTGGGCGCGCTTCCGGGCAACCTCATCACGGCCGCCGCCGAGGAGGCGACGCGGCGGGGACGCGAGGGCGGGCTCTCGTTCACGCTCCAGCGGCCGAGCATCAACCCGTTCCTCCAGTTCGCCCCGAACCGCGAGCTCCGGAAGCAGATGTTCCTCGGGTACGCGATGCGAGGGGACAACGACGACGAGAACGACAACAAGGCGGTCCTCTCGCGGATGGCCGCGCTCCGCGTCGAGCGGGCGAACCTGCTCGGATTCCCGACGCACGCGGACTACGTTCTCGACGACAACATGGCGGAGACCCCCGAGCGGGTGTACGAGCTTCTCGACCGGATCTGGGAGCCGGCCCTGGCCGCCGCGAAGCAGGAGCGCGACGCCTTCCAGGCGATGATGGTCGCGGATGGCGCGGGGACGGACCTGGAGGCCTGGGACTGGCGCTACTACGCGGAGAAGGTGCGGAAGGCGCGCTACGACCTCGACGAGGAAGTGCTCCGGCCGTACTTCGAGGTGAACGCCGTGCGTGATGGTGTGTTCGGAGTCGCGAACCGGCTGTACGGGATCACGTTCACCGAGCTTCCCGACGCGCCGCGCTGGCACCCCGACCAGCAGGTGTTCGAGGTGAAGGAGTCCGACGGGACCCACGTCGGCGTCCTCTACATGGACTTCTTCATGCGGCCGAGCAAGCGCGGCGGGGCGTGGATGAACGACCTTCGCTCGCAGTCGCGACTCGACGGCGACGTGACGCCGATCGTCACCACGAACTTCAACTTCCCCGCTCCGACCGCCGACGGTCCGTCGCTCCTGTCGTGGGACGACGTCGAGACCCTGGCGCACGAGATGGGGCACGCGCTGCACGGCCTGTTCTCCGACGTCACGTACGAGTCGCTCGCCGGCACCTCCGTGTCCCGCGATTTCGTCGAGCTCTGCTCGCAGATCATGGAGAACTGGATGGGCGAGCCGGAGGTGCTGCGGTCCTTCGCGAGGCACTACATGACGGGAGAGCCGATCCCGGAGTCGCTGGTCGAAAAGCTCGACGCGGCGTCGAAGTTCAACCAGGGCTTCGCGACGACCGAGTACCTCGCCGCCTCCTACCTCGACCTGGCGTGGCACACGCTGGAGGAGCCGGTCGAGAAGGAGCCGCGCGCCTTCGAGGCCGCGGAGATGGAGCGGATCGGGCTGATCGACGAGATCATCCCGAGGTACCGGAGCCCCTACTTCGCGCACATCTTCTCGGGCGGCTACTCGGCGGGCTACTACTCCTACATCTGGGCCGAGGTGCTCGACGCGGACGCGTTCCAGGCGTTCGAGGAGACGGACCTGTTCGATCGCGCGACGGCGGAGCGGTTCCGGCGCGAGATGCTGGCGAAGGGCGGGACCCGGCCGGGAATGGAGCTCTACGCGGCGTTCCGGGGCAGGGAACCCACGATCGAGCCCCTGCTGAGGAGTCGGGGGCTGCTGCCGTAGCGGTCGAGAACGGCGCGGGATGCGGTCGGGCTCCCCCCCTGCGCCCGGCCGCACCCCCCCTGCGTGTGACGATCTTCCCGCGCAAGTCGTCAGATTCGGGTGGTCCACATCCGAACTGGAGAGTCGGGATGCGCGCGGTTCTTCGGCACGTTCCTGTCGTTCTGGCCCTCCTGACGCTCCCCGCCTGCTCCGACGACGTGCCGGGGCCCGTCGATCCTTCTCCTGACGGGTTCCCCGAGTCCGCGGTGGCATCGATCGTCGTCGCGCCGCGCGTGGCGAAGCTCTGGGCCGTCGGGGAGACGGTCACGTTCGTGGCCCGGTGCCGCGACCGCGACGGCCTGCCCATCGCCGCCGTCGAGCTCGCCTGGGCCTCCTCGCGGGCCGACGTCGCGCAGGTCGACGGAGCCGGGATCGCGACGGCGACGGGCGACGGCTGGGCCGTCGTGACGGTGACCGTCGGCGAAGCGGAGGGAGCCGCAGACGTCGTCGTGATTCCGCCCGACGCCTCGCCCGACCGATACGACTGTCTCGCCTGTCACGGCGTGGAGTACGCCGGCCGCCACTCCGGGACGGACACGCCAGGCACCTGCCTCGCCTGCCACGTCCCCGGCACCTGGGCGGGACCGGCGGTCGACCACGAGGCGGTCTCCGGTGGATTCCGGCTGCTCGGAGCGCACGTCGAGGCGCCCTGCGCCGCCTGCCACGCGACGGACGGGAGGCCGCTCTATCCCGGCGTCACGGACGAAGCCTGCCACGAGTGTCATGCGGCGGAGTACGACGCCACTCACGCCGCGGCGGGATACCCGACCGAGTGCACGTACTGCCACGACGCCTCCGCCTGGGCGAACGCGAGATTCGACCACGACGCCGACTGGTTTCCGGTGTTCTCGGGCGTGCACCGCAACAAGTGGCTCTCGTGCGCGACATGTCACGTGGAGCCGGAGGACTTCGCGACCTTCAGCTGCGTCGGCTGTCACCGGCACGACGAGTGGCGGGCCGACTCCGAGCACGCGGGCGTGGCCGGATACGCATGGGAGAGCGCTCTCTGCCACGCCTGCCACCCGTCCGGCGACGGCGGCTGATCCGCGGCCGGTGACTCCGGCGGGCCAGCCGCGCGGAGACGATTCCTCAGGCTCGCTTCCGGTACAGGCCGTTCACGGTGACGCGGCGATGGCCGACACTTTCGGCCATCGCGGTCGCTGTCGGCGTCGCCGGGTCCAGGCCGTGCAGGGCCAGCTCCGCGTCCAGGTCGTCCGCGCTCAGCAGCACGTGCCGCCGGCCCGCCTCGCCGCCCGCGAACACGGACGGCTCGCCCGGAACGGGTTCCAGTCTCGATCCGTCCACCACGGTACTGGGGGCGAAGTTCGCCACGAGAAGCTCGCCCCCGGGGCGGAGCACCCGGGTGGTCTCCCCGACGGAGCGGTCGAACTCGGACCGGGTCGTCGCGTTGTGGTACACGCCGAGCGCGACGACGAGGTCGACGCTCCCGTCCGGGATCTCGTGCAGCGACTCCATCCGGCCAACGCGGACCCGGCGCTCCGCTTCGCGCGCGCCGAGAACGCCGGCCACCCGCGCCCGCGTGCGGCGCACCATCGCCTCGGAGGAATCGATCGCCAGGATGTCGCAGCCCCTGCGGGCCAGGAGCTCGGCGTTCCGGCCGCCCGCGCAGCCGAGGTCGAGGACCCGCAGCCCCGTCGCGTCTCCTCGCGCGTCCAGCCACGCGACGAGCCGGAGGTCCGGCTCGCGTCCGGCGAAGCGCTCGACGACTTCGGGGCGCTCCCAGAAAGGCCGCTCGTCTCGCTCCACGCTCCGACTTCCGCTCCTGGTGTCCGATCCGCAACCCGCGTGTGAAATCTAGCGGAGCGCCGCCGTGGCAGGGACCACGTCGAGCGGATACGTTGCCTGCGTTCCGCCGGGACCGGCCGCGATCCCGGCCGCGACACACGACCACGAGACTGGACGGGACTTCCCATGCAAGACTTCCTGGAGCCTCTCGGCATAGAAGAGATGAACCGCGGCGGCTTCGCCGGGAACTGGATCGGTTCGGGGCCCGAGCTCGAGGTGACGACCCCGATCGACGGGTCCGTGATCGGCTACGTACGCCAGGTCACGGAGGCGGAGTACGAGAAGATCGTCGCGCGCGCACACAAGGCGTTTCTCGAATGGCGCAGCATTCCGGCTCCGCGGCGCGGGGAAGTCGTCCGCCAGCTCGGAAACGCGCTGCGCGAGGCGAAGCCTGACCTCGCCCGCCTCGTGAGCCTGGAGATGGGCAAGATCCGGGCGGAAGGCGAGGGCGAGGTGCAGGAGAAGATCGACATCTGCGACTTCGCGGTCGGGCTGTCCCGCCAGCTGTACGGCAACACGATGCAATCCGAGCGCCCGGACCACAGGATGTTCGAGCAGTGGCACCCGCTCGGCGTGGTCGGGGTGATCACGTCGTTCAACTTCCCGGTGGCCGTGTGGAGCTGGAACGCCGCGCTGGCCGCCGTGTGCGGGGACAGCACTGTCTGGAAGCCCTCCAGCAACGTTCCGCTGTGCGCGATCGCGGTCACGAAGATCGCGGAGAAGGTCTGCGCTGCGAACGACGTGAATCCAGCCATCTTCTCGCTCGTGGTGGGGAAGGGCTCCACGGTCGGCGAGCGTATCCTCCAGGACCGCCGGATCCCGCTCATCTCGTTCACGGGCAGCACGAGCATGGGCACGCGCGTCGCGGAGGTGGTGGGCAAGCGGCTCGGCCGGACGATCCTCGAGCTCGGCGGGAACAACGCGATCGTCGTGACGCCGCACGCGAACCTGGACCTCGTGCTCCCGGCGATCCTGTTCGGGGCGGTCGGGACGGCGGGGCAGCGCTGCACGAGTACGCGGCGGATCATCGTGCACGCCTCGGTGAAGGACGAGCTCGTCGAGCGCCTCGTCCGTGCCTACGCGGACGTCCGGATCGGCGATCCGCTCGCCGACGACACGCTGATGGGGCCGCTCGTCACGAAGAACGCCGTCTCCGACATGATGAACGCGCTCGATCGCGTGCGTGCCGAGGGGGGGAAGATCCTGGTGGGCGGCCAGAAGCTGGGCGGGGACGATTTCCCGGGCGGGCACTACGTTTCTCCCTGCATCGCCGAGGCGGAGAACGAGTACACGATCGTCCAGGAGGAGACCTTCGCCCCGGTCCTCTACATCATCGGCTACGGGAAGAAGAAGGCTACGCCGAAGGAGGCCGTGGCGGAGATCGAGGAGGCGATGCGGATCCACAACGACGTCCCGCAGGGGCTCTCCTCGGCGATCTTCACCGAGCACGTGCGCGAGGCCGAGTACTTCCTGTCGAGCCGCGGCAGCGACTGCGGGATCGCGAACGTGAACATCGGCACGAGCGGCGCGGAGATCGGCGGCGCGTTCGGGGGCGAGAAGGACACCGGAGGGGGCAGGGAGTCGGGCTCCGACTCGTGGAAGGCGTACATGCGACGGCAGACGAACACGGTGAACTGGAGCACGGAGATGGCGCTCGCCCAGGGAGTCAGCTTCGGCTGATCCGGGCGTGCCCCGGGGCCGGAATGGCGGGGCTCAGAAGTTCACCGTGCCCCGCAGCTCGACCCAGTTCGAGTCCGTCGCCTTGTAGCGGGCCGTGATCTCCACGAGTGAGAGGCGGATCCCCACGCTCGGGAGGAAGGAGGACTCCTCGAGGTCGGTGAAGTACCCCCACTCGGCGCCGACGAACAGCAGCGCCAGGTAGACGCGGGCCCCGGCGGCGAAGCCGTAGATCTCGCGGTCCTCGAGGGGGACGCCGCCGGCCTCCTCCCCGCGGAACCTGTGGTATCCGATCTCGCCCGTGGCGGCGACGACGTCCAGGATCCGCGCTTCGCCGGTGACCGCCAGGCCCCAGCCCGCCTTCACCTCCCCGTCGAAGTCGCCCGTCGGAAAGAGCAGCTTGGCCCCGAGCCCGAGGCCGGAGCCCGCCTGGCCGGCGGCCCGGCCGGGGAGGACCAGCGAGGCGAGGACCAGCCCGAGAAGCGAGATCCGCCTCATTCTGGGGCCTCCCGGTTGCGAGTCGCGTCCGGCGCCGCTGCGCGACGCACGCGACGGTCGTAGCTTCCGGACGGCGGCCCCGGAACCGTCGCAGGTTCCGTTCCAGACCGCCGGCCGCGGCGGGTGGACGGGGCCGCCGGACGGCGGCGCTCGGACGTCGGTGATCGATGCCGGCGACTCACCCGAAGGAGGATCCGCGTGCCCTGGATCATCTCCCTGCTCGCCGGAATCGGCCTCGCCGCCGCCACCGGCTTCCGGGTGTTCGTGCCGCTACTCGGCGTGGGGCTCGCAGGCCGGGCCGGACTCCTGCCCCTGACCACGGGCTTTGAGTGGCTGGCGAGCCCGGTCGCGCTCCTGGCGCTCGGGATCGCGACCGTCGTCGAGGTCGGCGCCTACTTCGTCCCCTGGCTCGACAACGCTCTCGACACGGTGGCGACGCCCGCCGCGGTCGGCGCCGGGACGATCGTCGCGCTGTCCGTGGTGGGCGACTCGTCTCCGTTCCTGGCCTGGGTTCTCGCGATCCTGGCGGGAGGGAGCACCGCCGGTCTCGTCCAGGCCGGGACGGTGGGGGCGCGGGCCACGTCGAGCCTGACGACGGGCGGGGTGGCGAATCCCGCGCTTTCGTCGGGAGAGCTGCTCGTCTCGCTCGGCCTGACGGTGCTGTCGCTGCTGCTCCCCGTCATCGCCGGACTGCTGGTGCTCGGCCTGCTCTGGTGGGCGCTCCGCCGGCTGACCCGGGCGAGGAGGGCGCGGGCGGAGTCGCCCGCCGGCTGATCCCGGCGGACGTGGGCCCCGGGTCGACCGACGGCCGCGCGTCGCCGCGCGTCGGGCGAGACCCGGGGGCCGCTCAGCGCCGCTCGACGAGAAGCGCGAGAAGCGCCAGCGGCAGCAGCACGCTGCTCCACAATCGCGCCATGCCCGCTGCCTCCGTTCTCCGCCCGCGTGGGGTCCGGCCGACACGCCATGCCATGTGGACCTCTCCGTGTGATGCTCTCGCAGCCGGGGCGAGACGGGAACGGAACGGTGGCCCTCGTTCGTCACGGGCTCGTCACGCCGGACCCCGCGTCACGCTGCGAGGTACGAACCGCAGATCGATTCCCACGCCGGCCCCGCGCGGACCCGACGGGTCCCCGGACGGCGCGCCCGAAAGAACCGGGAGCGGCCCGCGGGCGCCCCCTGAGCCCCGGAGGCAGAATGGCGGAAACCCCTTCCACGATGCTCCCGCTCGGCACCAGGATGCCGGGCTTCTTCCTTACGGACGTCGTGAGCGGCCGAATCGTCACCGACGCGGACTTCGCGGACCGGAAGGCGCTGCTCGTCGTGTTCCTCAGCAACCACTGTCCGTTCGTCCGGCACATCCTTCCGGAGATCTGGCGGATCGGGCGGGACTACGTCCCGCGCGGCGTGGGAATGCTCGCGATCAACGCGAACGACATCGCCCGATACCCGGACGACGCGCCCGCGCACATGAAGGAGCTCGCGCGTCGCGAGGGGTGGGAGTTTCCTTTCCTGTTCGACGACACGCAGGAGGTGGCGAAGGCGTTCCGGGCGGCCTGCACGCCGGACTTCTTCCTGTTCGACGCGGGAAGAGAGCTCGTCTACCGGGGACAGCTCGACGCCAGCCGTCCGGGCCGGGGGGAGCCGACCGGGCGGGATCTGCGGGCGGCGCTCGACGCCGCGCTGGAGGGCCTTCCGGTCCCGCGGCACCAGGTGCCCAGCGTCGGTTGCAACATCAAGTGGAAGCCCGGCAACGAGCCTGCCTACTTCGGCTGAGAGGCGCTCGCGTACGCCGGAACGGGGGACTCCGTGCCCGCCAGGAGGTAGTCGATCACGTCGGCGGCCGTGTAGCTGCGGCGGCCCGCGAGGAAACTCCCCAGGATCCGCACGTCGTCGCCGCTGGTGAGCAGGGGCTGCTCGACCACGTCGTCGCTCCGCACCTGGCCGTGGCCGAGGTTCGCCATCAGAGCGTTGCACAGACACTTCCGACCCTCGGCGTCCTCCCGGACGCCGTCCTTCTTCACGTAGGTCTCGATGGGCTCGGCCGGACAGCGGTAGTCGACGCGTCCGTCCTCCTTCCGGTACGCCGTCCGCAGGTAGCCGAGGTCGCACACGCGGGTTCGGGCCCGGTAGGCCTCCTCGCCGGAGAGCGTCCGGCGGAGCTGCACGACCTTGAACGGGAAGCCGGTCGGGGAGGCGCGCGTGTCCGTCAGGACGTCCACGCCGCCGCCCTTCGACTGGTCGATCACGCGCCGCTTGAGGGTGGGGCGAAGCCCCGACTCCTCGCAGTAGGCGAACAGGGTCCCGACCTGGATGCCCCTCGCACCGGCGGCCTGCGCCTCAGCGAGCCGGCCCGGCCGGCCGGCTCCACCCGCCAGCCAGAAGGGGACGCCGAGCTCGGCGATCCCGGCGAGGTCCACGTCGTCCCGCTCGCCGTAGATCGGCTCCCCGCGGTCGTTGACGGGGATGTCCCGGCCGCGCGGCGGGGCGTTGTGGCCGCCGGCCGTGGGTCCCTCGATCACGAGCCCGTCCACGCGTCCGTTCGCCTTGCGGACCAACATCGTGGCCAGGGAGTTCGAGGCCACGATGGCGAGAAAGGCAGGGCGCTCGATCGCAGGCGGCGTTCCCTCCCAGTGCTCTCCGGGATCGAATCGCAGCAGGTCCTCGGAGTCGCCGGCGGGTCCCGAGACCTCGAACCGCATCGAGGCCGGCTCGTGGCCGGCGAGCCGGTCCAGGCAGCCCGGGATCTCGCGCGGGATCCCCGCGCCCATCAGCACCGCGTCCACGCCGGCGAGCATGGCGCCGTACAGGGACGGGAGGTTCGGCATCGCGACCTTGGTCAGGAGGTTGATCCCGACCCGGCCGTCGTGGCCCTCCCGGGCGAGGTACACCTCCACGAAGTTCGCGAGCAGGGTGAGCTCGAGCCGCGACTTCTTCATCGTCTGGCGAAACATCGGCAGCGACGGATACGGCTCGCCCGGACTCCGGCCCCCCGGGCGGAAGTACCGGTCGAGTACCGCCGCGCCGACGCCCGGGATCGGGAACGCGTCGATCGCCCGCCGCAGGTGGCCTCCGGCGTCGCCGTCGGCGAGCCGACGGACGAACAGGGTGTCGAGGCAGGTACCGGAGACGACGCCGAGGTGGCCGCGCGAGGCGACGGCGCGCGCCAGCACCCAGTTCGAGACCCCGACGCCCATGCCGCCCTGGATGATCGCCGGAAGGGTCACAGCTCCGGTCATCGGGCCGTCCTGATCGGGAGGAATCCGCCGGTCACGATCCGGGAAGAACCCGCCAGTCGCGGAAAGGGTCCGCCGCGCGCCGGCGCTCGCGGGGTCAGCGCCCGAACCTCAGGCTCAGCCCGTCGGGAGTCAGGGTCGTGAGGACCCCGCCGGCGACGCGGCCACGATACAGGGGAACGGACCCTTCCGGTCGGAAGAAGATCGAGTCCCCGGCGAACATGCCCCAGGTGCCCGACTCCTCGTAGCTGCTGCTGCCGACCTTGTCCCGGTAGTCGAGAAGCAGGTCGTAGCGGGAGCCCGACCGGAGCGACACGCCTCCGGCGAGAATCTCCGCGCCCGGCGGCTGTTGCACCTCGAACGGGAGGGGCGATTCGTTCACCGTCTGGAGAGCGTACTCTCCAGCCACGTCCGACGGAGCCACGGGGCCGCCGTCGTCGCCGCACGCGGCGAGGACGCACGTGCCCAGGACGTTCGCCAGCACGGCGACGGTGCGAATCCGCATCTCGAGAGCCTCTCGCGCAGCTGCCGGATCCTTCGACGGGTCCGGCGACGGGGGACCGGACCGCTCCGTCGCCGCTTCGCCTCCACGGACAAGGTAAGAGACGACCGGAATCGGCGCACCGGCGGACGGGCGTCAGGGTCCCGTCTCGAGCGGATAACCCTCGCGGAGCAGGGGAATGACCTTCGCCGCGCCGATCGGGGGCGAGAACAGGAATCCCTGTGCCTGCCGGCAGCCCATCGAGCGGAGCACCCGGAACTGGTCCCGGGTCTCGATCCCCTCGGCGATGACCTCCGCTCCGAGCATTCGCGCGAGCTCGACGATCGTCCGCGCAACCGAGAGGTTCTCGCGGCCCTCGCCTCCGCTCACGAACGCGCGGTCGATCTTCACGGCATCGATCGGGAGGGCGTGGAGGTGTCGGAGCGAGGAGAACCCGGTCCCGAAGTCGTCCACGGCGATCCGGCAGCCGAGCGTCCGGATCCTCTCGAGTCCCGCCCCGGCGCGCACCGGGTCGCGCATCAGCTCGGACTCCGGGATGTCGAACCGGAGCTGCTCTCCCGGCAGTCCGAACCGGGCCAGCATGTCGCGGATCCGGGCGGCCGTCCGCTCGTGGAACAGCTGGCTCGCGGTCACGTTGAGGTCCACGGTCGGAACGGGATGGCCGAGCTCGTCCTGCCACCGCCGGATCTGCTCGCAGGTCCGTTCGAGCAGCCACGCGCCGAGGTCGTGGATCATCGGCGACCGGGCCGCGATCGGGATGAACTGCCCGGGCGGGATGAGCCCGTGCTCGGGGTGCCTCCAGCGCAGCAGGGTCTCGAGCCCGGCGATCCGGCCGTCGGCGAGCGACACGATCGGCTGGTACTCGAGGTAGAGCTGGTCCTCGGCGAGGGCCCGACCCAGCTTGACCTCGATGCGGCGACGGATTTCTTCCTCGTGCTGTGCCGCCTCGTCGAACACCGCGACCGACGTGCCTTCCGGCTCGGCGCGGGCGAGCGCCGCGATCGCGTCGTGCAGCACCGGATCGGCCCGGTCGTAGGCCGGTCCCCCGAACACGATCCCGACCCGGACCACGAGCCGCGTCTCGCGAGACCCCTCCCGGATCGGTCGCTGCAGCTCCTTCGCGATCCGCTCGGCGATGCGGACCGCCTCGTCGAGGACGCGGATGTCCTCGAGCACGAGGACGAACGTGGCGTCGTCGAGGTGCGCGACCGTGTCGGCGCTCCGGCTCTGCGCGACGAGGCGCCGGGAGAGGGCGGTGATCACCGTGTCGCGGCCCTCGCGGTCCGCCTCCAGCGCCACGCGGTCGAGACCGTCGACGGCCACGGCGAGCACCGCGAACAGGTTCTTCGGGGAACGCTGCCGCCGGCGGATCGCCTGCTCGATCCGGTCCTCGAGGATCGGGCGGAGCGGGAGCGAGGTCCGGGGATCGAGCAGGGCCGTGCCCTCGGGGGCCGGAGGCGCGGTGCGCACCGGTCGTGGCGGCGCGGCGTCGGCCGGCACCGGGCGCGGCGCCCCGCCGGTCATCGCGGTCCCTTCCGACACGCCGGCCCGCGGCTTCTCCCGGTACCGCCGCACCTCGCGCTCGGCCTCCTGCTCGGCCAGCTCGGTCCGCAGGTTCTCGACCTGCGCCGATCGGATCTCGAGCTGCGAGCGGAGTGCCTCGATCCCGGCGGCGCTCCCGCGCGCGTGGCGGGCCGCGGCCCGGACGGCGTCGCGCAGCCGTTCGCGCGTCGCGATCTGCTCGAGCTGGCTCCGGAGCAGCGCGAGCGCCGCGAGACGCGGATCACCGGGCTCCAGCTCCGTCGTCGAGAACAGTTGAAGCGAGGCGATCGGCCGCCATTCGGCCAGCACGTCGAGGTGGACGACGGAGTGGAAGCCCGCTCTTCGGGCGGCGTGCTCGACCGGTCCCAGGTCCCGTCCGGCGAGGCGCGTCACCCGCAGGCCCTCGTCGCCCGCGAGCCCCGGCCGCAGGTCCGCGCCCGCGGAAGCGGCCTTCCGCACGGGCGCCGCCCGGCGCTCGGGGAGAGAAGCCTGCCAGAGCTCCGCAGCCTGCGCGTCGACCGCGTTCGTGGCGTCCTCCGCGGAGCCGGGATGAACGTGTGCCCTGCCGAGCGCGAGCCCCCCGGGGCCGCACGCGATCTCGAGCGCCCGGGGAAGGGCGGCCGCGAGCGTGCCGGCCATGCGCGGCAGGGCCGCGATCGCTTCGAAGGTGCCGGAAGACTCGAAACCAGGCTCTCGTTCGGACTCCGGGCCCATTCCCATCCTCGCGGTTCGAGGCGGGCCTGCGTGTTCTGCGAGCCGCCGAACGGGTCCGATCGGCCGGCAGATCTCGCGGCGGATCCCGCAACTCGTTGTCACGCCGTGACCTGTTCGCGCTCGCGGTCGGCGGGGCCTGCCGATCGTGGCGCACGACGGGACGCGGGGTGCAAGTCCGGAGCCAGACGTCGCGGGCGGAGCCGGTCCGGTTCGCGGCGTCGCTGCATTCCGTGTCCGCTCCGGCACTTTCCCCACGACGGCGCGGACCCGGGATCGGCCGATCTCCCTCCAGGCACGCGGTTTGGGTCGTGGCACGCATCTGGTACGACGTCCCTCGACGGGGACGGCCCGGGCCCGTCCGTGCCCGAGCGCGCGTGCGACCGGGACCGCAAGGAGCCATCAGCGGGAGACGACGATGAACGTCCGACACGCAGCGCTGCTCGCCGTCGCGATCGGAGCGACCGCCTGCTCGAGCCGCCGGGTGGTGATCGAGCCTGAGCCGGCCGTCTACTCGACCGGCCGCTCGACCGCGAGCGCGGATGCCGCGCTGCCGAGCGGCGCCAGGGCCGCGACGACGAACCCGAACGCGAGCACGGCTGCGACGCTCGGCATCCCGCCGGGCCATCTCCCGCCGCCGGGACAGTGCCGGGTGTGGATCCCGGGCGAGCCGCCCGGCAGGCAGGAGGCGCAGGCCTCGGGCGACTGTGCCTGGGTCCAGACGCGCGTCCCGCCGGGCGGCTGGCTGGTCTGGCGCCCGACCAGGGACAGGAAGGAGGTGGTGGTGCGGGAGTTCGGCGACCGCTCCGTCATCCGCTGGACGCGGATCTTCGACATCGCGACGGGCGCCCTCGTGCACGAGGACCGGCGCGGCGGCTGAGCGGACGCGCGAGCCGGGGCCCCGGCCGGTCCCGTCAGGGAGCGTCCGCGGGGGCGCCCGCCGGGAGGGCTACTCGAGCGCGGAACGGAGCGTCTCGAGGTGAATGTCGATCCGGGCCTCGACGTCGGCCGGCACCGGGACGCCCTTCTCGGCGCACCGCTCGGCCACGACCGCGTCCACGTCGAGGACCCAGGCGCCTAGCGCCGGCGCCGCGTGCGGCTTTCCGGACGGCCGGACCCCGAGCACGCCGGGCTCGGCTGGCCCCTCCGGCGCCTCTGCCTCCGCGGCAGCCGACTCGCGGGCGAGGCTCGTGCGGCGCCAGGCCCGCAGCACGTCGCGGTACTGCCGGGCGCGCTCGAGGAATCGGGCGGGATGATCAGCCGGCTCCAGGAAGCTCCGGCATGCGAGCGGCCGGTCCTCGAAGACCTCGCAGTCCGCGCCTTCCCGGTGGAACACGCAGCTTCCGTCGTCCTTCACCGTCAGCACCGCGGAGCGCTCGTCGAGGTAGCGCCGGATGAACTCGCCCGTGCTGATCCCGAGGCTATCCGCCATCCGGGCCGCCTCGTAGGGGGTGAGGGGGATCCGGTTCCCCGGGCAGTTCGGTCCGCAGCCGGCGCCCGACTCCTTCGCGCGGGCCCGGTATCCGTCCATGAAGTCGTTCATCGGTCCGCTCCGCTCGCCGTCGTCTCCGCCCCGCCCGCGTCCCGGACGTAGCGGTCCAGCCACTGCTGCTGCTCCCACAGCATGTGGAGAAGCGATTCGCGGGCCCGGTACCCGTGGCTCTCGTAGGGCAGGATCACGAGCCGCGCCGTCGCCCCGAGCCCCTTCAGCGCCCCGAAGAAGCGCTCGCTCTGCATCGGAAAGGTGCCGGAGTTGTTGTCCATCTCCCCGTGGATGAGGAGAATCGGCTCGTCCACCAGCTTCGCGTGCATGAACGGCGACATCTCGTAGTACACCCCGGGGGCCTCCCAGTAGGTCCGCTCCTCGGACTGGAAGCCGAACGGCGTGAGGGTGCGGTTGTAGGCTCCGCTCCGCGCGATCCCTGCCGCGAACAGGTCGGAGTGCGCGAGCAGATTCGCCGTCATGAACGCGCCGTAGCTGTGCCCGCCGATCGCCATCCGGGCCGGGTCGCCCACCTCGCGCCGCGCCAGCTCGCGGACGGCCGCCTCGGCGCCCGCCACGAGCTGCTCCACGTAGGTGTCGTTCGGCTCCTCGTCCTCCTCGCCGATGATGGGAAGCGATGGGTCGTTCAGCACGGCGTATCCGATCAGCGTCCAGATGTACGACGACCACGCCGACGGCCGGACGAACCGGTAGGGAGAGTCCGTGACCTGGCCCGCCGCGTCGGCGCTCTTGTACTCGGTCGGATAGGCCCAGAGCAGGGTCGGAAGCATCCCGTCGGCCGGCTCCCAGCCGGGCGGCAGGTAGAGCGTGCCGGTGAGGTCGACGCCGTCCGCGCGCTGGTAACGGATCAGCTCCTTCCGCACGTCCTTGAGCTCGGGGGCCGGGTGCGGAAATTCCGTCACGGCCCGCAGGTCGCCGCTCAGGAGGTCGCGCAGCACGTAGTTCGGCGGCTCGTCCGGGCTCTCCCTCCGGGTGAGCAGGGCGCCGGCCTCAGGGTCGAGCAGGGTGACGGGGGACTCGTACCAGGGCGCCTCGGAGCGGAACAGGCGCGTCGTCTCGCCCGTCGCGAGGTCGTAGCGGTCGAGGAAGGGCCGGTCGCCCTCCGGAGAGGCGCCCGGGCCGACCAGGTAGATCGCGCCGCCGTCCGGGCTTCGCCGGATCACGTCGCGGCCGACCTCGTTCGCGCGCGTGTCGGGGCGCCCCGGGTCCGAGTAGCGGTCCTCGTAGGAGCGGTCGAACAGGAGGACGGGCTCGGAGGCGAGGTCGCCGGGCCGTACGCGCCACGTCTTCTGCCGGCGCGACTTCCACCAGCTCTCGTAGACGAGGGCGAGCTCGTCGTCGCCCCACTGCACGCCTCGGTAACGGAGCCCGAGCGTCGCCAGCTCGTGCGGCGTCCCGGAAAAGGGAGCGTCGAGGAGGAGCAGCCTGTCGCGCACGTCGGCCTCGACGGAGGCGTCGCCGCCGTCCTGCGCCTCGGCCCAGAGGAGCGTCGCCGGGGAGTCGGCCCGCCAGGAGAACGAGCGCGGCCCCGTCGGAACGCTTCCGAACGTGATCGGCACCTCGTCCTGGAGGGGCAGGTCCACCGCCAGGTGGACGAGGCGTCCGTCGCGGTCCAGCACCTCGACCCGACGCGGAAAGCGGGAGGCGGGCACACGGTAGGAGTAGGGCCGGTGGACCCACTCGACCAGCAGGAAGCGACCGTCGGGCGACGGAGAGAAGTCCATCGCGATCCCCGGCGCGGCGAGCCGTCGCACGGACCCGTCGAGGCCCACCCCTGCGAGCTGTACCGTGAAGTAGTGGTCGAACAGCGCCTCGTCCGCCGGCCCCTCGAGGAGGTCCTGATACGTGCGCGCCGGAGCCTTCCGGCCGACCGCCTCCTCGATCACCGGACCGGCCGGCACGGGGCGCGCGGCGGGCTCCGGGCCTCGGCCCTCGGGGACGAAGGACGCCACGAGGGTCTCATCGTCCATCCAGGCGGGGGCGTTGCCGGCCGTGAGGCTGAGCCGGCCGTCCACGTGCCGCCGGGCGCGGGCGGCCTCGACCTCGAGCACCCAGAGCTCGGTCCTGTCGCCCGCGGTGTGTGTGAAGGCGACGTGCCGGCCGTCCGGGGACCAGCGGAAGTTCTCGAGCCGAGGGCTCGCGGGGAGCCCCGACACGGCGCGCTCCTCGCCCGTCGCCACGTCGAGCAGCCGCAGCCCCGTCGCGCCGGTCGTCCGGCTGCGGCCGTCGACGGCGGGGTCGATCCGCATCCCGGCCAGCTTCAGCTCCCGCGCCGCGAGCTCCGAGATCGGGGGGTAGCCCGGGGACTCGACCACGAGCATCCGGGCGCCATCCGGCGATAGGAACACACCCGGTGTCGGGGGCGCGTCGACGATCCGCACGAGGGCCGGGTCCGGCTCCCGGTAGACGGGCCGCTCCGGCTCCTGGGCGGCCAGAGGGGCGGTGGTGAGCGCGAGCAGCGCGGCGAGGGTCCGGCCGGACCTCGATCGGGGCAGGAGCGGCATCGGGTCTCTCCCTTGAGCGGGACGCACGGACGGGACTCCCAGCCCTGTGAAAAGTAGCAGGCGGGGTGCCGGGACCGAAACGACGCCCTCGCCAGGAGCCGGCCCGCATTGGGGGCCTGATTCCGCGATCCGCGCCCACCGGCTGGCGCAGCCGCGTCCGACATCCGCCGCGATCCTCGACGACATTTCGGCCCAAATCCGGGCGTCCCGTCGTGACGCTCTGTCGCGGGCTCGCCGGCCCGGGAGCCGGTTCGCCGTCACGCGGCCGTCACGCCGGGGGCCGGGACGCAGGATCGAGTGCTCGCGACGCCACGGCCTGGGGCGGATGACACTTGATACATCGAATGAGCGAAACGTCGTAAATACTTGTAATTATGTGATAAGACGACTGTCGAGATAATGTGCGTGTCCGGCTTGGAGCGACTCCGGAACGTAAGTTGCACGGGAAGGTGCGAGTTGGAAGTCGGACCCAGATGCTCCCGGGTCGAGCAGGCCCCACCTCCTGACCCGGGCGAGTCCCGAACGCGGGATTCCACTCACCCGGAGAGACGGCGCCACAGGCGCCCGCGTGCACCCCACCACGCGCTCCGCGGGACCGAGGGAGAGCACGTTTCGCACACGATCCGCGATGCCACGGGGACGAGGCGCGTCCCCGCGTCGGCGACGTCCGCTCCCGCGTCCTCCGCGACTGTCGGAGGGGCGGGTCACCTTACCCGTGCGGCCCCGGCACGAACGGTCTTCTCATCTCAACCTCCACGCCCAGCAAGGAGAGACGTCATGATCCGCTGGAACAGACCCCTCGCGGCGTTCGCCCTCGCGGCGTTCGCACTCGCCGGCTGCTCGGACAGCCAGCAGCTGCCGACGGAGCCGATGGCCGGCTTCGACACGCCGACGGTGACCGCGCCGAGCTTCGACGCCCTGGTGCTGCCCACCGCGACGACCGTGAAGGTGGCCGACCTCTTCGCCGGCCAGTACACCGACGTGGGTGACGTCTTCGTCTGGAACGACGCCGACTACGTCTACGTCGAGTTCACGATCGATTCGGGCTGGTGCATGACGGAATCGCACGCCTCGGTCGTCGCGGACGTCGCCGACTTTCCGCAGAAGAATGGGAACCCGATTCCGGGCAAGTTCGAGAAGAATTCCGAGTACACGGAGTGCACGGACACGGAGAGCTATGCATTCGACCTCACTGACCTCGGGGTCGGCGCCGGCGATCCGGTCCATGTGGCCGTCCACGCGGTCGTCTGGGAGAAGGCGTCCGAGACGAAGGACTGGTTCATGAGCCAGGCGGGCGACGGCGCATACGGGCCGCTGGCCGCGTACGCTGCGCTCGACGGTGCCTGGGGCACCGTGGGATCGGCGGTCGCGGCCTGGGTGCACCCGAGCTGGCCGGGGATCGCCGACGCCACGTGGATCTCGACTGCGTACGAGGTGGAGGATCCCGTCAATGACAGCTGGAGGAAATTCACGAAGGTCGTCTCCGTTCCCGGTTGGCCGCTCGATGGGGGAATCTCCGCGGCGACGTCGGACAACGCCGAGGAGGTCTACTTCAACGGCACGATGATCGGCTGGGACGGAGAGGTCACGGGAACGGCGACGGACGACCACGAGTGGAACACGATCAAGTCCTACCCCTTCGCGCCGATGATGGGCGACAACGACGTGGCCTTCACCGTCCGGAACTACGCCCTCGCCGGCGGAACGGTCCAGTCGAATCCGACCGGGCTGATCTACAAGGGCTTCGTGACCTACTACTCTCACAAGGAGACGGCGTGGGCGGGCACGGCGGTCGGCATGACGCCGTTCGGAGGCGCGAACTGGGCGACGTACTTCACGTACACGATCGTTCCGCAGTGCCCCACTTGTGGCCGGTGGTGCCAACCGGTCCGCTGGGCGTGCGCCCC
>JAWOIN010000144.1:0-45111 GCA_046484665.1 Gemmatimonadota bacterium
CACGAGCGCCTCGTGGTCGCGGGCGATCTCCACCAGGGCCGGGACGTCCGGCTGCAGGACGCCGGTGCTCGTTTCCGCGTGGACGAAACCGAACACGCGGGGCCGATGGCTGTCGAACGCGGCGCGCACGTCATCCGGGTCGAGCGGACGGCCCCAGGGCGCCTCGACCCGGACCACCTCTCCCCCGGCCCGCGCCGCCATGCTCGCCATCCGCTCGCCGAAGTAACCGTTCGCCGGGACGAGCACGACGTCGCCCGGCTCCACGAGGTTCGCGACCGCAGCCTCCATCGCCGCCGAGCCGGTGCCGCTGACGGGAATCGTCCAGCGGTTCCGGGTGCCGAATGCGTACCGGAGCAGCTCCTGCACCTCGTTCATCAGGCGGAGAAAGGCCGGGTCCAGGTGGCCGATGAGAGGGGCGCTCATCGCCCGCAGCACGCGCGGGTGGACGTCGCTCGGGCCGGGTCCCATCAGCAGGCGGTCCGGCGGGCTCGCGGGCGCGAACTGCGGTGCGGCGTTCGTCGGGTCGGGCATCGGATCGTTCGGTTCGGGTACGGAAGTCCGGGGTCCGCGCCGACCGCGACGCGGGGCGCGGCGCACAATCTATCACGACGGCTCCTCCCCTCAATCCCCGCGCGTCCTCGCGTCCCGTCCCGCCGCGATCAGCGCTCCCGCCCGGGTGGGCGGGGCGCTGAGCAGGCTGACCACGACGGTCGCCAGCAGCCCCGCGGCGAAGCCCGGGACGAGCTCGTACATCCGGGCCTTGAGCGCGGGCGCGAGCTGCCAGCTCGCGGTCGTGACCGTTCCCCGACGAAGAACTCCGAGATCCCGGAGGAGGAGAAGCGCGTGGACCCGATCCCGATCGCGAGGATGAGCGGGAGTTGGACGAGGAAGACGGCGACCGTCGCCGGCCCGGCCTCGACCGGAACGGCGGCGGCGCTCTCCCCCGTCATCGGAGCGTGGCGGGCCCGGGCCGGCCCGCCGCGGACGGATGCGTCGTCAGCTCTCCACCTTCGACGCCGGGACCGTGACGCGGATCAGTCCCCGGAAGTCTCCCGCCTCGTAGCCCGTCGCGAGATCTTCCGGGTACGTCTCCTCGAGCGCCGTCCGCACGGCCGGGTCCATCGTCTCCGGGTCCCCGTGGCAGGTCAGGCAGGGCGGGACGATCGTGACGGCCCGGTAGTAGCGGTACTCGCCCGTCGGCGTCCTCTGGACCCAGGTCTCCGGCGGCGAGACCGCCTCCCCGCGCGCGGTCGTGAAGTGGCGGAGAGCCTCCGCCTCCGCGGCATCCGGGGCGTTCCTCGGGTTCCGGTGCCGGACCGATACCCGCTTCAGCTCGAATCCGTCGCCGAGATCCGCGGCGACGGCGTCGGTGACCGGAAGCGCCTCCTGAGCGCAGAACCGGACGGCGTGGGCGGGCCCTCCCTCCTGCATGGCGGCCACGAGCCGCGCCTGCAGAGCGCCCATCAGGGCCTCCGCGGCGGCGCCTCCCTCGGTCTCGATCGCCGTCCGCTCGGCGGCCGTGATTCCCGCGTCGCGAGCACAGCCCGCCAGCCCCGCGACGAGGGCCGCTCCGCACATCCACGCTGCCGGAACTCGCATGATCAGACCTCCCGGTCGGGTGTCGTTGAAACCGTGATCCTCTTGCAGTGTGCCGGTCCCCGGGACCGTTCCCGGCCGCCGGCCCCTTCGTGACCTGTCGGGACGCCCCGACCCGGGGCCGCGCCCGCGCCTGCTCGCAACGCCAGCCGGGGCCGCAACTTGCAGCGCGAGCTGGCCGCTCGCCAGCCCGGCCTCCGGGCTCGGAGCCGCCCCGGCGCGACCCGACGGCATCCGGAAGGAGCGTGGTCCGCGACTTGCTCCCATCCCCGACGATCGGCCGCGGGACGGGCCCGCGGCCTGGGCGAGTCACCGTCCGACGGGAGAAAATGCGGCTTCCTGGCACGAGGTGCGAGCGAGGGTTCACGCTGGTCGAGCTCCTGATCGTGATCACGATCATCGCGGTCGTGGGGCTGATCGCGACGACCTCCTTCCGGTCGTTCCGGGAGCGGTCGATCCTGAACCGCGCGGCGAGGGTCGTCGCGGCCGACGCGGCGCTGACCCGGAGCTTCGCGATCCGGGAACGCCTGAACGTCTCGCTCGTGGCCGACGAGGCGGCCCGGACCTACGTGATCCGCAACGCGAACGGGGACACGCTCGCCCATCGCTTCTTCGATGCCGGCTCGGAGCTCCAGGTCGCCTCGCTCGACGTCGCGGCCGACGGCGATTCGCTCACGTTCAACCCGCGCGGGCTGCTCGCGTCGGGTGGCTTCGCCCAGATCGAGGTGGGGCGCAACGACGGCGCCCGGCAGGTCCAGGTGAACGCCGTGGGGCGGGCCCGGATCGTGGTCCCCTGACTTGAGGGTCCGATGAGATACGCCTGGCAGCGTGCCCTGCGAAGGGCGGGGAGCGAGGAAGGATTCGGCCTGGTCGAGACGCTGATCGCGCTGACCATCCTCGTGATCGGCCTGCTCGCCGTGACCGGCCTCACGATGGCGGCGGCGACGCAGGCGCGCATCGCGGACTGGCGGAGCGACATGACCGCCGCCGGGCTGCTGGCGCTCGAGGAGGTCCGCCTGCAGGACTTCGCCTCCGTGACGAGCGGCGCCGACACGTTCGACGTGGGCGGGCGGGAGTATCCCGTGTCGATCACGGTGACCGACGTATCGAGCCGCGTGAAGGAAATCCGGGTGATCGTGGAGGGGGCGGGGACGCTGGGAGAGGACACCTTCACCACGCGGGTCCAGCGGCCGCGGCCGCTCCCGATGCCGTTGAACCCGTGACCCGGGGGGGCGCGATGCGCAATCGGGACGAGGCGATGGAAATGGGGCGCGGGGTGCGGGACGGGCAGGGCGGGTTCACGCTCGTCGAGGCGCTCATCGCGCTGGTGATCAGCGGGATCCTGGCGACCGCCCTGATCTCCCTGCTGCTCGGGCAGAGTCGTTTCTACGAGCGGACGGACGCGCAGATCTACGCCGAACAGAGCCTGCGGGCCTCGATGGACTTGGTCTCGTCCGAGGTGCGGATGGGGTCCGCCGCCGATCTCCTCGTCGCGGAGCCGGACTCCGTCGTTCTCCGTTTCGACGTGCTCCGGGCCGTGGTGTGCGACGACGCGGGCTCCGACGCGGTCGCGCTGTACGCGCTCGACCGGATCACGGACGCGAACCTCGCCGGGAGCTTCGTCGGAACCGCGATGTCGGGGCCGTACGAGGCGAGCTTCGCGTTCGCCGACGGCTGGACTCCCTCCGAGTCCTCCACCGGGTCGGGGCCGAAGGCGACCTGCGTCGCGGCTGGCTCCCCGGCGGGCCTCCCGGACGAGGACTACGCGGTGATGACCGGCTGGTCGAGCGAGTTCGGAGTCGTGCCCGACCCCGGGTCCATCGTCCGCATCTACGGGCGCCTCGCCTACCGGTTCGCGCCGTCCACCTTCTTCGCGACCCGGACGGCGCTGTGGCGGGGAACCCAGGAGCTGATCGGCCCGCTCGAGAACGATGCGGCCTTCTCGTACGTGATGGGCGACGGGAGCGTGCAGGCCAGCGTCTCCGGGAGCGGCCTCGCGGACGTGGTGGCGGTCCGGGTGACGGCCACGACGCTCGGGGACGGGCCGAACCGGTACGACGTGGCCCGGCCCATGGAGTTCGACGTCCCCTTCCGGAACTGACGGGCCCACGCGTCGCATGCCGGCGCGGGATGCGGGAAGGGGCGCGCGGAATCGGTCCGCGCGCCCCTTCGCTTCATCTCCGGCCTGCGGGCGGGCGCCCGCGGCGGTTCCTCCTGATCCGAGTCCCCGCGTTACTGGAAGGTCTCCGACCAGGTCCCCGGCAGCGGCGACAGCCCCCCGAACGCCGCCAGCGACGCCAGCTTCAGGTTGCAGGAGTGGTACTTGAAGACCTTGTTCCCGTTGCCGATGTCCGTGCTGGGAACGGTCTCGCCGAGCGCCACGTTCAGCCCGGTAAGGGTCGCCCCCTCCACGGTCTGGTAGCCGTTGCTCGTGATGTAGCCGCCGACGAGGATCGCCCCGTCCCACTGGAAGCTGCCGTTCAGCGCGAGGTTGCCCTTGACGAGGAGCATGCCCCGTCCGCTCTCGCTGGGGCCCAGCGTCATGTTTCCGTCGACGTAGATCACGGGCCACTCGTCCGCGGGGAGCGAGGCGAAGTTCGGCCACGAGTCGGGCGGAATCGTGTAGTCCGCGTTGACCAGGCCGCCGTTCACGACGGCGTCCCAGTCGATCCCGATCTCGTCGAGGATCTGGGACGCGGTCTCCCCGTCGTCGACGGGCGGATCGCCGTCGGGAACGGGATTGCTGCCCCCGGTCTGAGTGTACTGGCCGGGTGGCACCTTGACTCCGGCCACGGCGGGCTTCGGCGAGTTCGGGCACTTCGGGTTGCCGGACGTCGCCCAGTCCTGGCCCGAGATCGTCCCCGCGGTGCCGTTCTTCAGGAATCCGGAAGCCGCCGTGAACGACGCCGGCACCTCGATCGTCCCGTCCGAGAAGATCGCGACCCGGTGCACGGTGCGCGACACGCTCCCGCCGCGGGGCTGGGCGAAAGTGGCGACCGAGGTGAGGCGGTACAGGATCCGGCCCTCCTCGACGTCCAGGAGCTTCGTGGGCGTGACCGTCACGGTGCCGTCCGGCGTCGCGTAGGTCTGCGCCGAGCTCCCGTCGGCGTTCGAGCCGAGGTAGGTCTCCAGCCCGTTCTCGGCGGCCAGGAACGCGCGGGTCGCGGCGCCGGCGTTCTCGCTGGCCGAGAGGTCGGTGCCGGTGACGATCATTCCCGCCGTGGCCAGCGCCGTCAGCCCGACCAGCGTGACCAGGACGATGATGAGCGCGACGCCCTCATCCCCGGAGGCCCTGCCGGGGGCGGAGCGGAGGGCCCGCAGCAGTCGGTTCGCGTGCATCGGTTCCGTGACTCCTCGTGCAGGTTTTCCAGGCGACCGATGGAAGTCGCGCACGGATTCACTGCAACGCCGGGACCGCGGGACCGATGGTCCGGGGTCAGGTCACAAGATGTTGACTTGATGGGAGTTGAATGATCGCCTGCCGAGGCCGTGTGGCGTCCGCGCAACACCGCCTCCGCGGGGAAACGGGAGAGGATGGGAGATTCTGCACGACCGGCCGGCCCGGGCGACCCCTATCCTCGCGCGGCCTCGAGCGCCGGCTCCGGGCGACCGGCCCCGTCCCCGGACCGCCGCTCCAGCGGCGGGCAGAAGCAGTCCTGGAGAATCTCGTCCGAGGCCATGTGCAGCTTCCACCACGCCGCGGCCAGCTCCTCGTCCCAGGGCTCTTCGAGCGGCACGGAATCGAGAGAGCGCCGCAGCTCGCGCGCCGAGGAGAACCGGTCCCCGGGGTCCTTCTCGAGGCAGCGGAGGACGATCGCGTCCAGCGCCGGCGGGATCTTGATCTCGCTCACCTCCGAGGGGACCGGAGGCTTCGTCTTCACGTGGTCGATCATCACGGCCACCGGGCGGTCGGCCGTGAACGGCGGGCGGCCCGTCAGCATCCAGAACGCCACGCCGCCCAGGTTGTAGATGTCGGAGCGCGCGTCGACCTCGAAATCGCCGTACACCGTCTCGGGGGCCATGTACCGGGGGGTGCCGAAGATCACGCCGGTCTTCGTGAGCCCCACGTCCTCGTTTCCCTCCTCGACTCTCTTCGCGAGCCCGAAGTCGAGGACCTTCACGAAGTCGTACATCCCGCCGCGCACCGTGAGGAAGATGTTGGACGGCTTGAGGTCGCGGTGCACGATGGAGCGGGCGTGCGCCTCCTCGAGCGACCCCGCGACCTGGCGCAGGATGTGGATCACCCGGTTCGCGGGAATCGGTCCGAACCGCTCCACGAAGCGCTCGAGGTCGAGCCCCTCCAGGTACTCCATCGCGTAGTAGAACGTGTCGTCCGACGTCCGGCCGAAGTCGAAGATCGTGATCGTGTTCGGGTGCGAGAGGCTCGCCGCGAGCCGGACCTCCCTCTCGAACCGGGCCAGGGCGTCGGGGTCGGACCCGGGTGCGGCGCGCAGGACCTTCACCGCGCTCGGACGGCACATCAGGGCGTGCTCGGCCACGTAGACCTGCCCCATCCCGCCGCCGCCGAGCGCGCGGTGAATCAGGTAGTTCCCGAGCCTGGCCGCCTTGAACGCGGTGCGGCGGAGGTCGTAGAGCGTGGCCGCCACAACGACGGAGGTCGCGCCGAGCACCGCAGTGCCGGCGAAGGCGAGCAGCAGCTGCTCCTCGTAGGAGCGCACCGGAAGCACCGACTGCCGCCCCTCCCAGAACGCCAGAACCTCCGCGTACGTCCCGCGCGTCCAGACCAGCGCCGCGACGGAGCTCGCGACGGCGAGGACCGCCAGCGCGACCTGCCAGCGGACGTGCCAAGGGAGGAGGGCCGCCGTCACGAACAGGATCAGGGCGATCCAGAACCCGAGCAACATGTCGGGGCGGGCGAGGGCCGTAACGCCCACGCCGAGGAGCAGGTTCAGCGCGGCGACGACGAAGGCCGTGGCCTCGAGCCCGCGGGTGCCCGGCCGGACCGCCAGCACGAAGAGCAGTCCGAGGCCCGCGGAGGCGGGGTAGGCGAGGTCGGCGAAGCCCTTCCAGCGCCAGAACGCCGCCGTCCACGTCACCGGTTCCGCGACCGGCACGACGGTGGTGAAGCCCAACAGGAGCAGGTTGACGACAAGCCCGATCCCGAACACGAGCCGTACCCGCCGGAACAGCAGGTCGCCCCGCTCCCGCTCGAAGCTGGCGCCGACCGTCCCGCGCATCGTCAGCGCCCGGCCGATCCGCGGGCTCTCCGGCCCCGGATTCTCTCTCCTCCGTTCCGCCACGGTCTCCTCGTTCCCGGGTCGCAGGCCCGGTAGATATACGCATCGTCGCGGCGCCGGTCCACCGTCGCCGTGCCCTTCCGGCGGCGCCCGGTCATCCATCCGGACCCGGAACGTGTCCAACCGGGTACATGCACCCGGTGTTCCGCTGGCGGTAGTCCCGACAACGAAATAGTCTCGAGATCCTATGGGGGAGCTTTTCAGACGCCTGGCCGCGCGACGCATCGTCCAGACCGCCGCCGTCTACGCGGGCGGCGCCTGGCTGCTGCTCGAGGCGACCGCCTTCTTCGTCGACAACTACGCGCTGTCGCCGCGCATCCTCGACGTGGCGGTGCTCCTCGTCGTGCTCGGCTTTCCCGCCGCCCTGATCATCTCCTGGTTCCACGGGGAGCAGGGCCGGCAGCAGCTCGCACGCTCCGAGGTGTCGCTGCTCCTGACGCTCGCCGTCCTCGCCGCGATCGGCACGTACCGGATCAGCGTCGGGGGAGAGACGGAGGCCGGCCGGACCGCGCGGACACCCGCCGGGTCCGTCGCCCCGGAGGACCTGGGCGAGCTGTCGGTCGCCGTCCTGCCGTTCGTGAACAGCACGGGCCAGGACAGTCTCGACTGGCTGGGGCCGGGCATGTCGGACATGCTCACCTCGAGTCTCGTCCGCACGGGACAGCTGCGGGTGGTGAGCCCGCAGCGGCTGTTCGAGCTGCTCAGGCAGGAAGGGCGGGAGGAGACGGAGCGGATCCCCGACGACGTCGCGATGGACATCGCCTCCCGGTCCGGGGCGCGGCGGATGGTGCGCGGCTCGATTCTCGGGCAGCCCGGCGACCTGGCCGTCGACGCCCAGCTCATCGATCTGCGGGACGGAACGGTGGTCGCGGCCGAGCGGCTGCGGGGCGACGACGTGTTCGCGCTTTCCGACTCGGTCGCCGGCCGACTCTCGACGCACGTGGCGGCGGCCGTCGGACCCCGCGGCCCCGCGGCGGGCGGGGACGAGCGGCTCGCCCGCGGTCCGGGTCCCTCGAGCGGCGAGCCGCCGCGCCCGCCGATCGCACTGGTCGGGGACATGGAGAAGCTGCGGGAGTTCCAGGTCGGGATCCGACGCACCTGGGACTCGCTCGCGAAGGACAGCATCGGCGCGCGCTATCACCTCGTGGAGCTGCTCGAGCAGATGCCGGGTCGCGAGCAGGAGGCGCGCAGGGCGCTCGAGGAGATCGTCCGGCTCGACCCGGGCCAGGCGAAGGCCTGGTCGCGGCTCGCGCGGGTGGCCGTCATGCAGGGAGACGAGGTCGCCGCCGACAGCGCGCTCAAGGTGTTCGCGGAGGTCGCCGGGGACCCCGTCCGGGTGGCCACGGAGCGGGGCCGCGTCTACGAGAGCATGGGCCGGGTGAGCGAGGCGCGCGCCGCGTACCGCGAAGCGCTCCGCTCGGAGCCCGGCGCGACGCGGATCATGGACCGGCTCGCCGGGACCTGGCTGCGCGCGGGCGATCCCGCGGGGGCGCGTGCCGCGGTGGAGCCGTGGCTGGCGAGCGACAACGCCGCGGCGCGGGCGGAGGCGTTGCTCCTCACGGGCGACGCGTGGGCGTGGGAGGGCCTGTTCGACCGCGCCCTCGCGGCCTACGAGGAGGCCGAGACCATCGGCGACAGGGAGGGCCGAGCCGACATCCGGGCCGACGCCCTCGAGGCCGGGCTGTCGATCCGGTGGGTGCAGGACACGACGTGGGGCGGCAGCCGGCTCGGACGGTACCGTTCGATCTGGACGCTTCTCGAGCTCGGCCGGCTCGAGGAGGCGCGGAACCTGGTGGACGCCGCGGAGCGGGTCCAGGTCGACGAGGCCGACCGTCTTCTCCCCGTGGACTACCACGTGCTCCTCTACGCGACGGGCCGCGTGTACGAGGATCTCGGGCGCAAGGGAACGGCGGTCGACGCCTACGAGCGGCTCGTCCGGAACTGGAACACGACGCTCGCGTCCGTTCCGCGGCTCCGCGACGCGCCCGAGCGGCTGCGCCGCCTGCGCGGCTGAGCCGGCGGCCGGGCGGCCGGGCGGGATGGACGGGAAGAGGGAGGATCCCGCGCGGGCGCCCTCGAAGGACGCGGGCGCCGGCATCGCACGCGGGAGGCGCTCCGACGACGCGCCCGCCTACCTGATCCAGCGCACGGCCCGGCTGCTGCGGGTGCTCTTCCTGCGGGTCGTCGACACCCCGGACAGCGGCGTCACGCCCGAGATGTGGCTCGTCCTGTCGCGGCTCCTCGCCTGGGACGGGAGGCCGCAGGCGGAGATCGCCGGCTCCCTGTTCCGCGACGCGCCGAACGTGTCGCGGATCCTCTCGGGCCTAGAGAAGCAGGGGCTGGCGCGACGGGAGCCGGACCCCGTCGACCGGCGGAAGGTGCGGGTCCACATCACCCCGGCGGGCCGGGCGTTCGTGGAGCGGACGGCCCCCCGCGCGGCGGAAGTGCGCGACCGCCTGTACGAGGGGATCGGGAAGAAGCGCCTGGAGGAGGCGCGGGCGACGATCCGGCGGATCGAGGAGAACGCGCTCGGCCTCCTCGCCGAGCTCGCCGAGCTCGACGAGGCCGTCGCGTCGCCGTCGCCCGCCATGATGCCGGCGACGGTGGGCGAAGAAGATCCCGGAACGACGACGGCCGCGCGGGACTGACTCCCGCGCGGCCGCCCGGGCCGGTACCGGTCGGCCGGCCTTCCTCGGCCGGCCTTCTTCAGCCAGCCTTCTTCAGCCAGCCTTCTTCAGCCGGATCGTCCCGTTCACCGTCTCGAGGGTCAGGTTCCGCCCGCCTTCCCCGATCGTCCCCTCGATCTTCCGGTTCGCGAAGCGGCCCTGGACCGTGAGGGGGAAGTCGGTCTCCAGCCCGCCGTTCACCGTGCTGGCCTTCACCCGGGCCCCCACGCCGGCCGGCAGCTCGACCGTGATCCCGCCGTTCACCGTCTCGAACTCGAGGTCTCCGGTCCAGTCCGCCCGTCCCATCGCGGCCTCGATCGAGCCGTTCACGGTGGAGGCGCGCGCGAGCCCGGACGTCGAGATCCTCACCCCGCCGTTCACGGTCTCGGCCTCGACGTCTCCGCGGAGGCCGGTGGCCTCGATCCCCCCGTTCACGGAGCTCGCCGTGAAGATCACGCCCGCCGGGACCTGCACCGTGAAGTCCACCGAGACGTCGTTGTCCTTCGAGTTCAGCCGGCCCGCGTCACCGGGCCTGCACTCGTTCTTCACGCCGCCGGCGTCGGGGTACACCGCGCAGAGCGTGACGCCGCCGTCGTGCTCCACGACCTCGATCCGCACGTCCTTCGGGTCTCCCTTGCCGTTGTCCTTCTTCACGGCGGTGACCCTGACCTCGTCGCCCGACGCGGGCGTCGCGTGGATGCCGCCGTTGATGTTCTTGATCTCGACCCGGTCCCCGCGGGCGACGCGGCCGCTCCACTCGAAGTCCTGCGCGAGCGCCGCGGACGGCGCAAGCGCCATCATCGCGCACGCCGCGATCAGCGTTCTCGTTCCCGTTCCCATCTCGTCCCCTCCTCCGTTTCCGGATCCGCGTTCCTCGCGACCGCGCTTCACGGCCGGACCAGCCGGATCGTCCCGTCGAACGTCGACAGCTCCACCAGCGCCTTGCCCGAGCCCAGCGTGAACGAGAAGCGCCGGTTGTTCACGTCGCCGTCGACCGTGATCGGGAAGGCGGCATCCATGCCGCCCGTGAAGGTCGACACGGAGACCCGTGCGTTCGAGTCTTCCGGCACGGCCAAGGTGATGTCCCCGTCGTGGGTCGACAGGAAGTAGCGCCCGCCGTCGCGGATCGTCCCGCTGTACAGGATGTCGCCGTCCACGGTGTTCACCTCGACGTTGTCCGAGGTGATCTCCTCCATCGTGATGCTGCCGTCCACGGCCTGGATCGACAGCACGCCGCTCGCCCGCCGGACGGTCACGTCCCCGTCCACGGAGTTCAGCGCCAGGTTCCCTTCGGCTCCCTCGAGGGTCACGCCTCCCTCGACGGCGTTCAGCGAGACGTTTCCCCGGCCGCCCCGGACCGTGACGTGGCCTTCGACCGCGTTGATCGACACCGTGCCACCGACGTTCTCGGCGTCGACGGCCATCGTGACGCCGCTAGCCTCGATCGACATCCGGCGCGGGATCGTGATCTCGAAGTCCGTGCTGCCGCGCGAGGAGAGGCGTTCCGGCCGCACGCGGACCGACAGCGTGGGAGCCGAGTACCGGATCTCGATCGCCCGATCCCCCTCGTGGCGGGCTACGACCCGGGCTCTCGCCTCGTCCCAGGTGCGGATCCTGACGGTGCCGTCGAGCACGTGCTGGATCTCCAGGCGACCGTCCGCCGCGACGGCGAGCGTCGTGTCGGTCTGCTGCTGCGGGGCCACCGCGAGGGCGGCGAGCAGAGCGGCCGAAAGTTGCGCGATCATGGTTCGTCCCTTTCCCTTCCACGTTCAGCGGACCCGGCCCGACGGCCGGATCGCTTTCCACACCGCGTCATCGTCCCTCTTCGCATCCCGGGTCTCACGTCCGCGGAGACGCGAGGGCGTTCGCCCGTTCCAGCAGCCTCACCTTCCGCGCCTTGGCCTCCGCCACGTGCCGGGTGAGCCAGCCGTTTCCGGGGTCGAGCGCCAGCGCCTGCGACGCCTGTCCGATCGCCCGGTCGATCGTGGCGAGGCTCTCCTCCAGCACACGGACCGTGGAGCTGTCGAGCCGGCTCCGCCCCTCCGCGAGGCGCAGCTCCAGATCCGCGATCACGTCGTCCGACGTGCGGCGCGCGATGGTCACCGCGCCATCCGAGGCCGCGAGCCTGACATCCGTCGCCCCGGTGGTCCCGCCGCCGGGCTGACCGGTGGCGACCTCCGGGGCCTTCGTACCGTGGACGGCGGACTGCCGGGCCGTCCACACCGCGCCGCTGCCGAGCGCGACCAGGACGACCGCGGCCGCAGCGAGCTGGGGCACCGTGAACGTGATGGTCCGCCGCCGGCTCCGTCCCGTCGCGAGGCCGCGCACCCGCCCGGAGCGGATGCGTTCCGCGATTCCGGGCCACAGGTCCCGCTCGGGGGGACGGGGATCGAGCGCGGCGGCGGCCGTCCGGACGGCCTCGAGCTCGGCCAGCAGGGCGGCCAGCTCGGGCTCCTCCTCGAGCCTCCGCTCCAGGGCGGCGGCCTCGGCCGGCGACAGCTCGCCGTCCAGCCAGGCCGACAGGTCCTCGGTTCGGTCGTCCCGCATCGCTCTCTTCTCCTTACCGCTCACGGACTCACCCGCTCGCGGAGCATCATCCTCGCCCGGTGCAGCTGGGCCTTCGTCGTTCCTTCGGTGACGCCGAGCATCCGGGCGATCTCGCGGTGCTTGTATCCTTCCACGTCGTGGAGCACGAACACCTCTCTCGCCCCTTCCGGAAGCGTCGACAGCGCCGCCTCCAGCTCGATCCGCGTCGTCGGCCCGTCCCGTCTCCCCGTCACCGCCCGCAGGGCCGACTCGCCGTCGTGGTGGAAGCGGTCACGTCGCCTCCCGAGCTCCTTCCGCCGGGCCAGGACCAGGTTCACCGTCACGCGGTGCAGCCAGGTGCCGAACGCCGCGTCTCCGCGGAAGCTGCCCAGCTTCTGCCAGGCCCGGACGAACACGTCCTGCGTGAGCTCGTCCGCCACGTCGTCATCCAGCATCCTGCGCACCAGCGAGTGGACTTTCGCAGCGTGCGCCCGGTAGAGACGCTCGAAGGCCTCGACGTCGCCGCTTGCGGCCCGGCGGACGTCCTCCAGCTCGTCCCGCGGGACGGCCGGATCGTGGTCCCTCGTCTCGGCCACGGCGCTCCTCGTCTGCATGCACCCGATTCGATACCCCTCGCGCCCGAATGGTTGGAGCGTGTCCCGGCGTTGCGCAACGGCCGGCCACGTCCGACGATGTACCCGCGCGAGGGCCGGACTCCCGGACCCCGCGGCGGGAGCGGGAACGGACGGACGTGATTCGAGACGTGGTCGGGGCCGGGCGAGACGACCCGCCGGGCCCTTCGGGGACAGGGGAGGGGGGATGAGGAACGGGCTTCGGGGGGCCCGCAGCGGCGCGTCCTGGCTGGTGCCCGCGACGCTGCTCGCGGTCGCCACGCCGGCCGCCGGCCAGAAGGCCGAGCCCCTGCACGAGGACGATCCCTTCGCGGCGGACCTTACCTTCGGATTCACTCTCACGCAGGGGAACAGCGAGACGACCAGCCTCAACGTGGGCGCGACGGTCGAGTACCTGCTGCCGGGCCACGAGTGGAAGGCTTCCGGGCTGTTCCTCCGGAGCACGGACGGCGGGGACGAGACCGCGAACAGGGGAAGCGGCTCGGCGCGGTACGACTTCAAGCCGAGCGACCGCGTCTTCCTGTACGGGCGCTTCGGGGCCTCGTACAACCGGCAGGCGGGGCTCGACCGGCGGCTCGCCCCGGGCCTGGGGGCCGGGTACGACATCGTGAGAACGCCCACGTTCTCGCTGTCGCTGGGAGGCGGCCTGAACTGGATCCACGACCAGTTCGCAGACGCGTCGAGGACCCGGTCCGTGTTCGTCACGGTCGGCCAGGACCTGAGCCTGAAGGTGAACTCGACGACCGAGCTGAAGCAGTCGCTCTCCTGGTCGCCGAGGCCGGACGACCCTCGGGACTATCTCGTGCGCGGGGAGGCCATCCTCACGACGGCGCTCTGGCGCTGGATCGGGATCCGGTTCGCGGTGCTCGACGACTTCGACTCCACTCCGTTCGTGGACCCCGACACGGGGGAGCGGCGGAGCAGGAACGACCTCACCGTCCTCACGGGCCTCAACCTCCGCTTCTGAGCGGAAGGAAACGCGCATGAGGGCGGACGGCGGGGTCTGGTACCACACCTTCGGCTGCAAGGCGAACCAGTACGACACGGAACGGATGCGGCAGGAGATCGAGGCCCGAGGGGCGCGCACCGTCGACGGGCCCGAGGGCGCGCGGGTCGCGGTCCTCAACACCTGCACCGTCACCGCGCAGGCCGACCGGGAAGCGGCTCGCCTGGTGCGGCGCCTGGCCCGCCGGCACCCCGGGCTCCGCATCGTCGTGGCCGGCTGCTCCTCCGCGCTCCGCGCCTCAGAGTACCGCGCGATGCCGGAGGTGGCGGACGTGGTGGAGGGGCACGATCCCGTCGCGGTAGCCGTCGCGGCGGCGCCGGGCGTCGACCTGTGGGACGGGGACGAGGAGCCGATCGGCGCGGCGCTGCTGCGCGCGAACCGGCGGGGCACCCGCGGCTGGCTGAAGGTGCAGGACGGCTGCGACCGCAGGTGCTCGTTCTGCGCCACGCGGCTCGCGCGGGGCGCGAGCCGCTCGAGACCCGCGGACGAGATCGTCGCCGAGGCCCGGCTGCTGGCGGAGTCGCACGCCGAGCTCGTGCTCACCGGAATCCACATCGGGCACTTCGGCCGGGACCTGCCGGGGGAGCCGACGCTCGCCGGCCTCGCGGCCCGCCTGCTGGAGGCGGCCCCCGGGGTCCGGTTCCGGCTGGGCTCGATCGAGGCGACGGAGATCGACGACCCGCTGGTGGATCTGCTCGCCGGGTCGGACGGCCTGCTCGCTCCGCACCTGCACGTGCCGATGCAGAGCGGGAGCGACCCGGTGCTGCGCCGGATGCGGCGCTGGCACACGCGCGAGCGGTATCGGCGCCGGGTGCTCGAGATCGCCTCGCGTCTCGGACCGTTCGGCCTGGGCGCCGACATCATCGCGGGCTTCCCGGGCGAGACGGATGACGACCACGCGGCGACGCGGGCGCTCGTCGAGGAGCTCCCTTTCACCTACCTCCACGTGTTCCCGTGGTCTCCCCGGGCGGGCACCCACGCGGCGACCCTGCCGGGCCGGGTGGACCGGGACGTGGCCGCCGGGCGCGCCCGCGAGCTCCGGGAGCTCGGGGTGGAGAAGGGGGTGGCGTACGCGGCGGCGCGCGCCGGGCGCCAGGCGCTGGTCGCGGTGGAGACGGAGGGCTCGGGCCTGACCGGCGACTACCTGCGGGTGCGGGTCGCGCCGCCGGCCGAGCCGGGCACGCTGCTGCGCACCCGGCTGCGGGCCTTCGGCGGCGAGCTGCGGGCGGAGAACGGGCGGACGGGCCGGGCCGCCCTGCCCGTGCTCGGCGCCGCTCCCGCCTGAGCCGCGGGCCGCGACAGGCTCCTGGCGCTCGGGCGCCGCCCGGCCCCCGGCGCTCAGCCCCCGGCGCTCAGCCCCCGGCGCCGGCCTCCCAGACGTCGTTCCCGCGGTCCGTGTCGGGGAACCGTTGCCCCGGGTCGAGCCGCACCGCGACGACCGCGGCGCCGGGGCCGGCGCGGACCTCGGCCGTCCGAGCCCCCGCCAGCCAGCGCTCGACCGGCGCCTCCAGCCGCTCTCGCGTGCCGTCGGCCCGTTCGACCTCGATCCGCGCGGGCATCGGCAGGTCCCCGCGGTCCTCGATCACGATCCGCGTCCCGTCCCCGTCCGGCGTCACCGAAGCCACCGCGTGGTCCATCGTCCACTGCTCGTAGAACCAGCCGCGCCAGAACCAGTCGAGGTCGCGGCCGGCCGCCGCCTCGAAGGTGTGGAAGAAGTCCTCCGGCTTGGGGTGCCGGAAGGCCCAGGCCCGGATGTAGCCGCGGTAGCCCCCGAGGAACGCGTCCTCCCCGATGACCTCCCGCAACGCGACCATCGCGGCGGAGGGCTTGGGATAGGCCGCGACGCCCCACGCGGTCGGATACTCCCAGTCGGTCCACCGCATCATCGTGCCGTCGAAGCCGGCCTTCGCCACGCCGGCGTACTGCATCACCTCGTTCGCCTCCGGGTCGGTGCCCGGATAGCGGTCGGCTGCGGCCACGGCGGTGTTGAAGCTCGTCGTGCCCTCGTCCATCCAGGCCCAGCGGATCTCGTCGCTGTTCACGATCATCGGGAGCCACATGTGGCCGAACTCGTGCGCGATGACCGAGTAGAGGACCGCGTCCGGCATCCCGAGGAAGGAGCCGATCAGGGTCATCATCGGGTACTCCATCCCGCCACCGATGATGCCGCTGCCCTCCACCGCGGTCATGTGCGGCCACGGGTACGGGTAGTCGAGGTACTCGGATAGGGTCCGGATCGCGTGCTGCGCGTGCCCGGCCGCGGTCGCCCAGTTCGGCGACGATGCGCGGTACAGGGCGTCCACCCGGGCGAAGTCCGTCGCGCCGTCCCCGTCCCGGTCGCCGACCGGCGTCCTGGCCGCGTCCCACAGGGAGGCCCGCGTCAGGGCGTAGGCGACGTCGCGCACCTTCGTCGCGCGGTGAAGCCAGGTCAGGCCGCCGTCCGCCGGGACCCGCGTCGCGCGCCCCGGCCCGAAGTCCTCGGCCGTGAGGACGTGGACGACCTCGTCGCTCTCCTCCGCCCGCCGGAGCCGCTCGAGGACCGGCGGCGCGAGGGTCTCCTCCGCGTTCACGAGCTCGCCGGTGCCGGTCACGACCCAGCCTCCGGGCACCGTGATCCGCACCTCGTAGTCGGCGAAGTCCGCGTAGAACTCGGCACGGCCGAGGAACGGGTCCTCCTGCCAGCCGACCACGTCGTCGAACACGGCCATCTGCGGGAACCAGTAGGCGAGGTAGATCAGGTCGTCGCCGTCCCAGCCCATTCTGCCGCCGGCTCCGGCCTTCGGGATCGTGTACGACCAGGCGAGGTCGAGCGTGACCGAGTCGCCCGGGGCGACGGGCCGCGCCATCCAGACCCGCAGGATCGTGCTGCGCGTCTCGGCCCGTGGAGGGCGCGAGGCCGTGTCGGAGACCTCGCTCCCGTTCAGCGCGATCCGGCCGATCGCGTATCCCCCGGTCACCTCCGCCTCCTGGTGACGCGGTGCGCCCTCGGCGTGGTAGTTCTGGATGAGCCGGAGCCGCAGTACGGCCAGCGGCCGCGGCGAGCGGTTGCGGTAGACGATCCGCGTCGTGCCCTCCACCCGCTTCGCCTCCGGGTCCACGCGCGCGTCGATCTCGTACCGGGCCGACTGCTGCCAGTACGCCGGGCCCGGCCGGCCCTCCAGCGTGCGGCTCCCCGCCTCGACGGCCGCGAGGAACTGGGGCGACGGACGCACCGGATAGGGAATCGGCCGGTCCGGCGGCGGGGTGGGGGTCTGGCCTCGCGCGAGGCCGGAGGCGAGAACGAGCAGCCCCGCGGCGAGGGCCGGGGATCGGAAGATGCGACGTGAGCTGGCCATCAGGGTCTCCATGGTCCGCGTTCCGGCCGGCGCGCGTCCGCCGTCCGCGGATCGTGCCGGGCGTCCCGGACGGCTAGCTTCCCGGGGCGCGCGTCATTCTACGCGGGACGCGAGTGCCGTGTTTCCGGGCGGCCGGCGGCCGCGCCGTCCGACGAGGGCGCCGGGGAGAAGCGAGGCCAGGAAGGAGTCCGAAATGCGCGCCATGGTCCTCAGCGCGATCGCCCCGATCGAGGAGCGGCCGCTTGCACCGGTCGACCGGCCGACGCCCGAGCCGGGGCCGGGAGAGCTGCTCGTTCGCGTCCGGGCCTGCGGCGTCTGCCGCACGGACCTCCACGTGATCGAGGGCGACCTCCCGAAGCACCGGCTGCCGATCGTTCCGGGGCACCAGGTCGTGGGGACCGTCGAGCGCCACGGCGCGGGCTGCCACGGGCGGCTCGGCGTCGGAGACCGCGTGGGAATCGCGTGGCTGCGCCACACCTGCGGCGACTGCCGCTGGTGCCGGGCCGGGCAGGAGAATCTCTGCCCCCGCTCGCGCTACACCGGCTACCACGAGGACGGCGGGTACGCGGAGTTCGCGGTCGTTCCCGAGGACTTCGCCTACGCCATCCCCGACGCGTTCGGCGACCTCGAGGCGGCGCCGCTCCTGTGCGCCGGGATCATCGGGTACCGGGCGCTGCGCCGGTCCGGCGTGCCGGATGGCGGAATTCTCCTCCTCTACGGTTTCGGCTCCTCGGCGCACGTCGTGATGCAGGTCGCGCGGCACCGCGGCTGCGAGGTGCAGGTCGTGACCCGCGGCGAGAGCCACCGGGAGCTGGCACGGAACATGGGCGCCGCCTGGGTCGGCGACTCCGGAGACGTCCCTCCCGAGCCCCCGGACGGCGCCATCATCTTCGCGCCCGCGGGCGAGATCGTCCCCGAGGCGCTGAGGGCGGTCCGGCGGGGCGGCACGGTGGCGACGGCCGGGATCCACATGTCGCCGATCCCGGAGATGGAGTACGAGAGCTGCCTGTTCCACGAGAAGACCCTGCAGAGCGTCGAGTCGAACACGCGCGAGGACGGTCGCGGCCTGCTCGAGGAGGCGGCGCGGGTCCCCGTGAGGCCGCGCGTGGCGGCGTTCCCGCTGGAGGAGGCGAACGAGGCGCTGCTGCGGCTGAAGCGGGACGGGATCGACGGCTCGGCGGTCCTCATCGTCGGTGACGGGAGAGCGGGCGCTTGATCGGGCAGGGTGGCGGCGCGGACGTCCGTGCGAAGGGCGTCGTGAACCGTCTCCTCGCACTCGCGGTCCTCATCGCGCTCCAGTACGTGTGGCGCGACGTTCCGAAGTCCCTCACGCCGGGAGGCGAGCTCTCGGCGAACCTCGGCTTCCTCCTGCTCACGGCCTACGTGGGCGGGACCGTGGCGAAGCGCCTGGGCGCCTCCCGCGTGACCGGCTACATCCTGGTGGGGCTGCTGGTCGGTCCGGGCGGTCTCGCACTCCTGAACGAGTCCGGCGCGAGAGACCTGGGGTTCCTCAACGACGTGGCGATCGTCCTGATCGCGATGACGGCCGGCGGCGAGCTGGGGCTGAAGCGGCTGCGCAGCCAGGGGCGATATATCGCCTCGATCACGCTGACCGAGCTCACAGTCGTGTTCACGCTGGTGTTCGTCACGATCGTGACGATCTCCAACTGGCTCCCGGTCACGGCGGGACGGGAGCTCGGCGTCGTGCTCACGATGGCGATGGTGTTCGGGTCGATCGCCGTGGCGAACAGCCCTTCCGTGGCGATCGCCGTGATCACGGACACCAGGTCGCGGGGGCCCGTGACGTCGACGATCCTCAGCGTCACGGTGATCAAGGACGTCGTAGTCATCGTCCTGTTCGGCGTCGCGCTCTCGATGGCGCAGGCGATCCTCTCGCCCGACCAGGGCCTCGAGCTCGACTTCGCGCTCACCCTCGCCTGGGAGATCGGAGGCTCGCTCGTGGTGGGCGGATTGCTCGGAACCGCGATCGCCGCCTACCTGAGCTGGGTCAACCAGCACCTGGTGCTGCTCACGCTGGTCGTCGCCTGGCTGGCGGTGGAGCTGGCGGGACTGCTGCACCTCGAGGTCCTGCTGCTCGGCCTCGCCGCGGGGTTCACACTCGAGAATCTCCTCCCCGTGGAGGGTGGCGACCTCGTGCGCGCGCTGGAGCAATCCTCGATGCCGCTCTACGCACTGTTCTTCAGCCTCGCCGGCGCGTCGGTCCACCTCGAGGCGCTCGTCTCGCTCCTGTTCTGGGTGCTGCTGCTCGTGAGCGTGCGGGCCGCCTCGATCTACGTCGGAACGCGTCTCGGCGCGCGGATCGGAAACGCCCCCGATTCCGTGCGACGCTACGCCTGGACGGGATTCGTGCCCCAGGCCGGAGTCACGATCGGGATGGCCACGATCATGGCCCGGACCTTTCCGGAGTGGGGCGACGAGCTGCAGTCGCTGTTCGTCGCGATGGTCGCCGTGCACGAGCTGATCGGACCGATCCTGCTCAACTGGGGCCTGAGCCGGGCCGGCGAGGTCGGTGCCGCGGACGCTGAGGAGGTCGGCGCGGGCTCCGCGGCGCCGGACGACGCGCTGCCCGCGTCCGCCGGGGCCTGAGGACGACTGGAGTCCCGCAGCCACTCCCAGATCAGCCGGCTCACGTGGGCGGCCGCCTTCCGGGTCACCGTCTCGTCCTCGATCCCCGCCGTGAGGATCACGAGCACCCAGGGCGCGCCGTCGGGCGGGAACACGATCCCCCCGTCGTGGTCGATCTCCGGGATCCAGCCCGTCTTGTGCGCGACCGACGTGCCCGGGGGCAGCCCGGCCGGGATCGCGTCGTTGAACTCCTGCCGCCGCAGGATCTCGAGCATCTCGGCCGTCGACTCCGGACCCGCCGCCCGTCCCTCGGCGATCGCGGCGAACAGCTCGAGGAGACCGCGCGCCGTCGTCGTGTTGTTGCGTCCCGCCCGGTACGCCGGAATGTCCTCGACTCCCCTGAGGACCCGCATCCCGTCGGCCCCGAGCGAGGCGAGCATCGCCGCGATCGAGTCCGGCTCCGCGATCTCGACGAGGACGTTCGTCGCCAGGTTCGAGGAACGGCTGATCATCAGGTCGATGAGCTCGCGTGGCGTGGCGGTTCCCCCGACGCGGGCGTAGAGGGTGGAGTCGCTGTCGTCGTCGAGCGCCAGCGAGTACGCGCTTCCGTCCTCGATGCTCCGGAATTCGTTCCGCACGGGGATCGGCCGGTCGAGGTCGATCCGTCCCGCCTCGGCCATCCGGAACAGCCGGACCATCACCGGCACCTTCATCATGCTCGCCGCGTGGAAGGAGCTGTCGGCGTGCACGAGGATCTCGTCGCCGGTCCCGAGGTCGCGCCAGGCGAGCGCGAACCGGCCCCGAGTGGCTGACATGCGCGCCTCGACATGGTCGGCGAGCAGCTGCAGCTCGGGCCGCATCCCGGGGACGGCCGGCGCGTCCTCCGGGGCGTCCTCGTCCGCCGTCCGCTCGGCGGGCGTGCAGGCCCCGATCGCCATCAGGGCCGCGAGCGTCGCGACCCCCGCCATCCCTTCCCGTGCTCGGGTCATCCTCCTTCGCCTCCTTCTTCCGGAGTCTCCGCCCGCACCGAAACAAACCGGCAGCGCGAGGGTAGCTTTCCCGCCGGACGTATCTCGAATGACGTGCGACGCGTCCCTGATCTCGGAGCGAAAGCGGTGCCACGGACACCGGGTACCATTTGAACCGGCGAAGGCGGGCGATGTTCCGTCGCGTCCGTCCCCTCCCGGCCGCGGTCCTCGTTGCCGGACTGCTCCTGGCGCTGGGCGCGTCGCGGCCCCACACCCACCGTCCCGATGGCGCGCCCGTCGAGTCGTGCGTCGCCTGCCAGGCAGCGCACGAGCGGTCGCTCCCGACTACGCCCGTCGTCGTCCCGCCGGACACCGTCGAAGTCGCACTGGCGCAGTCGCCGACGCCCGCCCGTGCCGTTCCGGACGCGGGCCCGAGGGCCCGCCCGCGCACCCGCGCCCCGCCTGCCTGAGCCTCTCCCGAGACTGGTCAGACGTCCGGCCGGCCGGCCGGGGGCCCGCCCCCGCGACCGTCCGTCCGCCGGGCACGAGAGGCGAACGGCGCATGGAGCGGAACACATGCACGAGAAGAGGCTCAGAAGAGGTACGCGGACATCGCGTACGGCCGCGATCATCGCCGTCGCGCTCGCGGCCCTGGCGGGCCCGGCGCAGGCGCAGGAGCGGACGGGCCGGATCGAGGGGCGCGTGCTCACCCCCACCGGGGAGGTCGCGCGGCACGCGGAGGTCCGCCTGGTCGGGATCGGGCGACGGGTGGACGCGGACGACCAGGGTCGCTTCCTGCTCGAGGTGCCAGCCGGGACGTACGTCCTCGAGGTCGCGAGTGGCCAGGAAGGGCGGGCCGTCCGGCGGCTGGTCGTGAGGAGCGGGGAGGTCACGGGGATCGAGCTGACCCTCGAGCCGGTGTACCACGTGGAGCCGATCCTCGCGTCCGTCGGCCCCGAGGCCCGGACCCAGACCGAGCTCTACCAGGTGACCGACGTGATCTCGGGTCGCGAGCTCGTGGAGAAGAGCCTGCCGAGCCTCGGCGAGACCCTCGCCGGCCAGCCCGGCGTCAACTCCACATACTACGGTCCCGGATCGAGCCGTCCCGTCATCCGGGGACTGCAGGGCGACCGCGTCCGCATCCTGGAATCGGGCCTCGGCAGCGGAGACGTATCTGCGACCGGGCCCGACCACGCGGTCGCGGTGGAGCCTGCGGAGGCCGAGCAGATCGAGATCATCCGAGGACCCTCGACGCTGCTGTACGGGAGCTCCGCGATCGGGGGCGTCGTCAACGTGATCGACGGCCGGATCCCGCGCGAGCTGCCGGTCCACGCCTTCCAGGGATCCGTCCAGCTGCAGGGAGCGACGGTGAACGACGAGCGGAACGGGTCGGCGACGCTGTCGGGAGCGGCGGGCCCGTTGGCGTGGCGCGCCAGCGGACTCGTTCGCGGGACGGACGACTACGCGATCCCCGGCTATCCCGAGGTCGGCCACGAAGAGGCGCCCGCGCACGAGCACGAGCAGGAGGAAGGGGTCCTCCCCAACAGCTCCCTCGAAACGCAGACGGGCTCGCTCGGGGCTTCCTGGATCGGGTCCGCGGGTCACGCCGGCGTCGCCTTCACGACCTACGCCACGGAGTACGGAGTACCGGGGCACTCCCACGAAGCGGAAGAGGAGACTCCGGAGGCGGAGGAGCAGGGAACCCGGATCGATCTCGACCGCCGCCGGGTGGATGTCGAGGCCGCCTGGAACTTCAGCGGCAGCGCGTTCCGCACGGTGAAGGCCCGGGCGGCGTACGGCGACTATCGGCACGTCGAGCTCGAGGGCGGCGAGGTGGGAACCCGCTTCGACAATGACGAGCTGGAGGCCCGGATCGAGGCGGCGCACGCGCCGCTGCTCGGGATCATGAGAGGAAACGTCGGGGCGCAGCTCAGCAGCCGCGACCTCGTCGCGGCGGGGGAAGAAGCGTTTCTTCCGGGCACCTCGACCGGCACCGTCGCGCTCTTCCTGTTCGAGGACCTTCCCCTCGGGCCCGTCAGCCTCGGGTTCGGCGCCAGGTGGGAGCGCGCGGACCACGAGACGGAGACGGGGCTCTCGCGCACGGCCGACGGCCTGTCGGGTTCTCTCGGCCTGAACTGGCCCGCGTCGGACGCGGTCACGCTCGCCGTGTCCGGCTCGCGCTCGACGAAGCTCCCGGCGGCCGAGGAGCTGTTCTCGAACGGACCTCACGTGGCAACCCGTCTGATCGAGGTCGGAGATCCCGATCTCGAGAACGAGGTCGGGTACAGCGCCGACGCGGCGCTCATCGTCACCGAGGGCCCGGTGACGGGCCAGGTCGCGGCGTTCGTGAGTTCGTTCGACGGGTTCATCTTCCTCGCGCCCACCGACTCGGTCGTCGACGAGTTCCTGGTCGCCAGGTACGAACAGGCCGATGCCCTGTTCTACGGATTCGAGGCCAGCCTCGCGGTGAGCGTGATCCATCGCCCCGGGAACCACCTCGCGCTCACCGGCTTCAGCGACTACGTGCGGGCGGAGGCTGTTGACACGGACCGCCCGCTCCCCCGGATCCCTCCACTCCGCTGGGGCATCGGGGCGCGCTGGGAACTGGGACCGCTCCGCCTGGTCGCGACGGTCCGGCGCACGGAGGAGCAGGACCGGGTGGCGGCGTACGAGACCCCGACCGCCGGGTACACGATGCTGAACGCCTCGGCCGGATACGTGTTCTTCACGGGAGCCGTCGGGCACGAGATCACCCTGCGCGGGTCGAACCTGACGGACGAGGAGGCGCGCAACCATGTCTCATACCTGAAGGACCTGGCGCCGCTTCCGGGGCGGGACATCCGCCTCACGTGGCGCGTGATGTTCTGATCCGCGGGCCTCGGCGGACGGGCGCGAGTTCAGAGATGGTTGATTCCGAGGCCGATCCTCGTATCATTCAGGGGCCGGCCGCGGGTTCGCCGCCGGTCCCCGCCAACGCCCGGGACCCCCGGTAGCAGTGACGGGTTGTTCTCAGAGCGGCAGCTCCCACGGCTCTCTCCAGGTCTCCTCGCGGCGGCCGCCGTCGAGTCGTGCGGGCGTTTCGAATCCCGATCCCGCCGGTCCGCTGGATCGGAACCCGAACATACTGGACACGAAGTGACGAACGAAGCCTTTCTCGGAGTGCTCGAGCTGATGGGCAACGGCCGCTCCGGTTTCATCCGGCGCGCGTCGGCGTCCTACACGCCCAGCTCGGACGACGTCTACGTCGGACAGCGGATCATCCAGAAGCACGGCCTCCGGTCCGGGGACGAGATCTCCGGGGAAGTCGGCGATCCGCCCGAAAGCGGAAAGAGCCCGCCGCTCAAGCGCGTGCTCTCGGTGAACGGCCTTCCCGCCGAGGACCTCAGCCACCGACCCCAGTTCCACCGCCTCTCCGCGATCCACCCGAACGAGCAGCTCAAGCTGGAGTGCGGCCTCGAGCGCCGCGGGCAGCCCGACTACACGAACCGGATCATCGACCTGTTCTGTCCGCTCGGGAAGGGACAGCGCGCGATGATCGTGGCCCCCTCCAAGGCGGGGAAGACGTTCGTCCTCCAGGCGATCGCGCAGGGCATCGTCACCAACTACCCCGACTCGCTGGTCCTCATCCTCCTCGTCGACGAACGTCCCGAGGAGGTGACGGAGATGGAGGCGCACGGCTACGGCGAGGTGATCGCCTCCAGCTTCGACCACCCCGCCGAGCGCCACGTGCAGGTGGCGGAGATCACGCTGGAACGGGCACGGCGGCGCGTGGAGATGGGACAGGACGTCGTGATCATCCTCGACTCGATCACCCGTCTCGCCCGCGCCTACAACGCCGTCGAAGAGGGCACCGGCCGCACGCTGTCGGGCGGTCTGGACGCCTCGGCGCTCGACAAGCCGAAGCGGTTCCTGGGCAGCGCGCGGAAGGTAGATCCGAGCCAGGGGGGCGGCTCCCTCACGATCATCGCGACCGCCCTCGTCGACACGGGGTCGCGCATGGACCAGGTCATCTTCGAAGAGTTCAAGGGGACCGGGAACAGCGAGCTGGTACTGAGCCGCGAGCTCGCGGACCGGCGGATCTGGCCCGCGATCGACCTCCTGTCCAGCGCCACCCGGAGAGAGGAGCTCCTACTCTCCGAGGCGGCTCTCACCGCTTCCCACGCCATGCGCCGTGAGCTGTCCGGTATGTCCGAGGTCGACGCGATCTCGGAGGTGCTGGGGATCATGCGCCGCACCGACACCAACCAGGCGCTTCTCGACAGGATCGCGGCACGCATCTAGCATTGCGTTTCGACTGAGGAGCCGTGTGCGAGCCCGGGAACGGTCCCTTCCGGGCTTTCGGCGCATGTTATCAGGGGCCGGACCCGAACCCCTGGGTGCCGTGAACGCCAACGAGAATTCCACGTTACCTTCGCGAATCGCCGGTCTCGACCGGCTCGCGCGGAACCTGTGGTGGAGCTGGCAGCCGGAGGCCCGGGACCTGTTCCGGCACATCGGTCAGACGCTGTGGATGCGGTCCCGGAAGAACCCGGTCGAGATGCTGCGCATCGTCGACCAGGAACGGCTCGACGCCCTCGCCGCCGACCCGCTGTTCCTGCGCGAGTACGACGGCGTGATGGCCGGGTTCGAGGCGGTGATGGCGGCGCGTCGGACCTGGTACGCCGACGCCGGAGTGGACCTCGGACAGGGCGTCGCCTACTTCTGCGCGGAATTCGGGGTCCACACGTCGATCCCGATCTACTCGGGCGGACTCGGCATTCTCGCCGGCGACCACTTCAAGGAGGGCAGCGACCTCGGCCTCCCGCTGGTCGGCGTGGGGTTCCTGTACGAGAGGGGCTACTTCCGGCAGCGGATGGGCGAGCACGGAGAGCAGATCGCGATCGATGAGCCGTTCCATCCCGTGTCGATGCCGCTCGAGCGGGTGTGGGGCAACGGCGACGACGGCGCCCACGCCGTGGTACAGCTGGCCGAGCGGGAGATCCACCTCGGAGTCTGGCGCCTGCGGATCGGGCACACATCGATCTTCCTGCTGGACACCGACATCGAGTGGAACGACCCGGAGGACCGGCTGCTCTCCCACCAGCTCTACCGCGGCGACCTCGAGCTGCGGCTGCGGCAGGAGATCGTGCTCGGGATCGGCGGCGTGCGCGTGCTCCGGACGCTGGGCCACGCGCCGGACGTGTGGCACGCGAACGAGGGGCACGCCGCGTTCATGCTGCTCGAGCGGATCAAGGAGCGGGTGGAGGCCGGCGAGTCCGCGGCGGAGGCGATGCGAGGGGTAGCCGCGGCCACCGTGTTCACGACGCACACGCCCGTACCCGCGGGACACGACGCCTTCCCGCGCGAGATGATGGACCGGTACTTCTCCGCGTACATTTCCCGGCTCGGCCTCGATCCGGAGGCCTTCTACGCGCTCGGACGGCATCCGGCCGACGACGGACGATACCACATGTCCGCGCTCGCGCTGAGGCTCGCCGACCACCGGAACGGCGTGAGCCGGTTGCACGGACAGGTCGCCCGCCGGATGTGGAAGGACCTCTGGAACGGGGAGGAGAGCTCCGGTAACCAGGGGACGGCGTCCGCCGCCGCCGAGCCCGAGCACGGCGTCCTCGCCGACGCGCCCTCGGAGGAGGAGGTGCCGATCGGCCACATCACGAACGGGATCCACGTGCCGAGCTGGGTGTCGCCGGCCTTCCGCGAGCTGTTCGATCGCCACTTCGGATCCGACTGGGTGCGGTCGCACGACGACCCCGACCTGTGGGAGCGGGCGCTCGACCTGCCCGACGAGCTGATCTGGCGGGCGCACCAGGAGTGCAAGGCCCGGCTGTTCGGCGTGCTGCGGCAGCGGGCCCGCCGTCGCTGGCAGGAGGAAGGCTCGGCCGCCGACCACGTGGTCGCGTCCGGAACGCTGCTCGACCCGGAGGTCCTGACGATCGACTTCGCGCGCCGCTTCGCCACGTACAAGCGGGCGACGCTGATCTTCCGCGACATCGACCGCCTCGAGCGGATCCTCACGAGCACCTGGCGGCCCGTCCAGATCGTGTTCGCGGGGAAGGCGCACCCGGCGGACCAGCCCGGCCAGGAGCTGCTCGGCGACGTCTACCGGAAGGCGATGGACCGGCGCTTCGGCGGCCGGATCGCCTTCATCGAGGACTACGACATGAACGTCGCGCGCAACCTCTATTCGGGCGTGGACGTCTGGCTGAACAACCCGCGTCCCCCGATGGAGGCCTGTGGCACCAGCGGGCAGAAGGCGGCGATCAACGGCGTGCCGCAGCTGTCGACGCTCGACGGCTGGTGGGCCGAGGGATGGACGGGCCGGAACGGCTGGGCGATCAACGAGCACCAGCCGATCGACCTCTCGGCCGAGCCCCACGCGCGCGACGAGGGCGACGCGCTCTCCCTCTACGACATCCTCGAGAACGAGGTTGCGGCGCTCTACTACAAGCGGGACGTGGACGGCGTGCCGCGCGGCTGGATCCGCGTGATGAAGCAGGCGATCCGCGCCGGGGGGGCGACCTTCACGGCGCGGCGCATGGTAAAGGAGTACGTGGAGCGGTTCTACGCGCCGGCGGCGCGGGCGAGCCGGGTGGCCGAGCCGGACCGGGCCGCCGTCGGCTGACGCCGGCCGCCGCGGACTCAGCGCTCCGACGGGCGCCCGGCTTCGAGCTCGTCCCGGATCCGGACGCGGGCGCGGTGGGCGAACCTCAGGATTCGCCAGGCCGTGGCCTCGAGCAGCCGGATCTCACGTCCGTCCGGCTCCGCCCGCTTCACGAACCGCCGGTAGCTCCGCATCTTGGACTCCTCGTCCCCGCCGCGGAGCATCCCGACCTCCCGCATCGCCCTCTCCCACACCCGGAAGAACGACTCCTCCTCGTCCGCCGTCGCCGGCGGCGCCGAATCGCGCGGCTTGCCCGAGAGGTCGCGCTTCCCGAGTCCGCCGAGCTCCCGGGCCGCCTGGCGGAGCTCGTAGAAAACGAGGATCGCGGCGTGCCCGAGGTTCAGCGACGGGTGGGCGGGGTTCGTCGGGATGCAGACCGCCTCGTCGCACAGGTCGAGGATCTCGTTGGGGATCCCCCGGTCCTCCCGCCCGAACACGATCGCCACGTCGCCTGCGCGGGCCCTGTCCAGGAGCGCGGGCGCCGCCTCACGGGGCTCGGCCCACTCCTGCCGCTTGGCGCGCCGACGGGCCGTGGTGGCGACCACCCGCACCGCCCCCCGGATCGCCTCCTCGAAGCGCTCCACGACCTCCGCCGCCCGTACGATCTCCGCGGTGTCGTGCGCGATGCCCTCGATTCGCCACGGGTCGAACTCGGCGGGAGCGACGAGCCGGAGCCGCGAGAGCTCCATGTTCTTCATCGCCCGAACGACGAGAGCGACGTTCACGAGGTCCTGCGGCTCGAGCAGCACCACGACGATCCTGTCGAGCGCGCGGCGGCCGGCATCGGGCTCCGGAGGGTGGGAGCGGTCCGTCACGATCGGCTCGCCGCGCGTCAGGCCTCGCCGGCGCGCCCGGACTCGAAGTCGGGCGAGCCCTTGAAGCCCTTTCCCTTCCGAGGGCGGAGCGCCGGGTAGCCGGTTTCGCCGCAGGACGGACAGGTGAGCGTGTAAGCACGGATCGCCGCCCCGCACACGGAGCAGGCCACGTCCGCCTCGTCCGGGCTCCAGGAGAGGTCGCGTCCGCACTTCTGGCACGTCTGGTCGTTGGCGCCCGCGGCGGCGCCGCAGGCCGGGCACTCGTTCGCCTTGCTCACTTCGATCGTCTCCCGGGGTGGGGTGAACCCGATCGGGGCGAAAGGTACTGGCACCTGCGACGCGCCGGAAACCCCGGAAGGCGGCCTCCCCGTGTACCGGGACCGGTGCGCCCGCCGACACCACGACTGGCGGGTGATTCCGTTCGCGACTAGCCTTGGTCGTTTCCGGGGCTCAGGACGTGGCCGGAACCCGGCACGACCCGGGCGCGACTACCGAGGAGGACGACTTGGAGGACGGCAGGTTCGAGGAGCCTTCCCGGCTCGCGGGCGGAGCGGCCCGCCCCGGGGAGTTCGAGCGGCTCGGGCCCATGGCCTGGCTCGCCGGCGCCGCGATGGTCGTCCTCGGGCTCGTGGCCGCGGTCCTCATGATCCGGGACGTGAGCTCCGAAAGCTATCTCTACCTCGCCTTCTACACGATTCCGGCGAACACCGGCATCTCCGTCTTTCCCCACGAGCCGGCCTTGATCTGGTTCGGCAAGCATGGGTCGGTCCTCTGGGCCGCGGTGGCGGCGGGAGCAGGAACGCTGGTCGCGGGGTGGCTCGACCACACGGTGTTCGTCCCCGTGATGAACCTCCGTGGACTCTCCGGCTACAAGGACCTTGGCTGGTACCGGAAGCTGGCGGGCTGGTTCTCGCGGCAGCCGTTCTGGACCCTCGTCCTGACCGGCTTCACGCCGATCCCGTTCTTTCCGTTCAAGTTCCTGGCGTTCTCGGTCCACTATCCCATGGGGCGGTACCTGGCGGCGCTTCTCGTCGGCAGGTTTCCGCGGTACCTGTACCTCGCCTGGCTGGGCCGGCTGATCGCGATCCCGGACTGGCTGCTGATCGGCGTCTTCCTCGCGATCTCCCTGACGTACGCATGGAAGGGAATGCCGGAGCTCGTGAGGCGGGCGAGGGCGCGGAAGAGCGCCGCTCCCGTCGCCGTGCCCGCGCCGACCGTGTCCGCGCCGACCGTATCCGCGCCGACCTTGCCCCCGGGTCCGCGGTCCGGGAGTCCCCGCACGCGCCGCTCGGCCTGAATCGTTGACCGCAGACGGGAGAGGTGCATGAACATCTCCGGCTCCATGGGCCTCCGGATGGCGGCGCGCGGAATCCGAAACCTGATGGACGGGAAGCCCCTCTCGATCTCCTTCGAGGTCACCCACTCGTGCACGGCCAACTGCTGGCACTGCAACTGGGGCGGGCCGATCAAGGAGACGCGGCTCTCGGCGGACGAGTACGCGGTGATCTGCCGGGAGCTCCGGCCGCTCGTGTCGCACGTGAGCGGGGGCGAGCCGCTCGCGCGCGGCGACGTGTACGAGATCGTCGAGAAGATGGCGGTTCCCGGTAAGCTCCCGTGGATGATCGTCGTGACGAACGCCTCGAACCTGACCGTCGAGCGCTTCTTCCGACTCAAGCGGGCCGGCATGCACCAGCTCTCGGTGTCGCTCGACTTCCCCGACGAGCGCCACGACGAGTTCCGCCGGATCCCGAACCTGTTCGCGCACATGGGCGAGGTTCTGCCGGAGCTGGCCCGCCGTACCGACAAGGACGACATCCTCCTCAACGTCTGCATCACGAGCTGGAACTACCGGGAGCTGCCGGAGCTCGTCCGGCGCGCGAAGGAGTGGGGCCTGCCGATCAACTTCTCCGTGTACACGCACCTCCGGGTCCAGGACCGGTCCGGCCTGGTCGCCGGCTCGGAGGGGCACGCCGAGCTCAAGGCGAGGATCGAACAGGTGATCGACATGCGGAACCGGGGCTACCCGATCTACACCTCGCCCCGGGTCCTGTGGCGCTACTTCCGGTTCATGACGGAGGGCGGAATCCCGGGCTGTCAGGCTGGGCGCCGCTTCCTCGTGATCAACCCCGACGGCCGGCTCACGCCCTGCGCCATGGTGATGGCGTACTTCCGGACGCAGGAGGAGATGGTCGAGAAGTTCTCGAAGCAGAACACCTGCGACGCCTGCTACATCAGCACCCGGGCGAACACGGAGAAGACGGCGCGCGAGTTCATCGAGGACAACACGGCGATCCTCCGTAAGGCGCTCGCGCCCTGGCGCTGGGGCCGCGAGCGGGAGGTGATTCCGCGCGTGGAGGAGGGGGGAGCCCCCGGACGTCCGGAGGAGAAGGAGGCTCCCGCGCGCCGCGCGGGCTGACCTTGGGAAGGGCCCGTGGTACGAGCCCCGGGAAGGGTCCGCGCGTGTTGACATTCCCGACCCCGCGCCGGTAGAATTTCGGAGCTTTCGGAGCCGGACCCACGCGGTCCGGCTCTTTTCGCCTCGCGGGCGTAGCTCAGCTGGTAGAGCGCAACCTTGCCAAGGTTGAGGTCGCCGGTTCGAACCCGGTCGCCCGCTCTGCGAAAGACGCCGCAAGGCGCAGCGGCCGGGACTGAGCACGCGGAGCGTGCGAATCACCCGGTCGCCCGCTCTGTGGAACTCGCAGGCAGAAGGGGCGGTAGCTCAGCTGGTTAGAGCGCTGCGTTCACATCGCAGAGGTCGTGGGTTCGAGTCCCTCCCGCCCCATGTTGTTTGAGAAGGAGATCGTCGTCGCGGGAGCCGATCCTCCGATCGGTGATCGGCAGATCGGCGACGCGACGACGATCGACGCTGCGGGCGTAGCTCAGTACGTTTCCCGCCTCCGGCGCAAGACGGGTCGGGGCATTGCCCCGACGAGGTAGCTTTGCGGGCGTAGCTCAGTTGGTAGAGCGTCAGCTTCCCAAGCTGAAGGTCGCCGGTTCGAGACCGGTCGCCCGCTTCGAGGTAAGGCAGCGTCCTTCCTTCCACCATATCATCCGCAATCCCGCGGGAAACGGGTTCCGCTACGACCGCTGCACCGAATGCGACGGAGGCGACCCGCATGCGCGAAGGCGCCGAACGACCCCTGACCCGACGACACTTTCTCGGCCTCTCGGCCGGGATCGCGGTCGCAGGCCTCGTCCCCCTCACGGGGTGCGGAGCGGCCCCGGACGGCGACGAGACGCTCGGGCGTCCCGAGACGCTCTCCCGCCTCGCCGATGACGCCACGCTCCGCTCGATCGGGCGGAGCTACCGGACCGAGACCCCGACCGAGTCCGACGCCGAGTCCCTCCGGGCGCTCCTCCTCGACGGGAGCCCGGAATCGGCCGACTGGTCCGGACTCGAGCGGCGCCTCCGCGAGCGGATCCGGGCCGACTTCGACTCCGACCGCACGGTCCTGGTCGATGGCTGGCTGCTCTCGGTCACCGAGGCCCGCCAGGCCGCGTTCTTCTCCCTGCGACCCTGAGGCGACGGCATGCACGTCGATGCACGGGAGCTCGAGGACGGGACCGTCATCCGTGGGGACGTCTGCATCGTGGGCGCCGGCGCCGCCGGGATCAGCATGGCGCTCGACTGGATCGACAGCGGCCACGACGTGGTCCTGCTCGAGGGGGGCGGATTCGACTACGACGCCCAGGTCCAGGGCCTCTACGCGGGCGAAACCTCGGGCCAACGATACTACCCCCTGATGGCGAGTCGCCTCCACATGTTCGGCGGCACCACCGGACACTGGGGCGGGATGTGTGCGCCCTTCGATCCGATCGACTTCGAGGTCCGGGACTGGGTGCCGCTGAGCGGCTGGCCGATCGGGCTGGAGGAGCTGGCTCCATATTACCGTCGGGCCCAGCCGAAGGTCGAGATCGGCGACCACCCGTTCGAGCTGGACCACTGGCTGGCCCGGGATCGCAAGCTCAAGCCCTTGCCGCTCGATCCGGCCATCGTCCGCCACAAGATCTGGCAGTTCAGCCCCTTTTCGAGGTTCGGCACCCTATACCGGGATCCCCTGGTGCAGGCCCGGAACGTGCGCCTCTACACCTACGCGAACGTGGTCGAGATCACTCCTTCGGACGATCTCCGGTCCGTCCGCTTTCTTAAGGTCCGGAACCACGCCGGGAGGAACCTCACGGTCGAAGTCCGCTGCGTCATTCTCGCCTGCGGCGCGATCCAGAATGCCCGGCTCCTCCTGGCCTCGGACGAGCGGGCCCGGGGCGGTCTGGGCAACGCGCGCGACCAGGTGGGGCGTTACTTCATGGAGCACCTCGAAATCTCGACCGGGGAGCTGTGGCTTGCTGGTCCGCATCCGATGCGGCTCTACGAGTGGAAAGACACCGACACCCTCGCCCGCGCCGAGCTGGGGATCTCCGAGCCGGTGCAACGTGCGCAGCGGATCCTCAACGGGACGGTCTCGCTCAGGGCGCTCGCGGTGGGGCGGAAGCTCACTCCCCGGATGGACCTCTGGCAGAGCGAGGATCCGCGGCAGAGCCTCGACCGCTTCCTCCAGGACATGGTCAACGCGGATTCGCTCGCACGGACGGAAGATGACGACCGTCTGGATCGGGCCTTCGAGCTCGATCTCCGGATGGAGCAGGCGCCGAACCCTCGGTCCCGAGTCACTCTGGATCCGGAGGTCGACGACTTCGGGATGCGCCGGGCGCACCTCCACTGGGATCTCACCGAGCTCGACAAGCGGAGCGTCCGCACGACGATGATGCTGCTCGCCACGGAGTTCGGACGCGCGGACCTCGGCCGGATCCGGCTCCACGAGTGGCTCCGCGATGAGACCGACCCGACCTTCCCGCCGGACACGAACGGCGGGTGGCACCACATGGGGACGACCCGGATGGGGACGGACCCCGCGACCAGCGTCGTCGACGCCGACTGCCGCGTCCACGGCATCGACAACCTCTTCGTGGCCGGCTCGTCCTGCTTCGCCACGTCCGCCGCACCCAACCCGACCCTCACCGTGATCGCCCTGAGCCTCCGGACCTCGGATCACGTGCGCGGACTGCTCGGAGGGTAGGAGGAATGCCGCGGGACGAGTTCGCAGGTGCGGCGCCTCGCGTCCGAATCTCCGTCAGGAAGCCGGCGGCTTCCCCGGGCGAGGAGCCCGGCTTCCGCATCCGCGTGGAGCTCGCCTCCGAGCGCGATCACACTCCGCTCGAGGTCCGCCACGTCCTTCACCATGTCCCGGAAGAAGCGCCTGGAGGAGAGACAGCCCCGCCCGTGTGACGCAGAATGTGCCGTCGGCCACCGTCGCACACCTCTGTCCACCACGCCTCACCTCCGAGTTTCTGTTGTTCACCGGCGGTTCCGGCAGCGGTCGGAAGCCGTACCTGGTCCTCCCAAGCTGAAGGTCGCCGGTTCGAGACCGGTCGCCCGCTTCGAGGGGCCCGAGAGATCGGACTCCTTCGACTCCCGGGGCCCGATCATCGTGCTCCCGCCCTTGCGCCGGATCTCGCCGATTCGCGACCCTTGGTCGACCGTGGCGGTTTCCGCGTGCCGCCCGATCCCGAGCCGAGGGCGTCCATGAGCGGGCTGGGAAAGATGGCGGGCGCGATCCGCGGCCGATCAGTCTGGGAGATCGTCGGGAGCTATCTGGTAATGTCCTGGGTCGCGCTCCAGGTTCTCGACACCCTCTCGACCGTCGCCGGCCTGCCGCTGTGGTTCGCGCGTGTCGTGTTCATTCTCCTCGTGGTCGGCTTCTTCATCCTCCTCCTGACGGGCCTGCTCCACTCGCGCTGGGTCGGACGCGTGGCGGCCGAGGCGGACTCGCCCGCCGAGCACGCGGCGAGTGGACTTCGCGGACTGCTCACCTGGAGGCGCGCGATCGCGACCGGCATCGCGGCGTTCGCGCTTCTCGGAGCGTTCACGGCGGCGTGGCTCGGCATGCGCGCGCTCGGGATCGGTCCCGCGGGCTCCCTCATCGCGAAGGGCGTGCTCGACGAGCGGGGCGTGGTCCTGCTCGCCGACTTCTCGTCGCCGGACAGCACCCTCGCCCGGGCTGCCACGGAGGCCCTGCGCGTCGACCTCTCGCAGTCTCCCTCGGTCCGGCTGGCAGAGCCGGCGGTCGTGTCCGAGGCGCTGGCCCGCATGGAGCGGGACCCGGGATCCCGGCTCGACGAGTCGACGGCGCGCGAGCTCGCGGTACGGGAGGGAATCCCGGCCGTCCTGTCGGGAGAGGTCATCCCGGCGGGATCGGGCTACGTGTTCTCCGCGCGGCTCTCCTCCCCGGGCGACGCCGCCGTGCTCCTCACGCGCCGGGAGAACGCGAAGGACGCGTCGGATGTGATCCCGGCGATCGACCGGCTGTCGAGGGGCATACGGGAACGGATCGGCGAGCCGCTCCGGTCCGTCCAGGCGAGCCCGGCGCTGTCGCGCGTGACGACCGGGAGTCTCGAGGCGCTCAAGAAGTTCTCGCAGGGAACCGCCGCGGCGCGGGCCGGAGACGGGGTCCGGGCGATCGAGCTCCACGCCGAGGCCGTGGAGCTCGACAGCGCCTTCGCCTTCGCGTGGGCGGCGATGGCGACGCAGCTCGGGAACTTCGGTGAGCAGCGTTCCCGGCAGGCCACGGCCCTCCGCCACGCATTCGAGAACCGCGAGCGGCTGACGGCCCGGGAGAGAGCGCTGGTCGAGGGGATCTACTACCTCCAGGGGACCTTCGAGCCCGAGCGGGCCCTGCAGGCCTATCGCGCGCGGCTCGAGCTGGATCCCGGCGACGCGACGGCCCTCAACAACATGGCCGTGGCGTACAGCGAGCTCCGGGACTTCGAGCGGACGGAGGCCGTTCTCCTGCGGGCGCGGGAGGCGGACACGACGGCCTATCTCTACTGGACGAACCTCGCGGACCTGCGGGTCAGGCAAGGCCGCTTCGAAGACGCGCACGCCGAGCTCGACGACGCCGTCGCGCGGTTCGGCGAGAACGGGCCCATCCGCTGGTACCGATCGCAGATGGAGGCCTCGAGAGGCGACCTCGACGCGGCGATGGACCTGCACCGCGGCACCCGCGACATGTACGGGGAGAACCTGCTCATCCGCGCCCTGTTCGACTCCGACCTCGCCTCGATGGCCGCGACCCGTGGCCGGGTCGCCGAGGCCGAGCGCCACGCGACCGCGGCGCTGGAGACGAACGAGACCCGCGGCGTGGTCCCGGAGGCGCTCGACGACGTGCTCTTCCTCGCCTGGCTCGACCTCCTCCTGAGGGACGACCGGGACCGGGCCGTCGGTCGCGTCGAGGAGGCTCTCTCCCGGCACCCGCTCGACGGCCTCGATCCGCTGGACCGCCCGTACGCGGAGCTCGCCTCGTTCCGGGCCCGGACCGGCGACCCGGCGCGGGCCCGGGCGCTGCTTGCCGAGTACGAGGCCGCGGTCCCGCCGGAGAACCGGGGGAAGGGCGAGATCGATCGCCGCAGGGCGCTCGGGGAGATCGCGCTCGCGGAGGGACGGCACGAAGACGCCGTAGCGGAGTTCCGCGCGTCCGACCGCGGCGACTGCCTGCTGTGCGCGCTGCCGGGGCTCGCGGCGGCCTACGACCGGGCCGGCCGGCGCGACTCGGCGATCTCCGTCTACGGGCGCTTCATCGACACCCCGTGGATCGACCGATACTGGGGCGACGACTTCCACTTCGCGTTCCTGCTCGGGCCGATCGATGAACGGTTCGCGATCCTCCAGGAGGAGGCGGGCGACCTCGATGCGGCCGCCGTGAGCTGGGCCCGCCTCGTCGAGCTCTGGGAGGGCGCGGATGCCGAGCTCCAGCCTCGCGTGACGGTGGCCCGGGAGCGGCTCGCGGCGATTCTCGCGGAGCGGGGCTGAACGAATTCTCGAGCGCGGTGCCCCCGGGCACCGATCCGACGCCACGATTCGAAGAAGGAGCAGAGCCGATGATCCTGGTCGTTGGCGCAACCGGTGCCCTGGGGGGCGAGATCTGCCGGCAGCTGACCGCCGAGGGTATGCCCGTGCGGGCCCTCGTCCGGGCGACCTCGGATCCCGGACGGGCGGAAGCCTTGCGCGGGCTCGGCGCGGAGGTCGTCGATGGGGACCTGGGGGACCTGGAATCCCTGGAGCGGGCGTGCGATGGCATCCGCACGGTCGTCAGCACCGCGACGGCCATCCACTCCGCTCAGCGGGGCGACTCGCTGGCCGCGACCGACCTCGAGGGACAGATCCGGCTCTCCGACGCCGCTCGAGCGGCCGGCGTCGGGCGGTTCGAGTACGTCTCCTATGCCGGGACGATCGAGGTCGACTCTCCGCTCCATCGCGCCAAGCGCGGCGTCGAGCGGCACCTGCGCGGGAGCGGCGTGCCCTACACGATTCTGCGCCCCAGCTTCTTCATGGAGGTGTGGCTGAGCCCCGCGGTCGGTTTCGACTGGCCGGCCGGGAAGGTCACGGTCTTCGGCTCGGGCGAGAACCCGGTCAGCTTCATCTCGGCCGCCGACGTCGCCCGGTTCGCGGTCCTCTGCCTGGACGATGCCTCGGCCGAGAACGCGGTGATAGAGTTGGGCGGTCCGGCGGCGGTCACACCGCTCGACGCCGTGCGGGAGTTCGAGAAGGCGAGCGGTCGGAAGATCGAGGTCGCGCGGGTTTCCGAGGCGTCGTTGCGGGAGCGATGGGAGGGCGCGGCGGACCCGATGTCGAAGACGTTTGCGGCGCTTCAGCTCAGCTTCGCCCGCGGCGGTCCCATCGACATGGAGTCGACGCTCGAGCGGTGGCCGGTGTCGCTGACGAGCGTGCGCGACTACGCGGCGCGCGTGGTCCGGGCCCGGGGCTCGATCTCCTCCTGATCCGTCCGGCCGGCGGGCTTCCTCTCTCGCCTTCCCCGGATATTATGGAGCCACGAGGCATGCCTCGCTGGCGGGCCCGCGCGCGCGTCCCGGCGGGGGAAGCGTCGCCGATCCCCGGGTCCGTTCCCCAGGGGGAAGCGATCGCTTCCGGAGGTTTGACTGATGAAGCGGCCAGGAGGAGGCGTCGGGCTGGCGGCAGTCGCGGGGCTCGCGCTCGCCTGTCAACCGGTGGACGCAGGCGGGACGGCGGCAACCGGGGAGCCGGCGGCGGTCGCGGCGCCGCACGTGGTGGCGGCGACGCCGGAGGAGGCCGGCGAGTACCTGGTGCTGGTGAGCGGCTGCAACGACTGCCACACCCCCGGGTGGATGCAGAACGGAGGGCAGGTGGAGGAGTCGGGCTGGCTCACGGGCGTCCCGGTCGGCTGGCGCGGGCCGTGGGGAACGACGTACGCGGCGAACCTCCGTCTGACGGCGCAGAACCTGACGGAGGACGCGTGGGTCGAGAGGCTCCGGGCCGGGGCGGGCCGTCCACCGATGCCGTGGATGAACGCGAAGCACTTCGACGAGGGGGACATGCGGGCGCTCTACAGGTTCATCAGGAGCCTCGGGCCCGCCGGCGAGCCGATGCCCGACGCGGTTCCGCCCGACGTGGAGCCGTCGACGCCGTACATGCTGATGGTGCCGCAGGGCGGCGGCGCCTCCGGCGCGGGAGACTGATCGCGAAGACGGGGGCGCGGCCCGGGCGCCGCGCCCCCGTTGCCGCGCCTCGCAGGCGCGCCGGACGTCGGCCACCGGCGGCCGGCGCCGCCTCACCCGAGAATCGGGCTCGGCTTCCCCCACCTTCACGTGAACAGGGCCCCGGAGAGCCGCCGGCGCGTCCGCGGCTCGACCTCGCCCTCGCGGTATTTCTCGAGCAGCGAGTCGGGGTCGCCGAGGTAGCCGATCGCGAGCCCCGTCACGACGTCGAACTCCTCGGGGATCTCGAACCGCTTCCCCGCCTCGTCCGGGAGGATCCCACCCATCGGGTGCACGTGCAGCCCGAGAGCCATCGCCTGCGCCGTCAGCGTGGCGGTGGCGAGGCCGAGGTCGTGCCGGGCGTGGGCGTTCGCCCGGTCGTTCCGCGTGAACGTGTTCCGCGTCACTCCGAGCGCGAGGACGGGCGCCGCCGCGGCCCAGGCCTGGTTTCCCGGGCGGAGCGAGGCGAGCAGGTCCGCCCAGGCTTCGTCGACGTGACGTCGCGCGATCAGGAATCGCCATGGCTGCTCGTTCTCCGAGGACGGCGCCCAGCGGGCCGCCTCGAACACGCTGCGGAGCTTCTCGTCCTCCACCCGCCGGTCCTGCCAGGCGCGGGGACTCCAGCGGTCCGCGAGGATGTCGAGGATCGGGTGGTCCGTCACCGCCCGCTTCGGGTCCGGCGAAGTGTTCATCGCGGTCGTTCCCGTTTCCGTGCGCTTGCCCGCGGACGTCCGCGGCGCGACATTTCCGCCCCCCGCCCCGACGGGGCAGCGATGCGGGCGTAGCTCAGTACGTGCTTTTCGCGGCTACGCCGCAAAAAGGGCGCAAAACGGGTCGGGGCTCCGCCCCGACGGGGTAGCGATGCGGGCGTAGCTCAGTTGGTAGAGCGTCAGCCTTCCAAGCTGAATGTCGCCGGTTCGAGTCCGGTCGCCCGCTCTCCGGAACACGAAGGCCGCACCGGAATCTCCGACCGCGCGGCCTTCGGCGCGTCGGCCCCCTGCGGGTGCGGCCCGGGGAGCTCCCCGGGCGGTATGCGACGCGGGGTCAGTGCCAGGTCGCTCCGACCGTGATCAGGACGACCGCTCCGCTCTGCCCTTCCCCCAGGAACTGGTAGAGGAGGTCCACGTTCGGCGTCAGAAAGAAGTTCCGCGCGACCTGAAGGTCCCAGCCGATCCCGGTGTTCAGCCCCACGCCCTCCGAGTCCCTCGTGAGCGTGAAGTCCTCGTCGTCGATCAGGATGCTCGTGTCCACCGACCGGCTCGCGAACCCGGCCCCGCCCTTCAGGAAGAGCCCCCCGCTGGTGCTCGGATAGTAGAGCCCGACGAGCTGGAGCTGGCCGCGGAAGACGTCGGTGTTCGTCCCGTCGTCCGATCCGAGCCAACCGATCACCTCTCCCCCGAGCAGCAGCCGCTGGCTCGGGGAGCCGCCCATGCGCAGCCAGGACCCGAAGCCGGGCTGGCCGCCGTCGAAGAACTCGTCGTCGGCCCACCCGCCGCCGAGCCCGAACGAGATCCAGTATCCCTCGTGTACCGCCACCCGCTGAGCGACGGCGGAAGCGGGAGCGAGGAGGAGAGTCGCGAGGAGAAGGGACAGAGTTACACGGCATCGCATGCGTCACCTCCTGGTCGCATCGGGACCGCGCGGCGGATGCCCGAATCCACTTCGCCGACGGCGGCAGCCGCGGGACGCGGGCCGGGCCGGCGACAGGCCCGATCCAAGACATTCCGTCCCGTGCCGGGCCGATGCGGCGGCGGGGCGTGCCCGCGCTCGCACCCGACGGAAGATCCGGCGGGCCGCCCCGGCGGCGCAAGCTCTCTGGACGGTGAATCTTAAACCCGCTGTCCCGCGGCGGCTTCGCGGCCGCGGGCCGCCTTCCCGACTGCATAATTCTTGCGGTTGAAAGCCCGCAAATCCAGGGCGGAGCAGGCCGGAGCGTCCCCCCGTGGCTTCCGACCCTGCACGGATCCGCCGATCGAATCGCCGCCGGCGGCGACCGGATTCACGAAGCGTAACCTTGAGGGGGGCGTGGACCGGAAGTCGCCGGCGGTGTCGTCTCGAGCCCGGAGGAAGACATGCGGTACCGGAGGCGCGGTGTGCTCGGATCGCCGCTCGGGTCGCTGACGGTTTCCGCGGCCGTTCTCCTCGCAGCCACGGCGTGCGGCGACCGGGAGCGCGCTCCCGAGCCGGAGGAGATCGCGGCCCACATGCAGGATCACTTCAGCAAGGCGGACGACCTGCAGCGCGCCGTCATCGCGGGCGACCTCCAGGCCGCGAAGGCTCCGGCCCGATGGATCGCGGAGCACGCCGCGATGCCGGGAATGCCGTCGGAGTGGATTCCCTACCTCCCGGCGATGCGCGAGGCGGCGCAGGTCGCGGCCGGCTCGACCGACCTGCTGACGGCGGCGAAGGCGACGGCCCAGATGGGCGCGGCGTGCGGGACGTGCCACAAGGCGCTCGGCGCCAAGGTCCGGTTCGACATCGACGGCGCCCTCGCGGAGGGAGGCGACGCCGTCTCCCACATGCAGAGGCACGTCTGGGCGTCCGGCAGGCTCTGGGAGGGCCTCGTGGTCCCCTCCGGCGAGGTGTGGCAGTCGGGCGCGACGGCGCTGGACGAGGTTCCGCTCGTGCCCGAGGAGGTGACGGCGGAGTCGCAGATCTTCGCCCAGGTCAAGGCGACCGCGAATCACGTCCACGAGCTGGGCGCCGCCGCGCGCCAGGCGGGAGACGGAGACATGCGGGCCGCGGTCTACGGGGAGTTCCTCGCGACCTGCGCGAGCTGCCACCAGGCGACGGCGACGGACGTGATGTGATGAGGAGCGGCGTCCGGTAGTCGACTCACGGTCCCGGGCGCGGTTCCCTGGCGCCGACGCGACGAGAGCCCCCGGCCGTCGATGGCAGGGGGCTCTCGCCTTTTCCCTCTCCGGGTCCCCGCGCGCGGCGGACCACCCGGCCGCCCGCAACGGCGCCGGGGTCAGCCTCCGTGCAGGACCCGGGTCTCGAGGCGGCTCCAGCGCTCGTCCACATCGGCCTGGATCCGCTCGATCTGATCGTCCGTCAGGTGCTTGAACCGCGCCTGCCGGCGGAGGTACGGTTCCACCGGCTCGCCGGCGTGGTCCACCGTGAAGCGCCACGTGGTCCCGTACTCCACCTCGAGCAACGGAAACACGCGGGTCTGCACGGCCTGGCGCGCGAGGTCGATCGTCTCGTCGTTCTGCGTCTTCCAGCCGGGCGGGCAGGGCGCGAGGATGTGGATGAAGCGCATGCCCCGGATCGTGCGGGCCTTCACCACCTTCTCCACGAGGTCGACCGGGTACGCGACCGAGGCGGTGGCGATGTAGGGAATCCGGTGCGCGGCGAGGATTCCCACGATGTCCTTCTTCTGGGATGACTCCGGCTCGATCGCCGGCGTCGTGGTGGTCCAGGCGCCCCACGGCGTGGCCGAGGAGCGCTGGATCCCCGTGTTCATGTACGCCTCGTTGTCGTAGCAGAAGTAGATGATGTCCTCGTTCCGCTCCGCCGCGCCCGAGAGGGCTTGGAGGCCGATGTCGAACGTCCCGCCGTCGCCCGCCCACGCGATCACCGTCGTCTCGGTGTCGCCGCGCGAGACGAGGCCGGCCTTGATGCCCGACGCGGTGGCACCGGCGGTCTCGAACGCGGTGTGGAACAGGGGCACGCGAAGCGACGACTGGGGCCACGGGCCCGCGATGATGCTCCAGCAGCAGGCGGGCAGCGTGACCACGGTCTGCGGACCGAGCGCCTTGAGCACGAGGTTCATCGCGATCGGGGCCGCGCAGCCGGGGCAGGCGAGGTGCCCCGAGGCGAGGAGGTCGTCGCCCGGGATCCGGTCCCGGATGATCGTCTGGCTCATAGCTCCACCCCCACCCACAGGTCCTCGCGCTCCGGCGCCGCCGCGCCCAGGCTCCGGTCGACGATCGCGCCGATGACGGCAGGCGTCACGTCACGGCCTCCGAGCCCGAGCACGTATCCGAACAGTCGCGGTCGGTCGGAAGGCGCCACGTCGTACAGGGCCGACCGGATCTCCTCGGCGAAGATCCCGCCGTGGCCCGGCGAGATGTTGCGGTCCAGCACCGCCACGCGCGCCGCTCCCGCCAGGGCGTCGCGAAGGGCGTCGCTCGGGAACGGCCGGAACATCTTCACCTTCACGAGCCCCACCGCCTCGCCCCGGTCGCGCCGTTCGTCCACCACGTGCCGCGCCGTGGAGGTGATCGTGCCGGAGGTGACGAGGAGGAGCTCCGCGCCGTCCGTCCGGTACGTCTCGATCGCGCCGTACCGCCGGCCGGTGAGGGCCTCCCACTCCGCCTCGATCTCCGGCAGGGCGCGAAGCGCCTCCCACATCGCCTCCTGCTGCTGCCAGCGCATCTCCATGTAGGCGTCGGGCCGGATGAGCGCCCCGAACGAGTGCGGGTCCGCCGGATCGAGCTTGAACCGGGCCTCGCGCCTGGGAAGGAAGCGGTCCACCAGCTCCTGGTCCGTCAGGTCGACCGGCTCCGAGGTGTGCGAGAGGAAGAAGGCGTCGAGCACCAGCATCACCGGCAGGTCCACCATCTCGGCGAGGCGGAACGACTGGATCGTGGTGTCGAACACCTCCTGGTTCGTTTCGCAGTAGAGCTGGATCCAGCCGGTGTCGCGCTGCGAGAGGGAGTCGTTCTGGTCGGTCCAGATCGTCCAGCCGGGCGCCATCGCGCGGTTCACGTTGGCCATCACCACCGGGAGCCGCCCGCCCGCCGCCCAGTGCAGGAGCTCGTGCATCAGCGCCAGGCCCTGCGCCGAGGTGGCCGTGAAGGCGCGCGCCCCGGCGGCGGCGGCGCCGATGCAGGCGGCCATCGCCGAGTGCTCCGACTCGACCTTGATGTAACGGGCCGGGAGGCGCCCGTCCGCCACCATGTCGGAGAGCTCCTCGACGATCTGGGTCTGGGGCGTGATCGGATACGCGGAGATCACCTCGACCCGCGAGCGCTGGACCCCCCAGGAGACCGCGTGGTTGCCGATCATCACCTTCTTCACCGGACCTCCCGCGTCATCGTCATCGCGCCCCGCGGGCACTCGGCCGCGCACAGTCCGCAGCCCTTGCAGTAGCGGAGGTCGATCTCGAAGCCGTTCCCGTCCTCCCGCCTGTGGATCGCCATGTCCGGGCAGAAGATCATGCACAGCTCGCAGCGGTTGCAGACGCCGCAGTTGAGGCAACGCGCGACCTCCTCCCGGAACTCCTTCTCGGAGAGGCCGAAGTTCACCTCGCCGAAGGTCGCGGTGAGGTCGGCCGCCGTGTGGACGCGGTCCTCGTGGCGGGGGGCTGGCGCGAAGTGCGACGGGTTCATCTCGTCCCAGGTCACCACCTCGTTCACGGGCGCGGCGCGCTGGATCGGGTCCGTCCCACGCAGCCGGGCGGCGCTCAGGTTCCCGCCCGGGCCGAACCGGAGGGCGGCCGTGTCGAGCGGAGGGGGCTCCTCGCCGGCCCGCTCCCGCAGCCAGTGGTCGATCCCGATCGCCGCGCGCTTGCCGGAGCCGAGCGCATCCGCCACCGAGCGCGGCAGGTCGGCGGCGTCGCCGCCCACGAACACACGCGCCACCGTGCTCTCGCACAGTTCGTCGATCCTGGCCACCCCACCGGTCACCTCGACGCCGCCGGGGAGGAAGGCGAGGTCGCAGTCTTCCCCGATCGCCGTGAGGACGGTGTCGGCGAGCATCGTGAACCGTCCGTCCTCGACCGGAACGGGCCGACGGCGGCCGCTCTCATCCGGCGCGCCGAGCTCCATGCGCACGCACTCGAGCCCCCGCAGGCGCCCCTCGACGACGCGGGCAGTCGCGGGCGCCGCGAGGAAGAGGAATCCGACGCCCTCTCCCTTCGCCTCCTTCACCTCCTGCGGGATCGCCGGCATCTCGATCGGCGTGCGCCGGTAGACGACGGTGACCTCCGAGCCGAGGCGGAGGGCGGATCGCGCGCAGTCCATCGCCGTGTTCCCGCCGCCCACCACGATCACGTGGTCGCCGAGGTCGGGCCGGGCTCCCGCGTTCACCTCCTTGAGGAACTCCAGGCCCGGGCGGATCGCGTCCGTGCCACCGGCGTCGCCGATCCTCGCGTCCTTTCCGACGTGCGCGCCGGGCGCCGCGAACACGGCGTCGAACCCGTCGAGCTCCGACCAGGGCACGTCCCGGCCGATCGCCGTCCCGCAGCGGATCTCGATCCCGAGCCCGCGGATCCGGTCGATCTGCCGGTCGAGGATCGCCCTCGGGAGCCGGTACTCTGGGATTCCGAGCCGCAGCATACCGCCGGGCTCGTCGGCCGCCTCGAGCACCGTCACGCCGTAGCCGAGCCGCGCGAGGTGCCAGGCGCAGGCGAGGCCGGCGGGCCCGGACCCGATCACGGCCACGCGCTCCCTCCTCGTCCGCTCCGGGGGCTCCGGCGGCGGGCCCGCGAGCGCCATGTCGCCGAGGCGCCGCTCGATCCCGTGGATCGACACCGGCTCGTCGATGTGCGCGCGGTTGCAGCCGTCCTCGCAGGGGTGGTGGCAGACCCGTCCCGTCACGGCGGGCATCGGGTTCTCCTCCAGCAGGAGAGCGATCGCCTCGCGGGTCCGGCCCTGTCCGAGCAGGTAAAGGTAGCCCTCCACGTCGATCCCGACGGGGCAGGCCGCGTTGCAGGGCGCGACCCGGTCCTCGTAGTGGGGCTGTATGTACTTCCACGAGCCGGTCGGGTTGACCTCGGTCGTCGTCCGGCTGACGGCGATCGGCGGGATGTCCCGTCCGCTCCGCTTCGGTTCCGTGATGTCAGACATGGGAGATCTCCCGTGCGTCCCGGACCCGGACCGCGTCCGCGGCCTCGCGGGCCGCGGCGGCGTTCGCCTCAAGCTTGGCGGGCACCTCCTCTTCGATCGCCGCCTCCACCGCCCTCATCCCGAACCAGCCGAACACCGCCGACGCGGCTCCCACGATCGCCGTGTTCACAATCGGCTGGCTCCGGCTGCCGAGACCGTGACGGACGGCGATGCCGGAGGCGTCCACCGTCGCGATCCGGAAGCGCGCGCCGAGCGAAGGATATTCCTCGGGGGGGCGCTCGGAGTTGATGAGAATCGTGCCGCCCGGCTTCAGCCCCCCGGTGACGTCGATCGCCTCCACGAGGGTGGGGTCGAGCACGATCAGGTCGTCCGGCTCCGTGATCTCGCAGCGGAGCCGGATCGGCCGGTCGTCGAACCGGAGGAAGGCCGTCACGGGGGCGCCGCGACGCTCGACTCCGAACGCCGGGAAGGACTGCACCTCGTTTCCCTCCCGGAACAGGGCTACCGCGAGCAGCTTCGAGGCGATCACCGCCCCCTGCCCGCCGCGCCCGTGGATTCTCAGTTCTCGCACCGCCGTCTCCTCGTGTGGGGAGGCGAGATCCCGGGCTCGATCCGACCTGACGAGCCCGCCGTGGGACGCTTCGTCCCATCTTCGTCGCAACCGTTCCGGCCGCGCCCGGCGGAGGTCCCCGGAGCCGGTC
>JAWOIN010000015.1:0-13551 GCA_046484665.1 Gemmatimonadota bacterium
TCGATCGACGAGCTGACCCGGGGCATCGAGCGCCTGCGTCGCTCGCTCGGACGGATCGGCGCGCAGTCCCGGGTGTCGGGCGAGGACCTCGCGCTCGTCGTGCACGACGACTTCGTGGTCGGCCCCGATCGCGTGGTGGCCGGCGACCTCGCCCTGCTCGACGGCGACGTCCTCCTGCAGGGCCGCGTGGAGGGGGACGTCCTGGTGCTCGACGGCACGCTCACGCTCGCCGACGGCTCGCGGATCGACGGCGACATCCTCCAGGTAGGCGGCGAGGTGCGGCGCGAGGGCGGGCGCGTGCTCGGCGAGATGGTCTCGCTGTCCGTCGACCTCGACGACCTCGACATCCGGGTCGACGCCGACCTGTCGGCGCCCGAGGCTCCGGCCGTGCCCGGGATCCGGATCGACCAGGAGCCGGGCCGCGGCTTCCTCGGGCGGATCGCGCACAACATCGGACACGCGATCGGCGGACTCGGCGCGACGCTCGCCTGGCTCGTCGGCCTCGGCGCGCTCGGCCTGGCGCTCGTCTACTTCTTCCAGAGCCGGCTCGAGGTCGTGGCAGACACGGCGCGGCTGAACGTGTCACGATCGTTCGGAGTCGGCCTCGCGGGCCAGCTGCTGGTCGCTCCGGTGGCGCTGGTGCTCGTGGTCGGGATCGTCACCTGGCTCGTGCTGCCGTTCTACCTCCTCGCCTGCGCCCTCGCGATCCCCATCGGGTACGTCGCGGCGGCGCACGCGGTCGGGGAGACTCTGTCGCTCCGTCGCTACGACTGGATCGAGCGGATGCAGCTGCACCGGTCGAACTCCTACTGGTACGTGGCGGCCGGTCTCGTGGCGCTGCTGGCGCCGTTCGCCGTGGGCTCCGTGCTCTACCTGTTCGGCGGCATGCTCGGCTTCCTCCGCGGCCTGACCTTCTTCGCCGCCGGGGTGCTGACGTGGGCGGCCTTCTCGACGGGCTTCGGCGCGCTGCTGCTCTCGCGTGGCGGCTCGCGGACCGAGTACGCGCGAATCTCCGCGGACGATCTGTTCCCCGCCGATGACGCGCACACGGAGGCGACGGGTGCGTAAGGTCGCCCGCGCCGCGCTGGTCCTCGTCCTGCTCCCGACCGCCGCGGCGGCGCAGGAGCCGGACTGGACCGATCTCCGGTTCCGCCGCCAGGCGGACGGCGTTCGCTCGATCGACGTGCAGGTCGCGTATGCCGCCGGGGAGCTCGAGGTCGGTCCTGCCGACCCGGGCCTCCTGTACGACGTCGATCTCCGCTACGACGCGCTCCGGCTCCGCCCCGAGCGGAGCTGGGAGGCGAAGGGCGACGCGGGTCGCCTCGCGCTGCGCCTCGGCCCGGCAGACGGACAGGACGGGAACTGGAAGCTCGACGGGGCGCAGCCGGGACGGCTCCGTCTCGGTCTCGGCCCGGACGCCGCCGCCGCGCTCTCGATCGAAGTGGGCGCGGCGGAAGCGCAGGTCCGGCTCGGCGGGATTCCGCTCACCTCGTTCACGTACCGGACCGGCGCGTCCAGCACCGTGATCTCCTTCGACGCCCCGAACCCGGAGCGGATGAGCCGGCTGGAGCTGGCCGCCGGCGCGGCCGAGTTCGAAGCCACGGGTCTCGGCAACGCCCGCTTCCAGCACCTCGAGTTCGAGGGGGCGGTCGGGGACGTGACTCTCGACTTCCGGGGCGCCTGGTCGTCCGACGCCGAGGCGGACATCTCGGTCGGACTCGGCGCCCTGCGGCTCGTGCTTCCCCGCGGGGTGGGCGTCGAGATCGAGAAGAAGGGATTCCTGACCGGGTTCGACCCGGGCGACATGCGGAAGGCAGACGGCGTCTGGCGCACTCCGGACTGGGGGGACGCCCGCCACCACCTCCGGATCCGGCTGCGGGCCGCGTTCGGCCGGATCGAGGTCGCCTTCGCCGACTGAGCCCGCGAACCGGGCCGTCCGCGCCGCTTCCGCCCTCCGCCCGGACCGGCCTCAGCCCCGTTCGGCCTCGACCCGCACCTCCGCGCCGCGACCCGCCCCGAGGAGCTCCGCGGCGCTTCCGTCCCGGACGCTGATCTCCAGCGTGCCTCCCGAGCCGATGACGGCGAGCGGACGGCCGGGCTCCCCGTGCACGTAGGCGGTCCGCACTCCGGAGACTACCGTCCCGCCCACCTCGATCCGCGCGCCGGGAGCGACGCTCGCCCCGGGGATGTTCGTGATCAGGTTCCCGAACCGGTCGACGTGCACCACGCGGCCGCGCACGACGTGCCCGACCCGGATCACGTTCTCCACCGGCAGGCGCACGAGCGAGCCGGCCTCGACCGGCTCGCCGAGCGCTTCCGCCCGCCCCCCGGAGCAGAGGTGGGCGGCGGCGGGCGCGAACAGGTCGCGGCCATGAAAGGTCGGGCTCACGGCCCCCTCCGCGCACCGGTGCGGGTCGAGGGCCCGGACTGCCAGCGGCCGGTGACGCTCGAGCACGCGCGTCGCCACGCCGTTGTCGGGCCCGACCATCCAGCGGTCCGTCGCCCGGAGCGCCAGCGGGCGCCGATCCGAGCCCACGCCCGGGTCCACGACCACGAGATGGACCGTCCCGGCCGGAAACCGGTCCCAGATCCGGCCGAGGACCCGGGCGGCCTCCTCCACGTCGCCCGGCGCGATCTCGTGCGTCACGTCGACGAGGACCGTCCCCGGGGCCCGCGAGAGGACGACGCCCTTCATCTCCGCCACGTATCCGTCCGACGTGCCGAAGTCCGTCGTCAGGGTGAGAATCCCCATCGCTCCTCCCGCGTCTCCGGAAGCGGCCTTGTCCGTCCAGGCGCGCCGGAGCCGCTCACAGGTCCCGCCCCACCCATCTGCGCCGCCGCCAGATTCCCGCCATCGCCGCGCCGCGGGCCACGCTCGTCGCGGAGATCGTCCACCAGATCCCGGCGAGGCCGAGGGGGCCCCGGAGCGCCGCCGCGAGCGGCAGTCGCGCCGCCGTGAGAAGCACGGTCACGATCATCGGCGGCACCGTGTGCCCCGCTCCCTCCATCGCGATCTGGAGCACGAGCTCCATCGCCATGAACACCTGCGCCACCGCGACGATCCGCAGGTAGCTCGAGCCGGCGTCGATCACGGCCGGGTCCGTCGTGAACACGCCGACCAGCGTCCCGGGGACCAGCAGGAAGGCCACCGCCACCGCCACCGTGACCATCAGCGCGTAGCGCAGCGCCTCGCGGCCCGCCGCGGCCGCCCGGTCCGGCCGTCCGGCCCCGAGGTTCTGGCCGACCACCGTCGCCGCGGAAAGTCCGAACCCGATGCAGGCCATGTAGCTGAGCGACTCGACCTTGTGACCGACCCCGAGCGCGGCGAGCGCGGCCGTCCCGAAGTCGCTGGTCAGCCGGGTGAGCAGGATGTAGACCAGCGAGAAGACCGCCCCGCCGGCCGCGACGGGCAGGCCGATCCACGCCATCCGCCCGAGCAGCCGGAGCTCCGGCGCCGACCGGCGGATCCAGCCGCGTCGCCGGAGCAGAACGAAGCCGGCCGCGCACCCGGCGGCCCGCGTGATCACCGTGGCGAGCGCGGCGCCCTGCGTCTCGAGCCGGGGAATCGGGCCCGGGCCGAGGATGAGCAGCGGGTCCAGCACGGCGTTGGCGGCGAGGGACGCCGCCAGCAGCAGGAAGGGAGTGCGCGTGTCCCCGGCGGCCCGGAAGGCCGAGTCCATCACGAAGTAGCTGAACACGACCGGAATCCCGACCAGGTACGTGCCGAGATACCGGCCGCCATGGAGGGTGACGTCCCCCGGCGTGTCCATCAGCAGGAACAGGCCCGGCAGCCCGAGCAGCCCGATCGCTCCCAGGCCGGCGGCCACGAGAAGCCCGAGCAGGAACGCCTGGTAGACCGCCCTGGCCGAGTCCTCCGGGCGCCCCTCTCCCCAGCGGCGGCTCGCCACCGCCGTCAGGCCCACCGCGGGAAGCTCGGAGACCGAGAGGACGAGCCAGACGGCGAAGCCGGCGGTGCTGACGCCGGCGAGCGCGGCGGGACCGAGGCCGCGCCCCACCCAGAACGTGTCGACGACGTTGAACAGGCCCTGGATGAGCGTGGCGGCGACGGCCGGGACCGCGAGCCGGCGGACCGCCTCGCGAACGGGCCCCCGGGTCGGGTCGACCCGTCGATGGCCGATCAGATGTCGTCGTCCTCCGGGTCGAGCCGTGCCACGGCGGCGAGGACGGCGTCCGCCATCGCCTGAAGCGCCCTGCCCTCCGGGGAGCCGGACCGGCCGATCACGGTCGGGACGCCCCGGTCGCCCTCCTCGCGCACGGCGAGCCCGAGCGGGACCGCCCCGAGGAAGGGGATGCCGAGCGACGCCGCGAGCTTCTCCCCACCCCCGGCCCCGAAGATGTCGTGCGTCTTCTCGCAGTCCGGGCAGACGAAGCCGCGCATGTTCTCGACGATGCCCAGGATCGGGACCTCCACGCTCTCGAACATCCGGATCCCCTTCAGCACGCCCTGCACGGCCACGTCCTGCGGCGTGGTGACCATCACTGCGCCGGAAACGCGCACCAGCTGCACGAGCGAGAGCTGCGCGTCGCCGGTCCCGGGCGGCAGGTCGACGAACAGGAAGTCGAGCTCGCCCCACGCGACCTGGTGCAGGAACTGGCGGACGATCCCCATGATGATCGGCCCGCGCCAGATCGCCGGCGTGTCCTCGCCGACGAGGAAGCCGAGGCTCATCAGCTTCACCCCGTGAGCCTGCACGGGGATCACGCGGTCGTCCTCCATGCGCGGCTTCTGCCAGGCGCCGAACATGGTCGGGATGTCCGGCCCGTAGATGTCGGCATCCATCAGGCCGACCCTGTGTCCCGCCTTCGCGAGCGCCGCGGCGAGGTTCGTCGAGATCGTCGACTTTCCGACGCCTCCCTTCCCCGAGCTCACGGCGATCACGTGACGGACGCCGGACAGCGGCTCCGCGTCGCGCGGATGCCGGGATGCCTCCTCCCGGCTCACCTGGCCGGGAGTGCGCGGCGGCGCCTGCTTCGGGGCACCGGCCGGCTCCACCACGGGCAGCGCGCGCCGTCCCGCCCGCGCCGCCGGCACACTCCCCGGCGGCGGCCCGGCCGTGCCGCCGGCCGACTCGACCGCGACCTCCCGGACTCCCGTCACCCCCGAGGCGACGAGGCGCACCGTCTCCGGCAGGTCGGACGGGTCGCCCGGGCGGAGACCGAGCGTCACCCGGATCGATCCGTCGGGACCCGCCTCGAGGGCCCTGACGACGCCCGAGGAGACGATGTCGGGCTCGCCCCCGCGCACGCGGATCCGGCTCAACGCCCGTCGGACGCGGTCTTCCAGCGATTGCGTCATGTTCGAGAGTCCTGTTCGCGAGGCGGTCTTCCCGGCACGGGCGCCGGCGGACCGGAGATTCGTCTGTCGATCGAGATCGGGCTCAGCGGTCGTCGACGTCCACCGACTCGACCGTCCGGACCTCGGGGACGAGCATGCGGAGGCGCTGCTCGATGCCGGCTTTCAGCGTGAGCATCGACATCGGGCAGGCGTAGCAGGCGCCGACCATGCGGATTCGGACCACGCCCCCGCGCTCGTCGAACTCCACGAGCTCGATGTCGCCGCCGTCGGCCCGGATGGCCGGGCGGATCGACGCGAGCACCTCCTCGATGCGGTCTCGCGCGGGGCGGAATCTGGTGGCTGCCGTCGCTTCGCTCATGCGGATCCGGTCTGCGTCTGGCGGCGCCGGAGCGACCCCCCTGGCGCGCCGGGCGGAAGCTATCCGGGGGTTCCGACCCCGTCAACGAGACGCGGCGCCATCGCGCGGACGATCCGGGAACCGTGCGTCCTGCCGTTCTCGATGAAGATCCGGTTCGCGTCGAGGCCCGCCGCGAGCACGCCGGCGAGGAACACGCCCCGGACAGGGGTCTCCATCGTCTCGGGATCGTGCGCCGGCACGCCGGTGGCGTCGTCCACCGGTACGCCGAGGCCGAGGAGCAGCCGCGGATCGGGGCGGAAGCCCGTCATCGCGAGCACGAAGTCGTTCCGGATCCAGCGCCCGTCGCAGCCCTCCACGTCCTCGATCCGCGCCCGTCCGGGCTCGATCTCCGACACGCGCGCCCGCCACAGGGCGGCGATCTCGCCCGCCTCGATCCGGTTGCGGATGTCAGGCAGGACCCAGGGCTTCACTCCCCGGTCGAACCCTTCGAACAGGTGCACGAGCGTGACCCGGGCCCCGACCCGCCAGGTCGCGAGGGCCGCCTCGACCGCGGAGTTCCCGCCCCCGACCACGAGCACATCCTGGCCGAAGTAGCGATGCGGCTCGCGGAAGTAGTGCGTGACCTTGGGGAGGTCCTCACCCGGCACTCCCAGCAGGTTCGGCGTGTCGAAGTAGCCGGTCGCGACCGCGACGCCCGCCGCCAGGTAGTCTCGCACCTCGCCCGCGCGGCCCCGGGCTCGGACGCGGAAGCCGCCGCCGGAGCGCTCGAGGCCCACCACCTCCTCGTACTGGCGGACGTCCAGGCCGAAGTGGGTCACGATGCGGCGGTAGTAGGTGAGCGCCTCCGCCCGGGTCGGCTTTTCCCGCTCCACCACGAACGGGACGCCGCCGAGCTCGAGGTTCTCCGCGGTGCTGAAGAAGGTCATCTGGATCGGATAACGCTCGATCGAGCTGACCACGGGCCCCCTGTCCACGAGCACGCAGGGCACGCCCGCCTCCCGCGCGGCGACGCCCACGGCGAGCCCGCAGGGCCCGGCGCCGATCACCAGGATTCCGGTCGACTCCGCCGGCGCGCGGGCGTCCGCCGCGGACCGCGTGGTCGTCATCGTGCCTCGTCCTCCGTGCCGGAGGGCGCGGGCAGCAGTGACGCCCTCCGGTCCGCGCGCGCCCGGGCCGCGTCGAGGTCGAGCGGAACCGGGACCAGCGCGCCCCCGCGCCAGAGCCGGTTCATGTCCCGGTAGTGGCGGCTGAACGGGTTGCCGCTCTGGCCCGTGGGCAGGAGGAAGCCCGCTTCGATCCCCGACGGGCGCAGGTGCGCCACGAACCGTTCGGAAGGGCCGTACTCCCCCGTCCAGGGAGGGGTCCACGAACTCGCGTCGAGGGCGTTCCAGACCCGGTAGTCGTCCGGGCGGAGCGTGTCCGGCCCGCCACCCTCGGGATACGGCCCGAAGTCCAGGCCGAGCAGCCGGTCCAGCCACGCGATCCCGCCGAGCGGGTGCGCGTGGCGCTCCCGGTGGAGCTCGCCCCAGGAGGCCCCGCCCGTCACCCGGGCCGCGTCCTCCATCGCCCGCTCCTCGAGCGAGGCGAGGGTCTCGCGCTCGGGGGTCCGGACGTCGTCCACCCACGGGCTGGCGTCCTCCTCCTCGAGCGTCCTGAGCATCGCGTCGATCGGGAAGGATGCCCACCTCTCGCCCCCCGCCCACTCGTCCGCCGCGATCAGCGCCCGCAGTCGGTAGAACCACGAGTAGAACAACGGCGCGGCCCGCGAGTCGACGTCCACGACGCGGTCCCACCCCTCGAGGAGCCGCGCCTCGTCTTCCCTGCCGCTCCTCCGTGCCGCGTCGACCGCCCGGGGCAGGACCCGGTCGGCGAGCGGACTCCTCGTGTCGTGCTGGAGCGCGTAGACCGACGCTGGGGTCCAGTCCCGGCGCACCTCGAGCGCCCGCGTGATCCGAAGCGCCCGGAACGGGGCCGCGTAGTCGGTGCTGATCGCCCGTCCGAGGCCCGGCGCCTGGAGGTTGTTCGCCGTCACCAGGTAACCGCTCCGGGGGTTCCTGCCCGCCGGGTGGGCATCGCGCGGCCAGTAGCCGGCCCACCCGCCGCCGACCGAGTCGGCGGGCGCGGGGATCGCCCCATCCCTGCCGCCCCGCAGCGGGATCCGTCCGCCCAGGCGATATCCGATCGTGCCGTCGCGCGTCGCGTACACGACGTTCTGGTGCGGACGGGGGAAGCTCCGGATCGCCGCCTCGAGCCCGTCCGCGTCGGACGCTCGGTTCATCTCGCCGATGCCCAGCGTCCGATCGTCGCTCCCGCTCCCGACCCAGAGGACGGAGAGCGCCGCGCCGAGTCCGGGGAGGCGGTCGGAGAGAAGCGGTCCCCGCCGGGTGGAGCGGACCTCCAGGATCTCGGGCGCGTCCCGCCCCCGCACCGCCAGCGTCTCCGCACGGACCGTCAGCGGCAGCCAGGCGCCGCCGTCGCGGTACCGGGTCCCGTCCTCCGAGAGGGTCTCGACGACGAAGTCCGTGTCGTCGACCATCCCGTTCGTGAAGCCCCAGGCGACGTCGCGGTTGTGGCCGACCACGACCCCGGGCACGCCCGGAAGCGTGAACCCGGCCACGTGGAGCCCGTCCGCGTCTCCGTGGAGCGCAGCGACGTACCAGAGCGAGGGCGCCCGCAGCGAAAGGTGCATGTCGTTCGCGAGGATCGGCGCGCCGGACGCGGTCCGCTCTCCCGCGATCACCCACGAGTTCGAGGCCGAGCGGGCCGAGGCCGAGCCGAGGATGACGAACGGGTCCCACGGTCCGCCGGCCCCGACCGCGGCGGGCGCGGCCGCGGCGCCCGCCGCGCTCGCGCCCGGAACGGCCCGGCGGGGCGGAGCGGCCGCGGAGACGGCGGACGCGTCCTCCGCTACGTCCGGAACGGCGCCCGCCGTCGCGCCTGCGGGAGGCCGGAGCGACTCCGCCAGGATCGTCGGGCCCCACTCGGGATACCCCCCGCGCAGCCACGCCTCGTACTCGGCACCGAGGTTCCGGGCGGCCCAGAAGCGCGACAGGTCGTTGCGCCAGACGGCCAGGTCGAGGTTCATCACCATCCGGACGCCCAGGATCGAGATCGCGTCCCACGGCTCCGGCCGCACGCGGAGAATCCGAAACTCCGGCGGCGGGGCGCCCCTCTCGGCGAGGCGCGCGTTGACGCCCCTCGCGTAGGCCTCGAGCCGGCGCGCCTCGGCCGGAGCGAGCGAGCCGGCCGCCTCGCGGGCGGCGGTCCAGAGACCGAGAGTCCGCACGAAACGGTCCGTCTCGAGCGCCGTCTCCCCGAAGATCTCCGCCAGCCGTCCCGACGCGATCCGCCGGAACAGCTCCATCTGCCACATCCGGTCCGCGGCGTGCAGGTAGCCCAGCGCGGCGAAGGCGTCGAGCTCGGTCTGCGCGAGCACGTGCGGGACGCCGAGGCTGTCGACGAGGAGCTCGACGGACGCCGAGAGCCCCGGCAGGGAGGCCGAGCCGCTCACCGGGCGATCGGAGCGGGCGAGGGCGAACCAGGCCGCGGTCAGCGCGAGCCCCGCGAGCCAGAGCAGGGCTGAACCCGCGTACAGGGTCCCGCGGCGGAGCCGGGTGGATCTCATCCGCCGGAGGCGGCCGGGCCCTCCCGGGCGGCGCCGCCCGGGCGGAGCGGCGCCGAGGAGGCGACGGTGAACAGGAGCGACTCCCAGCACTCTCCGCAGTGCCGCACGAGACGTCGACGCAGCAGCCCTTCGAGAATCCGGTCGCAGGAGTCGAGCTCGATCCCCATGCTGGACGCGAGGTCGTCGGAGCGGACGCGGCCCCGGAGGCAGAGCGCCTGCCACACGGATCCAGACTCGGGCTCGATTTCCCCGAGCAGGATCGGCTCACCCGTCGCGCGCTCCGCGGCGACGGCGAGGCCGCGGCGGCGCAGGGCGCCCTCCACCGGGTCGAGGTGGTGCTCCCGGACTCCGCGGACCAGCACGAAGCGCGCGCCGGCGAGCGGCGTCTCGACCTCGGGCCCGAGCACGAGCTTGGCCACGACCTCGTCCGCGCAGCTGAAGTCGATGACGGCCACATCCCGGAAGTCGAGCACCGCCAGCGCCTCTCCGCACCGGCCGGCGATCAGCCGCTCGATTCCGTCCCGGACCGCCCGTCCCGTCTGACGCGTGACGAGGAACTCCTGGTAGAGGCTGGCGACGGCGATCGCCGGTCCGTCCGCGCCGGTCTCCGGAGCCCTCATCGGGCGACTTCCTCCTCCCGTGCGGGCATCACGACGAGGATCTGCGCGCCCGGAAACGCGGCCAGACCGCGCCGCATCGCCGGGTACTCCTCCCAGTCGGGCACCAGCGCGATCTGGGCGTCGCCGCTCCGGATCGCGAGCATCCCGTCCCAGCGGCCGACCTGGCGCCGGATCGCCTGCAGGCCCTGACCGCGCCCCGGGTCCCGGAAACGCGACTCCCCGTACAGGAGCGCCGCCTCCAGAGCCGTCGCCGCGGACCACGCCTCGCCGAACCGGCGCGCGTGCTCCGAGGCGAGGGAGCCCTGGAACCCGACCCCGACGTCCATCACCGCGAGCACCAGGACCTCGCGCCCCAGCCGCTCGCGGTAGTTGTAAATCTGCGCACAGACCCAGCCATCGGCCTCCGCGTGCTCGATGATGTTCTGGCAGACTTCCGACAGCATCACGCTGAACTGGATCACCGAGGGCTTCGGGTAGTGCAGACGGTTCTCGAGGATCGCCGCGGACCGCTCCCGCACCTTCTCGACCACGGTGTGCACATCATGATGGGACCGGATCGGCGTGATCTCCAGGAGCGCGTCGGACGCAGCGTGGGGCCGGGTCGAGCCGGGCTCGAGGTCGAACACCTCGTGCGCCGCGTGCCAGAAGTCCATCCGCTCCCAGTAGCTCCGGACCTCCCGGTTGTCGGGCGCCTCGATCCGGGGCGCGAGCCCGGTCCGCTCCCTCGCCACCCGCCCTGCGGCGAGCAGGCCGATCAGGCCGTAGGGGGAGACCCATCGGACGTGCTTCGCGTTGAACAGGATCCGGAACACGCCCTCGTCGGTGACCACGGCCAGCGACGCGACGAGCTCCTCGAACCCGCGATGGTCCAGGACCTCGGGCAGCTCGATCACCCGGCTCACGCGACGTCTCCCGGAAGCTCGTCGTGGACGAGGGCGGCGGCGAGCCCATCCGTGCCCCGGTGGACTGCCGCGCGGGCCGCGTACCGGTTCGCGCGCGATGCCGCGTCGGCCGGCTCCGAGCCGGCGAGGAGGCTCGCGGCGCAGACCGTGCCCCACACGTCGCCGCAACCCGTGGGATCCGGGACTTCCACCGGGATCCCCGGAGCCGTTCCGAAACGGACGCCTCCCCCCGTCCGGTGATACCACGCGGCGCCGGCCGCACCCTTCGTCACGAACAGGGTCGCGGGCCCCTCGCGGACGGTCCGACGCGCCTCGGCGTCGGGATCTCCGGAAGCATCGGCGATCGTCCTCAACTCCTCCTCATTCATCTGCACGGCATCGAAGCAGCCCCGCCATCCGGGCCACTCGGGCACGGGACGGAGGGTCCGGACCCCGTCCTCTCCCACCGCGAGCGGCAGCGAGTGGACGTCGCAGTAGATCGAGCCCGGAAACGCGGCGCGCAGGACCCGCGCCGTCTCGAGCTCGACCTCCCACCCGGCGACAAGATTCACGTAGAGCGCGTCGCAGGACAGGGCGGGCCCCGCCAGCTCCGGCCACGACCAGCCGGGCACGCCACCCGTGAGCCTCTCGCAGCGCCGCGCGCGATCCCCGTAGAACAGCTCGACCCTGTTGTTCGGCTCGGGCACGGTGAGCACGGCGTCGAGGGACCCGACCGACGGGAGGCCGGCGAGGAACTCGTCTGCGGCCCCCCGGAGATCCGACCCCACCTTGACGATGGGCAGCGCCTCCCAGCCCGCGGGCCGGGCCGCGTCGAACGCCGCCAGCGAGTAGGCGATGCCCCCCCAGTCCGACACGACCGCCTCCGGCTCCGATCCCCCGCCCGGCGGATGAATCGTGTCCCAGACCAGGCTCCCGAGGATGCCGAGGCGAGGCAAGGTCAGCCGAAGCGCTCCCGCCGGAACACGCAGGCGGCGCCGATCACGCCGGCCATGCTGCCGAGCGTGCTGGTGACGATCCGGCACCGGTCCGCCGCGTGGCGGAAGGCCCGGCGGCGGACCTCGGCCTTGAGGGGCTCGAGCAGGTGATCCCCGGCCCGGGTGACCCCGCCCGAGATCACGACCATTTCCGGGTTCAGGATGTTGATCAGGTTCGCGGTGCCGGTTCCGAGGAACTTCGCGGTCTCCCGCATCACTTCGCGGGCGTAGTCGTCCCCGGCCACGATCGCCTCGTACACCGTCTCCGCCGTGATCCGCGACAGGTCCCCCTCCACCATCGAGGGGAGGAGGCTGGGCTCGCCGGATTGCAGACCCTCGACCGCCCGCGCGGCGATGGCGGGACCCGAGGCGTAGGCCTCGAGACAGCCGTAGTTGCCGCAGTTGCAGCGGCGCCCGGTCGAGTCGATCGTCATGTGGCCGACCTCCCCGGCGACGTCCGAGGCGCCGTGGAAGACCTGTCCGTCCAGCACGATCCCGCCCCCGATCCCCGTCCCCAGCGTCAGCCCGATCAGCGTCCCCACGCCGCGCCCGGCGCCCTGCCACCACTCGCCGAGGGCGGCCGCGTTCGCGTCGTTGTCGAGCTCCGCCTCGAGTCCGACGGCGTTCGAGATCAGGTCGCGCAGGGGGAAGTTCCGCCAGCCGAGGTTCGGAGTCTCGATCACCGTCCCCGTGCGCCGGTCGAGCGGCCCGGGAGAGCCGAGGCCGATGCCGATCACCCGCTCTTCGGGGATGCCGCCTTCGCGGCTCGCGTCCCGGATCGCCTCCCGGATCATCGCGACCATCCGGTCGACGACCGACTTCGGACCTCGCTCGCCGTGGGTGAGGGCGGAACGCATTCCGAGCACGGGACCGCCGTCGAAGGGCACGATCCCTACGTGGATCGAGGTTCCGCCGAGGTCTACTCCGACGATGTAGCGCTCGCTCACGAGACGCTCTCCTCCAGAAGGGCCCGGGAGACCGCGAGGACCTCCTCCGGCCGTATCAACCGCATGCACTCAAGCCGCGCCTCCGCGAGCACGGTTCCCCTGCCCCGGCGCGGGCACTCGTTCTTGACGCACGGCACGCACGGGAGGTCGAACCGTCCGACGAGCCGGACGCGGGAGGCCAGCGGCCGCGTCTGGGCTGGGTCGGCGGCGCCCTCCAGCGCCACGATCGGACGGTCGAGCGCGGCCGCGAGGTGCATCGGCCCCGTGTCGTTCGTCACCAGAAGATGGCACGCGAGCAGCGCCCCGGCCAACTCCTCGAGGCTCGTCCGCCCCCCGAGATCCACCACATCGCCCTTCCTGGCGGCGCGGCCCGCTGCCTCAGCCGCGACCGACGCGGTGAGCCGGGACTCGCCCGCGCTCCCGAACACGTAGACCCGGGCCCCGGTCTCCGCGAGTTCCCGCGCAACGCGTGCGAAGCGATCGGAAGGCCAGCGGCGCGACTCCGCGTTCGAGCCGGGAAGGAGACCGACCGTGGGGAGGGGCTCGGCCGACAGCCCGAGCTCCTCCCGCCGGCGTGCCCAGGCCGCCGGGGCCTCTCCCGCGGACCGCAGCCGCGGCGCGGGGGGCGGTCCGTCCGGGAGAGGCTCCCCCGCGATCGCGAGGAACTCGGCCACCCGGTGCCCTCGCAATCGCGGGGGGGCCTCTCCCGGACGGACCGCCCCCCGCGCCGCGGCTGCGGTCCCCGGGAGGGGCCCCGGCGGGCTGGGCACGCCGGGGGGCGGGGCTCGGGCTGTCGGGCGGGCCCCCC
>JAWOIN010000078.1:0-25461 GCA_046484665.1 Gemmatimonadota bacterium
CGGCGGCGAGCCGCCGCTCGACCCCGCGCGCCGCGGGAGTCTCGGTCGCTGGCTCGCCGCCGCGGGTCCGGAGCGGATCGCGGGGTGGGCGCGGAAGATCGACCCGGAGCTCGCGGCGCGCCTTCCTCGCCTCGACCCGCAGCGGGCGGCGCGGGCGCTCGAGGTGGCCTGGCTTACGGGCCGGCGGCTGAGCTGGTGGCAGGAGCACGGCCCGTCCGAGGCGGCGCCGGTGCCGTCCCGGGCGTTCGTGCTGGAGCTCCCGGCCGAGGCGCACCGGGCCCGGATCGCGGAGCGGGCGGAACGCATGCTCGAGGCCGGCTGGCCGGAGGAGGTGGCGGCGCTGCGCGAGAGCGCGCCGGGGGCGGACGCCCCGTGGATGGGGGCCCTCGGATACGGCGCGGTCGCGGAGTGGCTGGACGGCGGGATCTCGCGCGAGCAGGCCCTCACGCGCATCGTGCGGGACACCTGGGCCTACGCCCGACGGCAGCGGACGTGGTTCCGGCACCAGATGCCCGCCGGGACGGTCCGGATCGACGCGACGTCGCCGCTGCCCGAGCGACTCCGCCGGGTCCGCGCGGCCCTCGATCCGGGCCGCGGAGAAAGGGGACCATGAGAATCGGGATCGCCTGCTATCCGACCTACGGAGGCTCCGGGGCCGTGGCCACGGAGCTCGGGCTCCAGCTCGCCGAGCGGGGGCACGAGGTGCACTTCATCTCCTACGCGCAGCCGTTCCGGCTCACGACGTTCCACGACCGGGTCTTCTTTCACGAGGTCGAGGTCCCGCACTACCCGCTGTTCGAGTATCCGCCCTATTCGCTCGCGCTTGCGGTGGAGGTGGGCGAGGTGGCGCGGCAGCACGGGCTCGAGATCCTCCACGCCCACTACGCGATCCCCCACGCCGCCGCCGCCTGGCTCGCCGTGCAGATGCTCCGGGACGAGGGCCTCGACCTCCGGGTCGTGACCACGCTGCACGGCACGGACATCACCCTCGTGGGCCAGGACCCGTCCTTCTGGTCCATCACGAAGTTCTCGGTCGAGCGGTCGGACGGGGTCACGGCGGTCTCCGAGTGGCTGCGGGAGCGGACCTGGGAGGCGTTCCGCTGTCGCCGGACCGGGATCCGCGTCATCCCGAACTTCGTCGACCCCGCCGTGTTCGACCGGGGCCGCTGGGACTGCCACGCGAAGGCGCTCGCGCCCGGCGGCGAGAAGATCGTGATGCACGTCTCGAACTTCCGGAAGGTGAAAAGGGTCGGAGACGTCGTCGCCGCCTTCGCCGGAATCCGGCGCGAGGTCCCGGCGCGGCTCGTCTTCGTCGGAGACGGCCCGGAACGGGCGCACGCGCACGAGGAGGTGGAGCGTCACGGCGTGGACGACGACGTGGTGTTCCTCGGAAAGCTGGAGTCCGTGGCCGAGCTGCTTTCCTGCGCCGACCTTCTCCTCCTGCCGAGCGAGCAGGAGTCGTTCGGCCTCGTGGCGCTCGAGGCCCTGGCGAGCGGCGTCCCCGTGATCGCGACGAGCGGCTCGGGGATCACGGAGGTGGTGGACGACGGGGAGACGGGAAGCCTGCACCGGGTCGGCGACGTGGAGGGGATGGCGGAGAGCGGCTCGCGGATCCTCCGCGACCCGGCGCTGTGGGCCCGAATGTCGGAGGCCGGCCGGGAGCGGGCGGTCGCGCGCTTCCGGGCGGACCGCGTCGTGCCGATGTACGAGGCGTTCTACGAAGAGGTCCTGGCGGGCGGGGGCGAGAGCCCGTGAGCCCATGGGAGGCGGCGCTGCTCGGCGTCGTGCAGGGCCTTACGGAGTTCCTGCCCATCTCGAGCAGCGGCCACCTGGTGCTCGCCGGGCACCTGCTCGGACTCGACCTTCCCGGCGTCGTGTTCGAGGTCGTGGTCCACCTCGCGACCCTGTGCGCCGTGCTGTGGGTGTACCGTTCGCGGGTCGCGGCGCTGGCGGGCGGCGCGCTCCGCGGCGAGCGCGCGGCGTGGGAATACCTGGGACTCCTCGCCCTTGCCACCGTCCCTGCGGGGCTGGCCGGCGTTCTCGGGAGGGATTTCTTCGAGGGGATGTTCGACCGCCCGCTCTGGGCCGCCGCCTTCCTGGTGGTCACGGGGTTCCTCGTGTGGTCGATCCGGTACACCGCGCCCCGTGCCGGGCGCGAGCGCCCGACGCCCCGGACGGCGGGCTGGGTCGGCGTCGCGCAGGCGCTCGCGATTCTGCCGGGAATCTCGCGCTCGGGGACGACCATGGCCGTGGGCGTCTGGAAGGGGGTAGACGCGGTGCGCATGGCCGAGTTCTCCTTCCTGCTCTCGGTGCCCGCGATCCTCGGAGCCGGGGTGCTCCAGATCGGCGCGATCCGCGCGACCGACCCGGCGGGGGCGATACCACTCGCGGCGGGCTTCGTCGCGGCGCTCGTCACGGGGGTCGCCGCGATCCGGCTCTTCGTCCGCACGCTCGAGCGCCGGACCTTCCACTGGTTCGCGCTCTACTGCTGGGTCGTCGGCGCCGGGTACCTGATCGCCGCGGCCGTGTGGCCGGGGCTGAGGGGCTGATGGACTCCCGCACGGAACATGTCGGAGGCGGCCCGGTCGGGAGCGGCGACGGCCCGATGGCACGGTTCGGGCCTCCGCTGGACGCGGCCGGGCTGATCGAGGCGGCGCTGGCGGAGGACGTCGGCGCCGGGGACGTGACCAGCCGCTGGACGGTCCCGGAGGGCGCCGCCGGTGCCGCGGAGATCGTGGCGAAGGCCCCCGGCGTCCTTTCGGGCGTGGAAGTCGCTGAGGCCGTGTTCCGGCGGTTCGACCCTTCTCTCCGGGTCGCCCGCTGCCGGGAGGAGGGCGACGCCGTGCGGGCGGGCGAGCGGGTGCTCTCCGTCTCGGGTTCGCTCGCCTCGATCCTCGGCGCCGAGCGCACGGCGCTCAATTTCCTGTGTCGTCTCTCGGGGATCGCCACGCTGGCCCGCCGCTTCGTCGACGAGGTCGCGGGCACCGGCTGCCGGGTGCTGGACACGCGGAAGACGACTCCGGGATGGCGCGCGCTCGAGAAGCGGGCCGCCGCCGCGGGCGGCGCCGCGAATCACCGCGCGGGCCTCTACGACATGGTCCTGGTGAAGGAGAATCACATCCGCGCCGCAGGCGGGATCTCCGCCGCGCTCGCCGCCGCGGTTCCGCGGGCGCGCGCCGCGGGCCTCGAGGTGGAGATCGAGGTCACCTGTCTCGCCGAGCTCGAGGAGGCGTTAAGGGGTGGACCGGACCGCGTCCTGCTCGACAACATGTCGGTGGAGGAGCTCCGTGCCTGCGTTGCGCGCGCTCACGCTTCTCCGCCGCCGCGGCCGTCGCTCGAGGCGTCGGGGGGCGTGAGCCTCGCCACGGCGCGCGCGACGGCGGAGACGGGCGTCGACTTCCTGTCGGCCGGCGTGATCACGCATTCGGCCCCGGCTCTGGACCTTTCCCTCCTGGTGACGATCCGATGAGCAAGAGCGCGAAGCTCCGATGGGAGGGACTCACCGCGGCCGAGCTCGCCGAGCGCTGGTCGCGCGAGGTCGTCGAGCTCAGGGAAGTGGTCGACTCGACGAACGACGTGGCGAAGAAACTCGCCGAAGGCGGCGTTCCCGACGGCTCGGTGGTGCTCGCCGGCCGCCAGAAGAAGGGAAGGGGGCGGGCCGGCCGCTCCTGGTTCTCGCCGCGCGACCGCGGCGTCTACCTGAGCATGGTCTTCCACCCGCGCGACCTCTCCCACCCGGCGCCCCTCTCGATCCAGGCGGGCCTCGGGATCGCGGAGAATCTCGAGAGGCTGTTCCCGGGGTTCCGCCCCATGCTGAAGTGGCCGAACGACCTGATCGCGGGGGACCGGAAGTTCGGCGGGATCCTCGCGGAGGCCGCGTGGAGCGATGCGGCCCCGCGCTACCTCGTCGTCGGCGTCGGCGTCAACGTGCGCCCGATCCGGAAGGACGCGCCGGACGATGTGCGCGCGCGCGGCACCGCGATCGACTCCCAGCTCGGAGCAACGACGCCGCTCGTGGCCGTCGCGGACGCGGTCGTCCGCGGGCTCGACGAGGCGCTCGGGCACCCCGAGCCCGTTCTCACCCCGTCGGTACTCGACCGCGTCGACCGGCACGACTGGCTGAGGGACCGCAGGGCCACGGTGGCGCTGCCGGGCGACGCGGAGCCGATCTCCGGCGTGTGCGTCGGGATCGCGCCGGACGGGGCGCTCCTGTTCCGGCCCGACCGCGGCGCGCTCCGCCGGATCCCGTCGGGAACGGTGACGGCGGAGTGAGGAGGCGAACGCGATGATTCTCGCGGTGGACGTCGGCAACACGGAGACGATGCTAGGCCTGTTCGAGAACTACGAGCCGGCGGACAGCTGGCGGCTCGCCACGGAGCGGCACAGGACGGGGGACGAGATCGCGCTCCAGCTGCGGGCACTGCTCGCGGCGCGTCCGGAGGGAACGGCCTTGCCCGAGCGGGTCGTCATTGCATCGGTCGTGCCCGAGCTCGACCGCGCCTGGGACGAGGCGTGCGAGCGGCTCGGGCTTCCGCTGCTCAGGATCGACGGTCGCACGGGTCTTCCGATCCGCCTCGCCGTGGACGAGCCCCACGCCGTCGGGGCGGACCGGGTCGTGAACACCCTCGCCACCTCCTGCCTGTTCGGTCGCGACACGATCGTGGTGGACCTCGGCACCGCGACCACGTTCGACTGCATCACGGCCGACGGGACCTTCCTCGGCGGCGTCATCGCCCCGGGTCCGCGGGCCGGCGTCGACCGGCTCCACGAGAGGTCTTCGAAGCTGCCGGCCGTGCGGATCCGGCCGCCGGGGCGGACGCTCGGACGGAACACGGTGGAGGCCCTCGAGTCGGGCGTGTTCTTCTCGATCGTCGAGGGCATCGACGGCATCGTGCGGCGGCTGCTCGAGGAGTGGAAGCCGGAGGATCCTCTGGTGATCGCCACGGGCGGCCTCGCGGGCCTGGTCGCCCCCTACTGCCGGACCGTCCACGAGGTCGATCCGTTCCTGACGCTGAAGGGATTGGTGTGCGCCGACCGCCATCTGGCGGGGCTGCCGTGCTCCGGCTGATGGCGGCGGGACCGTGACGGAAGGAGGACGGATGAGGGGACAGCCCGGGTCGGTCGCGCGCGCGGCGGCTCTCGCGGTCGCTCTGGGCGCCGTGCACGCGGCGCCCGCTCCGGCGGTCGCGCAGGAGGACGGAACGGCCGCTCGCGGGTCCGGGTCCGGCACGCTCCCGGGTTTCGCCGCCGCGGTCGCCGGCGCGCAGTCCGCGTACGAGGAGGCGCTCCGCGCCGCCGTGCGGCCGGACTCGATGGCCCGCTGGGCGCGCGCCCTCGCCTCCCGGCCGCACGTGGCGGGCACCGAAGGACAGCGGCGGACGCGTGACTCCGTGGTCGCCTGGATGCGCGAGGCGGGTCTCGAGGTCGGCTACGACAGCCTCGAGCTCTATATGCCCCATCCCGTAAGGGTGGAGGTGTCCCGGGTGCTCCCGACGCCCCTCGCCTTCGCGCTCGACGAGCCCGCCCTGGCCGAGGATCCGTACTCGGGGATCGATCCCGTGCCGGTGTTCCACGCCTACTCCGGCTCGGGGAGCGTGGAGGCGGAGGTCATCTACGCGAACTACGGCCTCGCGGCCGACTACCGGCTGCTCGATTCCCTCGGCATCCGGGTGCGCGACCGGATCGTGATCGCGCGCTACGGCCGCGCCTTCCGCGGGATCAAGGCCCGGGAGGCGGAGCTGCGCGGCGCGGCCGGCCTGCTGCTGTTCAACGACCCCGCGGGCGACGGGTTCACGCGGGGCGAGGTCTATCCCGAAGGTCCGATGCGGCCGCCGGACGGGATCCAGCGCGGGAGCCTCCATCTCGGCGAGGGTGACCCGTCCACGCCGGGCTGGCCGTCGCTGCCAGGGGCCCGCCGCGTCCCCGACGCGGAGATGGAGGGAGTGCCCGGGATCCCGGTCGTGCCGATCGGTTGCGGGGCGGCGGCCGAGCTGCTCGGACTGCTCGGCGGGCCGGAGCCCCCGCAGGACTGGCGCGGTGGCCTCGATCTCGCCTACCGCCTCGGGCCCGGTCCCGTGACGGTGCGACTCGAGGTCGAGATGGAGCGCGGCGCGGCCGCGTTGCACCCGGCCTGGAACACGATCGCCGCGCTGCGCGGCGTCGAGTGGCCGGACGAGTGGGTCCTGGTCGGCGCCCACCGCGACGCCTGGGGGCCGGGCGCGATCGACAACGTGAGCGGCACGGCGAGCGTCGTGGCGGCCGCCCGGGCCTTCGCCGCCGTGGCGGCGGCCGGGTGGCGCCCGCGGCGCACGGTGGTGTTCGCGACGTGGGACGCCGAGGAGTGGGGGATCACCGGCTCGAAGGAGTGGGTCGACGCGCACCTCGACCGGCTGCGCGTCTCCGCCGTCGCGTACCTGAACCAGGACGCCCCCGTCTCGGGCTCCTCGTTCGGCGCGGCGGCCGCGCCGGAGCTCGCCGGGCTCGTCCGGGACGTGGCGACCGACGTGGAGGACCCGGGCCGGGGTCGTCCCGTGGCGGAGGCGTGGCTGGAGCGGCTGAACGAGGGGCGCGCGGACCGGACGCCGCTCGCGGAACCCGCGGTCGGAGCGCTTGGCGGGGGCTCGGATCACGAGCCGTTCTACCTGCGCCTCGGCGTGCCCGCCCTCGGGTTCGGGTTCGGCGGACGCGGCGGCGTCTACCATTCCATGTACGACACGCCGACCTGGATGGAGCGGTTCGGGGACCCTGGCTACGCTTACCACGCGGCGACCGCCCGGCTGTCCGTGACGGCTCTCGCCCGGCTTGCGAACGCCGACGTCCTTCCGTTCGACCACGCGGCTCTGGCGGCGTGGGTGGGCGCGGAGCTCCGGGCGCTCGGGAAGGACGTGGACGAGTCGCTCCGGGTGGCGGGCGCGGCGGCCGCGCCGCCGGCAGGGGTCGCGGACGTGCCGGACGTCGCCGTCGATGCCGGAGGCCCTGTCCGGAGATCCCTGGCCGACGCGACGGACGCCGCGGAGAATCTCGAGGCGGCCGCCCGGTCGTTCGCGGAGGCCCGGGACCGGAGGCTCCGCTACGCCAGGCCCGACCCCGAGTCCTCGCGGCGCCTGAACGAGGAGCTCCGGAAGGTGGGGCCCGAGCTGGCGCCGGCCGGCGAGGGAGGGGGGTGGAGCGGAAACCTGGTCGTCGGGACCGACCCGGACAACGGCTACGCGTCCCTGTCTCTTCCAGAGGCCCGACTCGCCCTGCGCCGCGGCGACATCGCGGGCATCGCGTCGGCGCTGGACCGGCTCGCGGCGGCGCTGCGGCGGGCGGCGGAGCGGGTGCGGGCGGCGGAGCGGCAGCTTGGCGGCTCCGCGGCCCGCGGCCCCGCGGAGTGAAAGGTCACTTCACCCGGCGGAGCTTCTCGCGCACCTTCTCGGCGTCCGAAGGACTGACCAGCCGGAGCACGAGGTACCCCACCACGAGCACGAGGGCGACCTTGATCGCCAGTACGAGCAGCGGCATCAGGATGCCGAACAAGAGGCTGAGCACGGTCATGCCCACGAGCCCCAGAGCCAGCAGCGTCACGATCGCGCGAAGCATCGGATCCTCCCGTTCTCCTCGTCAGCGGGTCGGAGCGCCGCAACACGGCCGCCGACCCAGGATGGTCGTCTGCTCCCACGTACGGCCTTCTTCGCCCCCGGGTTTCAAGCCGGGCGTGCGGCCCGGGACCGTCAGCGTGGCAGGCCGGCCGCCGGATTGACAGGGCGCCGACCGATCCGGAGCGTGAATGGGCCCGGAGCGGCCGTTGCCGGCGGCGTCCGGCTGGCACGCGGCGTGCATTTCCGCCTTTCGCGGTCGCGCTGTCTTGACCGGCGCCGGCGCGACAGTATCTTCTGGCCGTGAGCTTGGCACTCGACATGGACGAGTGCTAACAGCTGCGATCCACCGCGACGGGCACACCGGTTCGATTCAGGAGGGACGGAACATGGCGAAGGTGAAGATCAAGCCTCTGGCCGATCGCGTGGTGATCGAGCCGATGGAGGAGACCGAGGAGATGCGGGGCGGGCTCTACATCCCGGACACGGCGAAGGAGAAGCCGATGCAGGGCAAGGTCATCGCCACGGGCCCCGGGCGCCGCACGGACAAGGGCGAGCTGATCGCGGTGGAGCTCAAGACGGGCGACCGCGTGCTGTACGGAAAGTACTCGGGCACCGAGGTGACCGTGGATGGGAACGAGTACCTGATCGTCAAGGAGTCCGACGTCCTGGCCGTGCTCGGCTGAGCCTCCGCCGCGGACGACGTCGACCGACCGAGAATACCTGAGAGGAGCAGTCGAATATGGCCAAGGAGCTGGAGTTCAACACCGAGGCGCGAGCCCGCCTCAAGAAGGGCGTCGACAAGCTCGCCGCCGCCGTGAAGGTGACGCTCGGCCCGAAGGGCCGGAACGTCGTGATCGAGAAGAAGTTCGGCAGCCCGACCGTCACGAAGGACGGCGTGACCGTCGCGAAGGAGATCGAGCTCGACGACCCGGTCGAGGATCTCGGCGCCAAGATGGTCAAGGAGGTCGCCACCAAGACCTCCGACAACGCCGGTGACGGCACGACGACGGCGACCGTGCTCGCCCAGTCGATCTACGCCGAGGGCCTGAAGAGCGTCACCGCCGGCGTGAACCCGATGGCGCTGAAGCGCGGTATCGAGGCGGCGGTCGGGACCGTCGTCGAGCACCTCGCCGGAATGGCGGTGAAGACGACGGGCAAGAAGGAGATCGCCCAGGTCGCCACGATTTCGGCCAACGCCGACGCCGTGGTCGGCGACCTCATCGCCGACGCGATGGAGAAGGTCGGCAAGGACGGCGTGATCACGGTCGAGGAGGCGAAGGGCCTCGAGACCACGCTGGAGACCGTGGACGGCATGCAGTTCGACCGCGGCTACCTGTCGCCCTATTTCGTCACGGACCCGGACAAGATGGAGGCGATCCTCGAGGAGCCCGTCGTCCTGATTCACGACAAGAAGATCTCCTCGATGAAGGACCTGCTTCCGGTCCTCGAGAAGGTCGCCCAGATGGGCCGGCCTCTCCTCATCATCTCGGAGGACGTGGAGGGCGAGGCGCTCGCCACGCTCGTGGTGAACAAGCTGCGCGGCACCCTGAAGGTCTGCGCCGTGAAGGCGCCGGGCTTCGGCGACCGGCGCAAACAGATGCTCCAGGACATCGCGGTCCTGACCGGCGGCCAGGTGATCAGCGAGGAGCTCGGCTTCAAGCTGGAGAACGCGGTCGTCTCGGATCTCGGCCAGGCGAAGCGGATCGTGATCGACAAGGACAACACCACGATCGTCGACGGGGCGGGGGAGCACGAGAAGATCAAGGGCCGGATCAACGAGATCCGGGTCGCGATCGACAAGACGACCTCGGACTACGATAAGGAGAAGCTGCAGGAGCGGCTTGCCAAGCTCGCGGGCGGGGTGGCGGTGATCAACGTCGGCGCCGCGACCGAGACCGAGATGAAGGAGAAGAAGGCCCGCGTCGAGGACGCGCTCCACGCGACCCGCGCGGCCGTCGAGGAGGGCATCGTGCCCGGCGGCGGCGTTGCGCTGCTGTCCGCGCAGAAGGCGCTCGACAAGATCAAGCGCGAAGACCACGAGGAGATGATCGGCGTGCAGATCGTGCGGCGGGCGCTGGAGGAGCCGCTCCGGCAGATCGCGATCAACGCGGGCGCCGAGGGCTCGATCGTGGTCGAGAAGGTGCGCGAGAAGAACGCCAAGAACTTCGGCTACAACGCCGCGACCGACACCTACGAGGACCTGGTGAAGGCCGGCGTGATCGACCCCACCAAGGTCACGCGGACGGCGCTGCAGAACGCCGCCTCGATCGCGGGCCTGCTCCTCACGACCGAGTGTGTCATCGTCGAGAGGCCGGAGGAGGACAAGACGCCTTCGATGCCCGGCGGCGGCATGGGCGACATGTACTGATCGACCCGCCGCACGCGCAGCACCGCGAGGGCCCGGCCGACCGGCCGGGCCCTCGCGCATCCGCTATCCTGAGCGCCATCTGCGGGACGGGGATCCTCCGCGCGAGGATGAGAACGAGCGGCCACCAAAGCGCGAGTGCCTCCTCGTGACGAATTCCATCGGCATCATGGAGCGATGGCGGACGTCCCCGGACGCGCAGCCCCGCGACGCGGAGGCGCGCGGTCTGCAGCAGGACCTCGTCCGCGGCCGGCTCCCGGCGGAGACCTGCGCCGAGTGGCTCGGGCAGATGCTCCTCCTGCACGAGGCCCTGCGACGAGAGCTCGACGGGTGTCGCGAAGCCGTTTCCGTACTCGGGGAGGTCGTGCGGGACGAGTGCCTGCACGTGGCGAACCTCCGCGCGGACTCGGCCGCGCCGGGCCGGGATCCCGCCGGCGTCGTTCCGCTCCCGGCCACGCGCCGGGCGATCGAGGGGATCCGACGATCTACCGCCTCGACCCCTGCGGCGACGACCAGTGTCCGACGTGGCTCGCTTACCGCCAGCGGATGGACGCGGCCGGGTTCGACGCGGGCCAGGCCGATCGCGTCGTGGCGGCGGCGCGCGATATGTTCAGGTTCGTCGCGGAGCTGAACGACGACGTGATACGGCAGACGGCCGTGGCCTGACCGGGCCGGGGTCGCAGAACGGAATCGGACGGGGGCGGACGTGCCGGAACGCAGGCGGATCGTCGCATGGGACTTCGACGGCACCCTTGTCGATTCCCACCGGAAGAACCTCAGCGTGAACCTCGCCATCGTCCGGGAGCTCACCGGCCGCGACGGCGCCGAGTTCCCCGCGCTCGTCTCGCTCGAGGCCTACGAGGCGGCGATCGCCCGGGCGACGAACTGGCGGGACTTCTACGCCCGCGAGTTCGACCTGCGGGACGAGGAGGTCGACCGTGCGGGCGCGCGGTGGCCGGAGCTCCAGGCCGCCGACCCGACCCCCCTGGCCCCGTTCCCGGGGATCCCCGAGGCGCTGGACGCGCTTGGACACCTTCCCCACGCCATCGTGTCGCAGAACGACAGCGCCGTGATCCACGCGGCGCTCGCCGTGGCCCGGCTGTCCGACCGGTTCCGCCTCGTGATCGGTCACGGTGAGGTCGGCGCCGCCGGCCAGAAGCCGGCGCCGGACGGCCTTCTCCGCTGTCTCGATCTGATCGACGGGACCGGCCCCTCCACGCTCTACTACGTCGGGGACCACGAGATCGACGCGCTCTGCGTCCGGAACGCGCGGGCGGCGCTGGCCGTGACGGGGCGCGAGGTCGAGGTCGTCGGCATCGCCGCGCACTACGGGACGTCGGCCGTGGACGGCTGGTCGTTCGCTCCGGACCACGCGGCCCGGTCCCCGGCGGAGGTCGCAGCGATCGTGCTCGGAGCCGCCGTCGGCTGACGGCCCCGGGTCGTCCACCCCCGCCTGCGGCCGGCTCCGACGGCAGAGACCGGGGCGATCAGCCGGCGAGCGCCGCGCGCGACCGGCCGAGCGTGCGCGCGGCACTCGGCACGAGGTACGCCGTCGAGCAGATCCGTCCGCCGAGGAAGGCGAGAAACGCCGCCGTCGCGCCCACCAGCCCCGCGACCCAGCCGGCGAGGACGAACAGGAGCGCGATCGTCGCCACCTCGATCGCCGTCGCCACGGTGATCGGTCGCGTGCGCCGTCCCTGCATCAGGACCGCGCGCTGAAACGAGAGCAGGACCGAGAGGGCGGGAATCGGGACGAGGATCCGCGCGGGGGTGAGCGCGAACGCCGAGAGCTCCGGAGTGAGCCCGGAGATCGTCTCGAACCAGACGGTCGCGAGCGGCGTGAACGCGATCAGTCCGAGCCCTGCCGAGGCGGCGAGACCGAGCCCGGCCCCGAACCGGGCGAGCTCGGGGAAGTGCTCGTGCCGCCTGCCCATCAGCGCGATCGCCGCGTCCTGGTAACTGAGGCCGAGCGCCCGGAACAGGAACGAGAGGGCGTGCACGACGGGGAACACCGCGAGCGACTCGACCGGGTCGGGGGCGCGTCCCATGAAAAAGGTGAGCAGGGGCTGCACGGTGAGCCCGAGCAGGGACGTCAGGGCCAGCGGAACGTAGAACTCCGCGATCTTCCGGTAGCCGAGCGCCCCCGCGCCGGGGTCGGCCACGGCGGGGCCGGCGAGCAGCTCCCGCACGGTGCCGGCCGCCATCAGCCGAGCCGCGAGCGCCTCGACGCACACGCCGGCCGAGAGCGAGGCCGCCCCCACCCACGCCCCGGGGAGGTCGAAGGCGAAGTAGAGGGTGAGGGCCGTGGCCGCCATCGCGACGAGCCGCACGACGGTGCCGAGCGCCACCAGCCGCGTTCGGCCGGAGCGGATCAGCACCCCCTGCAGGAAGCGGCGGACGCCGATCGCCGCGGGCCAGGGCAGGAACAGCCACAGCGCCCCGTACGTGAGGTCGGCCACCTCGTCGGGCAGGCCCACGAGCGTCCGCATGATCAGGTCGTAAACCGGCGGGGCCAGCACGAGCAGCAGCAGGACGGTCGAGCCCGCGTTGAGGGCGGTCGCGAAGCTCCTGAGCCTGCGGTAGCTCGTCGCGTCCTCGACGAGCGCGGTCGCGGCGCTCATCAGCATGATCACCGGGGCCTCGACGAGGATCGCGAACGCGAAGGCGACGCCGTGCGCGGCGAGGTTGAACTTGGGGTCCGCGAGGCGCGCGATGACGGCCGCGAGGAACGGTCCCTCGGCCGCCATCATCAGCCAGGTGGCGGCGAGAGGCGCCCAGAACAGGAAGATGGATCGGTACGAGCGGCGCACGGCCCTGCCACGCGAGGGTCGATCGGGATTCGAGGGAAGCAGTATGCCGGCAGCCCCCGGCGTCGTCCAGCCCCCGACGCGGGTCCGGGGCGCGCGCCGGACCCGGCCCGCGGCAGCCGCGGAGCCGCACCGGGATCCCGCGTTGACAGGAGGCCCCCGACGCGCGCTCTTCCTCGGCTGGGCGGCCGGACGCGCCGGCCGCCGTCCGCCCGGAGGAGGATCCGTCTTGACGGACGTTCCCGCCTGCATCGCCTGCGGACGGCGCGACGATCAGGTACCGCTGCTCGAGCTCGCGTGGCGCGGCGCCCGGGCCTTTGTCCGTTCGCAGCACCTTCCCGTTTTCATCCACGATCCGGCACGTCTCGCGGGCCGGATGGACGGCGCGGAGACGTTGGGGCCGGCCGAGCACGGGGACTGAGAGAGCCCGCGGCGATGCTCGTGACGCTCCGTGACGGCCTCCGCCTCCGGGTGCGGGAGGCGGGGGTCGGAGATCCGCTCCTCCTCCTGCACGGTTTCACCGGTTCGAGCGAGAGCTGGGGAGAGCCGCTCGTCGCGGGACTCGCGGAGCGGAGCCGCGTGCTCGCCGTCGACCTGCCGGGCCACGGGGCGAGCGACGCCCCCGTCGACCCGGGACGGTACGCCCTCGAGGCGGTGGTCGCGGACCTCTGCGACCTTCTCGACGCGACCGGGACCGGATCCGCGACCTGGGTCGGCTACTCGATGGGGGGGCGGATCGCCCTCGGCGCGGCCGTGCTGGCCCCCGGCCGGGTGCGGCGGCTCGTGCTCGAGAGCGCCTCGCCGGGCCTGTCCACGGAGGAGGAGCGGAGCGCACGGCGGTTCGCGGATGCGGCCCTCGCGAGGCGGATCCGGGCGGAGGGGATCGCGTGGTTCGTGGACAAGTGGGAGCGACTCCCCCCGTTCGCGACGCAGGCGCGGCTTCCCGCGGGGGTGCTCGCGGCGCAGCGCGAGCGCCGGCTCGCCAACGACCCGGCCGCGCTGGCGGCCTGCCTCGGCGGGCTCGGGACGGGGTCGCAACCCTCGTTCTGGGAGGACCTGGCCGGGGTGCGGGCGCCGACGCTCCTCCTCGCGGGAGCCGAGGACCTCAAGTTCCGCGAGATCGGCCGGCGCATGGCCGACGGGCTTCCGGCGGCCCGCCTGGAGGTCGCTGCCGGGGCGGGGCACGCGGTGCACCTCGAGGCGCCGGCGGCGTGGCTTGCGGCAGTGCGGGGGTTCCTGGCGGAGACCGGCGGGGAGGCGGAGTCGTGAGGATCGCAGGAGGGAAGTGGGCGGGGCGCGACCTCGTCTCCCCGGGCGGCGACGTGAGGCCGACCGCCGAGCCGGTCCGCGTCCGCTGGATGGAGCTGCTCGGCGACGCGCTCGAGGACGCGCGCGTGCTCGACCTGTTCGCCGGCAGCGGGGCGCTCGGGCTGGAGGCGATGTCGCGGGGCGCCCGGTACGTCGACTTCGTCGAGAACGGACCCGGCAGCCTGCACGCGCTGAAGGCGAATGTCGCGGCGCTCCGCCTCGGTCGCCGCGGACGCATCTACAAGCGGGACGCGATTCCCTTCGTCGAGGCGCTCGAGGTGGGCTCCTACGACGTGTCCTTCGCCGACCCTCCGTACGGCTCCCGGAAGCTGGACCGGGTCGTCGAACAGTGGCTGCGCGTGCCGTTCAGCCGGATCCTCTCCGTCGAGCACCCGAGGACGCACCCTCTTCCGGGCCGGGCGAAGCACCACGACGTCGGGGGAGACACCCGGATCACGCTCTACACGGCCCGGAAGTCCGGCTGAGCGGCAGGGCCGGCCGCGACGGAGCGGTCCCGCTCCGGGCCGCGGGCTCGACAGATCGGGGAGATGGGGCGAACGTGACCGTGGCGGCGCTCCCTCGCGGACGCCGACGAACCACCCTTCCGGAACGGAGGCGCAGCATGGGCGGAATCAACGTCGGTCGCTGGATCGCGGGCGGTGTCGCCGCGGGCATCCTGATCTGGCTGGTCGAGGGCGCGGCGAGCGTGCTGTACATGGAGGGCATGACCGCGGCGCTCGAGACGCACGGGCTCGCCATGGACATCAGCCCGGCCCTCTTCCTGATCACCGTGCTCGTGAGCCTCGTCTCGGGCCTGGTCCTCGTCTTCTTCTACGCCGCCGCCCGGCCGCGGTTCGGGCCCGGCCCGCGTACGGCCGCCATCGTCGCCGTCGCGCTGTGGCTCGGAGGGTACTTCCTGTCGCTGATCGGCTACTCCATGATCGGGCTCTACCCGAACTCGATGATCGCGACGTGGGGGGCGATCGGGCTCGTGGAGATGATCCTCGCCTCGATCCTCGGGGCCTGGATCTACCGGGAGCCCGCCGCGGCGTGACGGTCGCTCCTCGCCGGGTCGGGCTCGTCACGTGCCGGGTGCTGCCCGAGCCCGATCCGGACGAGGAGCTCCTGGTCGACGCGCTTCGCGCGGAGGGCCTCGACCCCGTCCTGCTCCCGTGGGACGTTCCGGACCCCGAGGCCGACGACTGCGACCTCTGCATCTTCCGCTCCTGCTGGAACGCGCACGAACGGCCGGACGCCTTTCTGGCCTGGCTCGACGCCCGGGTCGCGACGATCCGGTTCCGCAACCCGCCGGCCGTGGTCCGCTGGAGCTTCCACAAGCGCTACCTGCTCGAGCTGGAGCGCGAAGGCCTTCCGGTCGTGCCGACCCGGCTGTTCGTCCGCGGCGGATCCGGCGCCGGGGTCCCCGACGAGGCCGGCTGGGAGGACGTCGTGGTGAAGCCGGCGATCTCCGCTTCCTCCTGGCGGACGCACCGCTTCCCGCGCGGCGCGCGAAGCGAGGCAGAGGCCTTCCTCGGCGCCCTCCTGTCGGAACGGGACGCCATGGTGCAGCCCTACCTTCCCGGCGTCGAAGCGGAGGGCGAGCGGGCCGTCGTCTGGATCGACGGGTCCGCGACGCACGTCGTCCGGAAGCACCCCAGATTCGCGGGTGCGGAGGAGTGCGTCTCACGGGCGCTTCCCTTGCGTGAGGAAGAGCGGGAGATCGCGGAGCGGGCGGTCGGCCTCGTCGCCGCGCGGTTCGGCGAGCGACCGCTCTACGCCCGGGTGGATCTGATGCCCGACGCGGAGGGACGGCCGCTCGTATCCGAGCTCGAGCTCATCGAGCCCTCGCTCTTCCTCGGCCACGACCGCGAGGCACTTCGCCGCTTCGTCCGGGCAATCGTCCGCGAGGCGGCGACCGACCCCTGAGCGACCGTTCCGCCGCCGGAGTCGGCGATCGCTCCCACTTTCCGGCGGACCGAGCATCCCGGGCCGGCTCCGACTTCGCGACCCGCGACGCGGGGGTGCTCATCCTCAGCTGTAGCCGAACGCGACCGCCGCGACCACGAACAGGGAGGCGAACAAGAAGAGGAGAAGGAACAGGCGGACTCCGAGCCGGACCCAGGTCCCCCACTCGATCCGGGCAACTCCCAGCGTCCCGATCAGGGCGCCGGACGTCGGCACGACGATGTTCGTGAAGCCGTCCCCGAGCTGGAAGGCGAGGACCGACACCTGGCGCGTGACGCCCGCAATGTCGGCGAGCGGGGCCATCAGGGGCATCGTCAGAGCCGCTTGCCCCGAGCCGGAGACGACGAAGAAGTTGAACACGCTCTGAAAGGTGAGCATCAGCCATGCGGAGGCCGCGCCGGGGAGGTCGGCGACGAGCGTGCCCGATCCGTGCAGCATCGTGTTCAGCACGGTCGGCCGCGTCGGGTCGTCGCCACCCAGCACGAGCACGATGCCCTTCGCCATTCCCACGATGAGCGCCGCGTCGAGCAGGTCCTTCGCGCCGCCGCGGAAGCTCGTCGCCACGTCGTTCACCCGCATGCCCTCGAGCCGGAACAGCACGCCGATCGCGCCGGCCGCGATTCCCATCACGAAGAACTGCGAGGCGATCTCCGGGATGTAGTAGCCGTGGAACGTGACTCCCCAGACCACCCAGATCACGACCGCGAGCACGGTGAGAAGCACGAGCGCGTGGCCGGCCTCGAACCGGGTGTCGAGGAGGGCGCTCTCCTCGAACTCCTCGCGGAACGGGTCGTGCTCCCGGAAGACGATCGATCGGGTGGGGTCGCGTCGGACACGGCGCGCGTACCAGGTGGTCCACGCCGCGCCGAGCAGCGTGAAGAAGATCCACATCACGACCCGGAACGAGGCGCCCGAGAACACGGGAATCCCCGCGATCCCCTGCGCGATCGCCACGCTGAACGGGTTCATCCACGACGTGGCGAACCCGACCTGGGTGGCGACGTAGGTGATCAGGACGCCGACCGCGGCATCGTACCCGAGCCCGATGCAGAGCGGCACGAGGATCATCGCGAAGGCGATCGCCTCCTCGCCCATCCCGAACACGGCGCCGCCGAGCGAGAACAGGACGAACATCACCGGGACGATGAGACCGCGGGTGGTGGAGGTGCGTCGGATCACCGCCATGATCCCGGACTCCACCGCCCCGGTGCGCAGCACAATGCCGAACGCCCCGCCGATCACGAGGATGAACATCGCGACGCCGACCGCGGCCCCGTACTTGTCGCCGGAGACGAGGCCCTCGAACGCGTAGTTGAACAGGCCCGTGCGCTCTCCGGGCGCGAACAGCGGAGCGCCGCGCCGGACCGATTCTCCCGCCCCGTCGCGCAGGAGGCGGAAGCTCCCGGGATCGAGGACCTCGCGCGAGCGCTCGACGCCCGCCGCATCCACGTAGGTGACGGCGGAGGTCTCGAACGAGCCCGCCGGGACGATCCAGGTGAGGAGCGCGGCGGCGGCGACGACCGCGAAGATGATGACGTAGGTGTCCGGGACGCGGAACCGGCCCGTCGGGACTCCGGGGTCTGGAGCCCCGGCTCCGCTCACCGCCGGTCCTCCACGGGAAGCGGCGCGCGGCGGCGGAGGGCGAACGCATCGCGGGACGGCAGGAAGTGCAGCCGGACGTGCAGCCGGACATCCCTCGCGGCCAGGGTGGCGGGTCGGCGCGGCCGGCGACGGGACGGGGGCATCGGTCTCCTCACGCGGTTGCGGTTCGTGCGGAGGATGCGTCCGCGCAGGACGGCGCACAAGCGGTCGGGCTCGACCGGTCCGCGGGCAGGCGCGCGCTCCCGCACTTGCCGCCGCGCCGGGTGCGGGCGAAGCTCGGAAAAGACGGGAATCCGCTTTCAGGAAGGTCCGATGCCGCGATCCGACCGATGCGCCCGACGCAGACCACGGCGAACGCGCCGCCGCCCCCCGCTCGCCCTGCGCGCGGCGGTGCCGCTCGCGGGCCTCGCCCTCGTCGCCGGTCCGGTGGCCGGCGCGGCGCAGGAGACGAACAAGCCGGTCCTCCACGGGCGCCACTGGGTCGCGATCACGGGAAAACCGCTCGCGGCGACGGCAGGGGCGCTCGCCTTCGCGGCCGGCGGCAACGCCGTGGACGCCGCGTGCGCGATGCTCGCGGCGACCGCGACGATGTGGGACGTGCTCTCCTGGGGCGGCGAGACGCAGGCCCTGATCTTCGACCCGCGCGTCGGCCGGGTGATCGGCGTGAACGCGCTCGGCTCGGCGCCGACCGGCGCCACCGCGGCGTTCTTCCGCGAGCGCGGGCTCACCTACCCGCCGGAGTACGGAGGGCTGGCGGCGGTTACGCCCGGCACGCCGGGCGGGCTGATGGTGATGCTCGCCGAGTACGGCCGGCTGTCGCTCGCGGAGGTGCTGACGCCGGCGATCGAGATGGCGGACGGCTACCCGATCGAGGCGGAGACGGCGCGCGCGATCGCCCGGAACCGCGACCGGATCGAGTCCTGGAGCCACGCCCGCGAGACGATGCTGGTCCGGGAGGGCGACTCGCTCCGTGCGCCGCGGGCGGGAGAGGTCTTCCGCCAGCCGCGGCTCGCGGCGACGCTCCGGAAGCTCGTCGAGGCCGAGCGGGCGGCCCTCGACGCGGGCGCGAGCCGGGGCGAGGCGATCCGGGCCGCGTACGACCGGTTCTACCGCGGGGACGTCGCCGCGGAGCTCGTGCGCGGAGCGCGCGAGGAGGGAGCGCTGCTCACCCGCGACGACCTCGCCGCGTGGCGGGTGAAGCTCGAGGAGCCGGTCCGGACGGAGTACCGGGGGATCGACGTCTACAAGCTGACGAGCTGGACGCAGGGGCCCGCGATGCTCCAGGCGCTGAACATCCTGGAGGGCTTCGACCTGCGTGCAATGGGCTACAACAGCGCCCGCTACGTGCACACGCTCGCGCAGGCGATGCAGCTCGCCTTCGCCGACCGCGACTTCTATTATGGCGACCCCGATTTTCCGCCCGCGGAGCCGGTGGCTGGACTGCTCTCGAAGGAATACGCGCGGGACCGGGCGGCGGAGATCGACCGTGAGCGCAACGACCCGGACATCCGACCGGGAGATCCCTACCCGTATCAGGGAGAAGCGCATCCCTTCCCGGAGCTGCTGGCCGGGTGGCGCTCCGATCCGGACGCCGCCGGCACGCCGGAGAGGCGCGGTGTTCCCGGCCCTTCGGGCGTCTCCGGGGCGCCCGACCTCTCCGGATTCCTGCTCGGAACGACGTCGATACAGGCGGCGGACGCCGAGGGCTGGGTCGTGTCGGTCACCCCGAGCGGCGGCTGGATTCCGGCCGTGGTGGCGGGCGAGACCGGCGTCGGGCTCAGCCAGCGCGCGCAGAGCTTCGTCACGGAACCGGCCGAGAACCCCTTCAACGTGATCGAGCCCGGAAAGCGCCCGCGCGTCACGCTGACTCCGGGCATGGCGCTTCGGGATGGCAGGCCCCTGCTGTCGTTCGCCGTGCAGGGAGGCGACACGCAGGACCAGAACCTGCTCCAGTTCTTCCTGAACGTGGTCGAGTTCGGGATGAACGTGCAGCAGGCGGCGGAGGCCGCGAACGTGAACACGTTCCAGCTCCGCTCGTCGTTCGGGGATCACGGCTCCCGTCCCGGCCGCCTGCTCGTCCGCGCGGACACGCCGCCGTGGGTGCGGGAGGAGCTGACCGCGATGGGGTACGACCTGGTCGTGAGTGACCGGACGTCCGGTCCGATCAACGCGATCTGGTTCGACCGCGCGAACGGCACGATGTGGGGCGGCTCGAGCGACTTCGGGGAAGACTACGGGGTGGCCTGGTAGGAGGTGCCCGGGGACGTGAGTCGTGAACGGAGGGAGGAAGGCGAGGTCACGCGGCTGCTGCGACGGGCCCGGGAAGGCGAGCCGGAGGCGCTGGAGCTGGTGTTTCCGCTCGTGCTCGAGGAGCTCCGGGCGGTGGCCGCCGGCCGTCTTCGGGGTGAGGCGGTAGGCCACACCCTGCAGCCGACCGCGCTCGTGAACGAGGCCTACCTCAAGCTGGTCGCGTCTCCCGAGGTGGACTGGCGGGACCGCGCGCACTTCCTCGCCGTCGCGGCCAGGGCCATGCGCCAGGTGCTCGTGGACCGGGCCCGGCGGAGGAACGCGGACAAGCGGGGCGCCGGCGCCCGGCCCACGACCCTCTCGGGAAAGGGGTTGCTCGAGGCCGGGGGCGGCCCGTCCCCGGAGGAGACGCTGGCCCTCGACGCGGCGCTGGAGAAGCTGGACCGGGTCGACTCCCGGCTGCGGGAGGTGGTCGAGCTGCGCTTCTTCGCGGGTCTCACCGACACCGAGATCGCGGAGGCGCTGGGCGTGACGCGCCGGACCATTCAGCGCGACTGGACGAAGGCCCGGGCATGGCTGTACGCCGAGCTCGATCGCGGCGGCGGGGACGCGTGAGCGGCTCCGTCCGCTGGGACCGGGTGTTCGAGCTGTTCGAGGCGGCGCTCGAGCGGCCGGCCGTGGAGCGCTCCGCGTGGCTCGCCGGCCAGGTCGGCGACGATCCGTCGCTTCAGGCCGAGGTCGAAGCGATGCTCTCCGCGCACGAGCGCGAGGAGGGGATCCTCGAGCTTCCGATCCGGCCCGGCCCGCACGGACGGGAGATCGCGGACGCGCTCGGAGAGGCGCTCGGCGACCGCTTCCGGATCGTCCGGGAGCTGGGGCGGGGCGGGATGGCGATCGTGTTCCTCGCGTGGGAGCGCAAGCACGACCGTCCCGTCGTCCTCAAGGTGCTTCGACCCGAGATCGCGGCCCGATACGGCGCCGAGCGGTTCGAGCGGGAGGTGCGGCTCGCGGCCCGTCTCTCGCACCCGCACATCGTGGGGCTCATCGACTCGGGCGAGGCCGCGGGGCTCCTCTACTACGTGATGCCCCACGTCGAGGGAGAGACCCTTCGCGAGCGGCTCGCGCGGGAGGGCTCCCTCCCGCGCGACGAGGCGCTGCCGCTGCTCCGCGACGTGGCCGGCGCGCTCGCGCACGCGCACGAGGCGGGAGTCGTCCACCGGGATCTGAAGCCCGACAACGTCCTCGTCGCCGGCCGCCACGCCTACCTGATGGACTTCGGGGTGGCGAAGAGCGTGACCGCAGATGCGGAAGAGGCGAACCTCACCCGGACGGGCGATGCGGTCGGCACGCCGCGGTACATGGCGCCCGAGCAGCTGGCGGGGATGGCGGCGCTCGACCATCGGGCCGACCTCTACGCCTGGGGACAGCTGGCGCACGAGATGTTCGCCGGCTCCGTCCGCGAAATGCAGTCGTCGGACCTCGACGGCCGGGAGGTCGCTCCCGAGGTGGCCGCCCGCCTCTCCGCGCGCCGGCCCGACCTTCCCGCGGAACTGGCGGAGCTCGTCGGCCGCTGCCTGGAGGTCCGCCCCTCGCGTCGGCTCGACTCCGCCCGGGAGATCCTCGCCGTGATCGAGCGGGCGGGCGCGCTCACGCCGGCTGGCCGGTCCGTGGCGCGGGACGTGTCGGGCGTCGGACCCGCTCGCGCTCCGGGTCGGGGGAGACGGACGGGGGGGCGCGGTCGGCATGCCGTCCTCGTCGGCGCCGGGCTCCTGGTCGCGGCCGCGACCGCCGGACTCGCGTTTGCCCTGCTCCGGGGCACCCCTGAGCGGGCGGCCCCGGTGGCCGTCGCGTCGGACGTCGCCCTGTCCGGCCCCGTGGCGGTCGCGCCGCTCGCCAACGAGACGGGCGACGCGTCGCTCGACGTGCTCGGTCGCCTGGCGGGCGACTGGATCACCGAGGGACTCCTCCAGACGAACGCCGTGCCGGTCGTCCCCTGGCCGACCGCTCTGCGGGCGGCGGAGATCGCGGCGGCTGCCGCGGACGCGGGGAGGCCCGTCGATCCCGTCTCCTTCCTCGCGGCGGAGACTGGGGCGGCCACGATCGTGACCGGCTCCTTCTACCGGGTCGGCGAAAAGCTCCGCTTCCGGGCGGAGGTCACGGACGCCCGGAACGGACGGCTGATCAGCGCCCTGGCGGCCGAGGCGGCCCCCGCCGGCGCGCCCGTGCCGGCGATCCAGGCACTCCGGGACCGGCTCATGGGGAGCCTCGCGGTGGCGACCGACGAGCGGCTGGCCTCGGCGCCGGGCATCGCCCGGCATCCTCCGACGTTCGACGCGTATCGCGCGTTCGACGCCGGGATGCGGCTCTACCTCCAGCAGGAGTACGAGGACGCGGCACCGGAGTTCTTCCGGGCGTTCTCGCTCGACACGACCTTCACTGAGGCGCTGCTCCTCGCGGCCACGAACCTCTACAACCTCGGCACGCGTCCCGGGAAGGCGAGAGCGGATTCGGTGCTCGGCGAGCTCGGGGCGAAGCGGGGCACGTTCAGCGAGCTCCAGGAGCTCCGCTGGAGGCACCTGACGGCGATGCTGGACTCGGATGCCGAGACGGCGCTGCGTGCGGTGCGGAGAGCGAGGGAGATCGCGCCCGCCTCGCGGACGTCGTACAACGTGGCGGAGACCGCGCTCAACGTGATGCGGCCCGCCGAGGCCCGTCGGGTCCTCGAGTCGCTCGATCCCGATCGGGGGGCGATGCGGGAGTGGGCCCAGTACTGGACGGCGCTCGCGCACGCCCGTCACCTGACGGGCGATCACGAGGGCGAGCTGGCGGCGGCCCGCGCCATGCGGTCGCGCCATCCGGACCGGACGATCGCCCGCGTCCTCGAGGCGCGGGCTCTCGCGGCGTCGGGTCGCACGGGCGAGCTCGAGACGGCGCTGGCGGAGATGGAGACGCTGCCGCCCACCACATACTGGTCGCTCGGCGCGGCACTCACGGTGGCGGGGGAGGAGCTCCGGGCGCACGGAAGGCCACGCGAGGGGGATGCGATGCTCGAGCGGGCCGGCGCCTGGCTCGAGGCCCGTCTCTCGGAGACGCCGGGCAGGCGGGAGCACCGGTACTGGCTCGGCAGCGCGCTGTACGACCTGGGACGCTGGCGGGAGGCGGCGGCGGTGTTCGGCGGCCTCGCCGTCGACTACCCGGACCGCGAGACCTACGCGGGCCTCGCGGCGCTGTCGGAGGCGCGGCTCGGGGACCTCGCGTCCGCGCGCGCCCGGCTCGCGGCCTCGTTTCCGTACGCGGAAGGCGAGCGTACGGCCTACCTGGCCCGGGTGGAGGCGATCGCCGGGGACCCCGCGCGAGGCCTGTCGCTTCTCATCGACGCCCTGCGGATGGGAGCGCCCGGGGCGCCGTGGCTGCACGCCTCCGCCTGGCCCGACCTCCTCCTCATGCGGGACGACCCGAGGCTGGAGGCGACGCTCGCCGGCGACGCGCGCTGACCCGCCGGACGTCGACGGGCGCGACCGTCAGACGTCCGTGACCCAGGCGGTCACGACGAGGTCAGGATCGTCCTGCCGGCGCCGCTCGGAGGCGAGGAGGTCGTAGTAGCCGCAGCGGGCCGTCCCGGGGTACGAGCGGCAGCCCGCCGGCCGTACTGCGTATACGGTGCAGTGCCGCGCCTCGGGATCGAGCAGACGGCAGGCGGTCCCGAACACGGGATCCGTCCGGTGACGAAGGACGCGCTCGCCCGGGTCCGGCCCCGCCTTCGTGAATCTCCTCTCGGCCGTCTCGACGTCGATCCCCAGGTGGCTCGCCAGGCGGCGCAGGTCCCGCGGCGTCAGCTCGATCCGCGGGTAGCTGCAGCAGTAGGCGGGACACCTGTCGCAGTCGTAGAACGACGGCAGGCGGGTGCTCACTCGGGATCCGTTCCCGGCCGCGGGAGGAGCGCGTAGTTCCGGTGCTCGACGGGTCTCCAGCCGGTCGCGCCCTCGACGCGATCGGAAACCCAGTTCCGGAACTCGTCCCAGCTCCATCCCGGACGGTCGTAGTCGTCCGGCCGGTAGGGCCACTCGCGGGAGCCGATCCAGTCGCGGACGGTGCCCGGGTGCGTGCCCGTGAACGGGAGAAGCTCGCGGGGATGGGTGAACTCCCACCTGCCCCACTCCTCCTCGTTCCCGCTCCAGTAACGCGCCCACAGGCGACGGCGCGCCTTGAGCGCGTCGAGCGTCTTCGCGTAGCCGTAGTGGAAGATGCGAGCCCGCGCCGGGATCGCCGCCACGGGGCGGTACTTCGGCGGGACCTTGAACCCCTGGGCCCCGGCGCGCGAGCGCACGCCGGAGGAGCGCCGCACGACGCGGACCTCGCGCCGGTACCAGCGTCGCCCCCACAGCCACCAGTCCGGGCTCCCGTAGAAGTGGACGTAGTCGAACACGAGGCCCTCCACCTCGGGCCGGGAGGCGGCCCTCCGGAGCGCGGCACGGAGCGCTTCGTAGTCCTCCTCGTGCAAGACCTCGTCCGCCTGGATGTAGAGCGCCCAGTCGTTCGAGCACCGGTCCATCACGAAGTTCGTCTCCTCCGAGTGGACACCGGTGGTCCGGTCCCGCTCCGCGCCCCAGTCCCGCTCGACGATCCGGATCCTCGGGTCGTCGATCCCTCGCACGATCTCCAGAGTGTCGTCGTCGGAGCGTCCCACGTTCACCAGGAGCTCGTCCACGAGCGGAAGCACGGAGCGGAGCGCCGCCTCGATCGGGTAGTCGTAGATCCGGGCGTTCTTGACGATGGAGAAGGCGGAGAGGCGGGGCGTACCGCCGCTGGATTCGCTCATGGCGCCGGAAGCTACGGCGCGCCGCCGGAGCGTCAAGCCGCGCCGAGCGTGCCGTCGGCCGCTCGCCGGTACAGCTCCACGTACGCCTCGGCCATCTGGATATGCGTGAAGCGCGACAGCGCGCGCTGACGACACGCCTCGGGGGCGATCCTGTCGAGTTCCGCGATCCGCGCCACGAACTCGTCGTCGGTGGCGCACAGGAACCCGACTTCCGGCGTCACCAGCTCCGGCATGGAGCCGAGCGGCGACGCGAGCACCGCGCAGCCGCTCACCAGGGCCTCGGTCACGTTGAGGCCGAACGGTTCCTCCCACCGGATCGGGTTGAGCAGCGCACGGGCGCGGCCGAGCCATTGCGCCTTCTGCCGGTCGTCCACTCCGCCGACGCTCCGGATCCGGCGGTCGAGGTGGAAGCGGCGACCGCCGGCGATGACGAGCCGGCGGGCGGCGGCCTTGGCGATCCGCTCGGCGCCGACCAACTTGACCCCGCCGGCCTTGCCGCGACCGCCGGCATGGACCTGCGCCTTGACCACCCAGCGATTACCGCCGACGCCTTCGTCCTCGACGAGACCTTCGTCCTGCGGGTCTTCGCGGCGGGCGACGCGGAGCCGCTCCTCGTGGTGGACATGCCCGCGTACGTCCCCACCGCCGAGCGCTGACGATGGCGGACAAGCGCCACCCCCTGCGCAGGGCCGAGAAGCTACTCGGGACGGCGGGCAAGTACCTGGGGCTGTTCGGCACCGCGATGAAGCTGGCGCAGCTGCTCCCGGC